>CAYQBE010000072.1:0-24259 GCA_964415625.1 uncultured Clostridium sp.
CAAAATCCGTGCTATCGCACTCTTGCGTCTGCTAATGCAGCCGCATTTTGCTCATTTATGCGTAGGTTGCTAATCCAAACTATCAGTTTTATTGCAATAAATTGCATAAAACTGATAATTCGGATTGCAACCGTACAGTTAGAAATTTTTCAGTTCCTCTTGTCATTTTATTCATATTGTCATACACTGATTACAGCCGTTGAGATCAGGCACTAAGCAACGATGTGCTAGATCTTGCGCATTTTGGCAAAAGTTTGGTTCCGGCCTGTCCGGGGTCAGGAGGTATCGGGTTATGAAGCTTTCCGACAGCTTTACTAAAAAACTAAATCAGGAGCAGCTCGCCTTTCTGCAGGATTTTTTTCTGCATTGTCCGGATTCCTTTCTTCCCAATCTGATGCTGAAATCTTATCCTGCAAATGTGACGCTGATGAGTACAGACGACTCCTGCTCCCACATTTATATCTTATTGAAAGGGCGGCTCCAGGGGATTGAGGAACAGGCTTCTGATACGGAATTCCGCTTCGCGGAAATTACCGCCATTGAGATCATCGGAGATTTTGAATTATTTTCCCAGGCTTCGGCCAGGTTCATTACCCTTACCACGTTGGAACGCTCCCTATGCGTCATAATCCCCGCCAAGGCTTATCTGGCGTGGATCAAGGAGGATGCCCACGCCCTTTTTATCCGCATTCAGATGCTGGTCACACAATGGATGACGCAGACCCGTTCCGACCGAAAGAATTTTTTTCTCGACAACAGAACCCGGCTGCTGCAGCTTTTATATCATGAATGTTCCCTTGCCCATCTGCCGGAAGATCGAGGTACGTCGGACAAGGTCTGTCTGCCCCGCAAGGCAATGCAGAGCGGAGCGCCCGTTGAGTATAAGATCCGGGATACCCGCACTACGATCGCGGCGCGGATGGGCTGCTCTGTCCGAACCGTCAACCGGGTGGTTGCGCAGCTGTGCGATGAAGGGTACATTTCCCTCGTCCACGGAAAAATCCGCGTCAGCCAGGCACAGTTTGCATTGATGGAGACGGAGCTGCGGGATTGTATGATGTTATAGCGGGGTTGTTCGGTTCTCCCCGGATATCCTTTTCCCGCTCTTCATATTACTTATGGGTTCCTGTGAGTTTCATACATGTTCCAGCACACGATCCAACACCGCCAGATCTTCCCTGGTGGTGGCCCAGCTTGTCACGAAGCGAATCACGGTATGGGTCTCATCGTATTTTTCCCAAAAGCTGAACACTACCTCTTTTTTCAGCTTCTCAATCCGGTCATTTTCCAGGATCACGAACTGCTGGTTGGTGGGAGATTTCAAGTAGAACTCGATCTGCCTGCCCTCCAGAATCTTCTTCAATTCCTCCGCCATCGCAATGACATGGCGGCTGATCTCAAAGTACAGGCTGTCTGTAAAGAGGGTATCGAACTGGATTCCCAGCAGCCTGCCCTTTGCCAGCAGCGCCCCTCTCTTTTTGATGGAATTGATAAAATGAGGCGGGCGGTTCTGCTTCGTGAATACTACCGCCTCCCCGCATAACGCGCCGACCTTCGTCCCTCCGATGTAAAATACATCGCACATGCGGGCGATATCCTGCAGCGTCACATCTGTATGGCCGCTCATCAGGCCGTAGCCGAGACGGGCTCCGTCCAGAAACAGCGGGATATGGTAAGAACGGCAGACTTCCGCAAGGGCTTCCAGCTCTGCTTTCGTGTAGAGCGTACCGTATTCCGTTGGATGGGAAATATAGACCATGCCCGGAAATACCATGTGTTCGTGGGTTTCGTCGGCGTAGAAGCCGGCTATGTAGGAGCTTAAGGTTTCCGCAGAGAGCTTTCCGTCTCTGTGGGGCAGCGCCAGGACCTTGTGGCCGGTATATTCGATGGCTCCGGCCTCATGGACATTCACATGGCCTGTTGCCGCTGCGATCACGCCTTCGTAATCCTTCAGCATGGTGGAAATGACCGCGGCATTGGTCTGGGTGCCTCCGACCAGAAATTCTACGTCTGCGTCGGGGCATCCGCAGGCATCGCGGATCTTGTTCTTCGCGCTTTCGCAGTAGCGGTCCGCGCCGTAGCCGGTGAGGGGCTCCAGGTTGGTCTCTATAAGGCGCTCCAGGATACGGGGGTGGGCGCCGGTGTTGTAGTCGTTCTCAAAAGAAATCATGGGGGTGTCCTCCTGTTTTGATTTATCATTATAGCATAGTTATTTTCTGCAGGCAATGTTGCAGTTTATCAAAACTTTATCTGGATACGTATAATTTATGCGTGTAAGTTGTAATGCCTGTTACCATCCACCCTGATTTATTCCGCATAAAAAAGGATAGTGAACGCATCAAGACAAATATCACTCTCCCGGCATGGCTGAAAAGGATTGCAGAAGAGCAAAAAGTAAACTATTCCCGGCTTTTGGAAGCTGCCTTGATTGATTATCTGCAAATACCTATGTCCAGCAGGCAGTAAGGAGCTACAGAACGTGAGAAAAAAACAGCTGTTTTTCTTTACAGAATCCCGCTCAGCTTACACCCCGCAATTACAATCGAGAACACCGCCACGCCCTTTTTCAGCATCCCCTGATCGATCCGCCCCGCGTTTTTACTTCCATAATATACCCCCACCCCATGGGCCGCAAGTGCCGTCAGAAGTATGGGCAGGAGCTTCATCAGGCCGCACTGCGCCAGATACCCTGCCACGGCCGGAATTCCGATGAAAATAGAGTTAAACAGAGCCACGCCTACCGCTGTACGGATGGAAATGCCGAACACCACCAGCAGCGGCATGACCAGCACCGGGCCTCCCGCGCCGGACATGGAGCAGATCGCGCCGGTTAAAAAGCCCAGCAAAAGGGTCACAGGCAGATTTTTTTCAATGGAAAATCTTTCCGCACCGGATTGCTTTTCTTTTCCATTGTCCTTCCGCAATAAAATGGATATTCCGGACAGCAACACCACCAGATACAGCAGCATTTTCACCTGCTCTTCGGGGATGATCAGGTTCAGCCTGACTCCCAGAACCGCCCCCGCGAGGCTCCCTGCGCTCAGCCGCAGTCCGAAAGCCAGATCCAGGTTTCCTGCTTTTTTATAATTCCAGGAGCCCAGCGCTCCCGACACGATAAATGCTGCGAAGCTGAGTGCCAGCCCTTCGGACACATTCATTCCCAGGCCGGCCGTGTAGAACATGGGGAGCAGAAACCCCGCCACGCCGCACAGCCCCACCAAGGCGCCGACCGCCAGATTGGCCGCCGCAGTCAACAAACAGATTACCATGATAAAACTTCCTTCCTACATCCGCTCCATATATTTCTTCACGTCAAACAGGATCCGTTCTTCGTCCATCGTCCGGATCTCCCGGTCTTCCATCAGGATCTTCCCGCCCACGATCATATCCCGCACATCGCCGGACTCCGCGCACTCGAACATGGTATGCAGCAGATTTCCGCTGGGGATCAGCCTTCCGGCATCCAGATAAATGCTGACAAGATCCGCTTTGCAGCCTTCCGCGATCCTTCCGCACTGCCCGATCTCATCGATCGCCGCCGCGCCGCCTTCAAAGAGCATCCGGAACAGCAGCTCCGCCGGCATGACCTTGGGATTGCGGTTGGGAACACCGTGGTAAATGTTCATCAGGGATCGGAAAATGCGCATCTCGTTCCACAGACTCAATCCGCCGTGGGCCGCTCCGTCCGTTCCGAAGCCCGGAATGATCCCCCGCTCCGCCAGGTCCGGCGTATCCGGCACAGCCTTTCCGCAGTTGCTGAACGGGCAATGACAGACCTTCACGCCCCGCTCCCGGATGATCTCCTTTTCTTCCTCAGATAAGATCAGGCTGTGTGCTCCCAAAAACCGGTCCGAAAGCACGCCCATTTTTTCCAGATATTCATAAGGCCGCATGCCTTCCCTAGCTATGATCCCGTCTACCTCTCCCTGGTACTCGTTCATGTGCGCCTGCAGCATGGCTCCCCGATCCCGGGCATGGCCTGCCGCCAGCTCGGTCAGCTCATGGGAACAGGAATTTAAGGCACGCAGGGAATAGTACACCTTCAGATTGCCCTTTCCGTTCCAATTCTCATATAAACGATCCGTTTCCTCCACCGCCTGCCCCGCGTTCATGGCGATGCTCTCCGGAAGCCCTTCCTCGTCCATCGTAGAATAGGAAATGCATCCTCGCAGGCCGCTTTCCTCATAAACTGCCGCCGCCGCATCCATATGGTAGCTGCCTGCGTCTATAAATGCCGTGGTGCCGGATTTCATCATTTCCAGGGCAGCCACCTGGGCGGACAGCTTCATTTTCTCCGGGGTCAGCGTGCTCTCAAAGGGAAGCATGACCCGGGTCCAGATGATCGGCTTCGCGTCCAGCACAAGCCCTTTTAGGAGCTGCTGGCCGGTATGCATATGGCTGTCGATCAGCCCCGGCATGAGCAGCTTGCCTTCCCCGGAAATGGTTTTGTCCGCCTGAAATTCCCTGGTTCCGGTTTCTGCTACTGCCGCAATCCTGCCATCCGACACTGCAATGTCCATCCCATTTTTTACCGTCTCATAGTCCGTCATAACAACTGCATTCTTTATCAATAAATTACATTTCTCCATGTCCGTGATCTCCTTCTCCCAATATTCATTCTGCCTTTTGCGGGCAAGCCCGCACAGTCCGTATCCGTATGTTCCTGCTTGATTCAAGACAGCAGACCTCAGACCCGTCTGCTGCGCAGACTTTCCGCTGCTATCGCAGCTCCTGTCTGAGGTTGTTGGGCGTCCCGCCCAATAGCAACATACGGATTCTTCCTTTTGCGGGCAAGCCCGCACAGTCTGCATCCGTATGTTCCTGCTTGATTCAAGACAGCAGACCTCAGACCCGTCTGCTGCGCAGACTTTCCGCTGCTATCGCAGCTCCTGTCTGAGGTTGTTGGGCGTCCCGCCCAATAGCAACATACGGATTCTTCCTTTTGCGGGCAAGCCCGCACAGTCTGCATCCGTATGTTCCTGCTGTCCTGGACTGCTTCTTCAGATCGTTCCTGTTAATTTTAAGATCAGGGAATCCCACATACAGGATCCCAGGAATGTTCCGGTCATGACCAGCAGGCCCACAACCAAGATCTTCGGTCCCTGTTTGATAAATGCTTTCAGCTGGTCGCCGATGGCCAGCCCTGCGTATGCCCCGACCATGGTAAACGGCGCCGTAAAGTTGATCTTTGCAGCCGCGTCGATCACGAAGGTCCGGATCGGGGACAGCGGGCAGGCGAAGAGCAGGCCGATGATTGCGCAGTACGCCACGATGGGAAGCTTCAAAGGGATCAGTTTGATGCAGACAACCGCCAGCATGGAGATCGCCACGAGGACCACCAGTCCCGGAAGGGACTCCAGGAACCCCACATCATGTCCGATAAAATTTGCCAGGCCTGTTCCGCACGCGCCGATCACCAGTAAAAATAACCATTCTATGTATCTCATTCTAAATCCTCCTTCATATCGTCCTTATACCGCAAGATAAAATATTGCCACCTGTCGAATCCTCAACCGAACAGCTGGAAATATTGTGATTCTAATCTTTCTTTTATCACTATTTTGTTTCTTTTGCTTTTATAAACCTTCCCAGTTTTGGCTCCAATATACAGTACAGCCGGTCGCAGAGCGGGATTGCCAGAAACATATTGATGTAGATCCCGGTGATCCCCGCCATGGTCTCTCCCACGCTTGCCAGTGTCTTGATGGTCTCCGCAGATTCCGGATACATGGCGCACAGTGACGCGCTGGAGCTTGCCATCATGATCCCGGCACCCACGCCTGATGCCAGCCCCAGGGCTTCTGGATGAAACAATCCCGTCATGGCCACTGCGGAAGCCAGGATCCCGAAGTAAATGGTTCCGATCATGCCGCCTACGATATAAATAGAAAGACTTCCTCTCGCCTCCGCCGAATCCGACCCGTAAATGTTGTTGATCAATGCCATATGGTACTCCCGGTTAATGGAAAAGCAGGCTCCTACCGCTTCCCGCTTCATCCCCAGCAGGATCGCCACCGGGAGCGCCAGTATGATGGCAAATAAATTTCCAAAGCCATGGAGCAGAACCGCCGGGCCTGCACTCAGAATGGTCTCGATATTTGCTCCGGCCGTGATCCCCAGCTTTGCGATAAACGGCGCGATCCCGACTACCACCAGCTTTGACGCTGCCTTGACCTGCTCATTTTTTACGATCTTGAGCACCTCCGGCCCGCTAAGCACGCCTAAGATAATGGCGTAAAAGATCGGAAATAGGATAAACATTCCTTTTCCCACCGGAATCTGGATCTGTCCGATACTGTCCGCGATCAGTATAAATACAAACGCCAGCAGATACACCTTCCATTCCACCCTGATCCTCTGCCTCAGCGATTCGTAGGCAAAGCTTTCCTTTTGTTTCTTCATCTTTGATTACCTCCCGTTCCCGTAACCGGCTCCCCGCCGTGCTCCAAATCTTCCTTTTTTCTGCGCGGCTGGCACGAGCCTGGTTTGAAATGAAATGTACGTTTTATGTTGTTAAAATGATTCTATCGAATTTTAAATTTTAAAAACAGGACAAATGAGGGGTTTTTGGAAATTTTTTGAAAAAACTGTAATCATTTTTTAAGTTTGAACGATATGATATATAGAAGAGGCACTTTCTCTAAAAATGGTTGAATCCAGGAGATTTTATTATAGAATCCATTTTCTTTTAAAGTGAATGAAACCAGACGATTTTCAAAAGCTTTGGATCTTGACGGTTACAAGTCCTGCTGACCGCAGGTCTTATCAGAATATTATCATCTTAAAAAGGAGGAATCTAATATGAGCGCAATTTCTGGAATTAGTACAACATCCCCATATTTATATGGGCATATCGCAAGCGGAAACCGGCTGATGTCCGCGGCTGACGGTGCTGCCGAACTGGCCATCACTGAGAAGGAGAATGCGCAGATCACCGGTATCAACACCGGCACTAAGAACCTGAATGATGGGGTCGGCCTGCTTAAGACCTCTGATTCCGCCCTGGGCAGTATCACAAGCTCTCTGCAGAGGATGCGCGAACTGGCTCTCCGTGCTTCCAGCGGTATTATGAACAATGCAAACCGTGCGAATATCCAGCAGGAAGTGGATCAGCTAAAGAACCAGATCAATCTGGTTGCAAAGCAGACCAACTTTAACGGACGCAGCCTGCTGGACGGCAGCCAGAAGAACGGTATTGAGCTGGTGGGAGATGCAGGCGGCAGTTCCATCAACGTCAACAATTCCATCAACTCCACAATCGATGCACTCGGTCTGGCAGATTTTGACGTAACAAAGGACTTTGACATCCAGGCAATTGATAAGGCTCTGGATAAAGTTACCGGAGACCGCAGCACCCTGGGGGCTCAGTACAATAAGCTGGAATATGCGATTGATTATAACGGATACGCATCCGAAAACCTGACGGCATCCAAAAGCCGCATGGGAGATACCGATGTTGCGAAGGCATTGATGCAGCTGCAGCATCAGCAGACCCTGCAGAGCATCTCCATGATGCTGCAGAAGCGGAACATGGCGCAGAAGGGACAGCAGACCATGGGGTTGCTGCAGTTCTGAATCTTTATATGATTTTCCTGGTTCTTTCTGAACATAGACCATGCTCGAAAGGGCATACGCGGGAGGTACCATTTCATGACGTTGAGTGAACTGGAAAAAGAAGTGCCGGAGTTAACAGACTATACAAAAAACATGCCTGATGAGCTCCGGCAGCTTGCCCGTGTCAAAGTGCATCCACCGGGCGGACTGATCCATCAGAAAGACAGTGTGCTTCCATATCTGGGGATTGTCGCCAAGGGTGAGAACCGGGTGATCAATGAATTTGAAAACGGCAAGATCTATATGATCGAGACCAATAAAGCCATTGATTTTATCGGGGAGGTCGCGCTGCTGGCCAATAAGCCGGAGGCCTCCGTCACCATCGAAGCCCTGACCGCCAATACCGTGGTCTATATCCCGCGGAAGGATGCGGAAAGATGGGTCGATTCCGATACGCATATCCTTCGAAAAATGGCGGAACGCACTGCATTCAAGCTGTACCGTTCCTCCTACAATAATGGTTTAAAGCTTTACTATCCGCCCATGTTCCTTGTGGCGGATTATCTTGTGCGGCTCTATGAGCAGGTATTTCCAAAGACCGGGAGCAGCACCCCCGGGAAGCCAAAGGAGCCCCGCCCGGTTACTCTGCAGAAGACTCGGGAACGGCTGGGGGAAGAACTGGGCATGAATATCAAGACACTGGATCGGACGATCCGCTCCATGCATAAGGAAGGATATTTTTCTCTGGTCAAGGGGAAGATTACATTTGGGATAGAAGAATATCTGAAGATGAAAGAATATCTGAGTACGGCGAAGGGGTGAACCTTCGCCGGATTTTTTTTATTATATTTTTCGGTTTCAATGCTGCAATTTTTTCTTGTAAAACTTTCTCAATAAATATGTTGGAGTGCAGCTCCATGCATGACAGTAACTATTTACCATACTGGAGCCATATGGCGATTCATGCTTATTATATGGATTGTACAATTCCCAGAAAGTATCTGCGCCATCCAAAATCATTTCTCCCCAATAACGCTTCATTTCTTCTAACGCAAGTTCCTCTTCCCCGCATCGGATCAACGCATCCATATAGTGATGATACATATAAGGCGTTACCATGCGGATCCTTGGATTTACCTGCATGGTATGTAATATCAGTTCCCGGCTCTTTTCTTTGTCAAATACTCTGGCAAGGATCATCCATATCTGCGTGGCCCATGAAACTTGCCGTGCCTTGCCGCTGACAAAGATCTTTTGCTTATCATCCCAAAAGTTTTCAATCGCAGCCGCTTTCAAAGTCTCCATCTGTTCTTCCGTTCTTTGGATACGTTCCTGGTCTCCCAGCACTTTCGCCATACGGATCGCGTAACGCATCGTATAGATCAGCACCGCCTGTGCCCCGGCCTGTTTATTCAGGCCCTCGCCCCAATCCAGAAAGCACCAGAATTCATCCCCTTTGTCGATCACGACCTTCCTGTCATCCAGCATCGTATCCCAGCAGATGTCAATCTGTTCCATCGCCTGCGGATACAGCTCCTTCAGCGTTTCCAAATCCCCGGATGCCTCATAGTAATCGCATAATGCCGGGCCGAAGAGCAGCGCGTAGTCCATCAGATAGGTGTCATCCACGCGCAGATCCGGCTCATGGAAAAAGCAGGCTCCAATCCGCCCGTCTTCGAAGGTCATTCCGGCAAACAGGTAGAGGCAGCGTTTTACCATATCATAGTTGCGGAAGGTCTCATAATTGGCTCTGGCCTGAAGCCGAAGATCCCCCAGCCACAGCCTCCTGTCGCGTTTTACCCCGTCCTCAAACACGCTCTGCATGCAGTCCATCAGTGTCTTGACGCTGACACGGTCCATCCGGTTGAGCAGTTCATCCTTCGAATTCAGGGGTTCCACCACGATCATTTCTACCGCGGATACATAATCACAATAGATATTGCGCAGCGTCAGGCTGTATTTCGGCGAGGTGTCCAGCACTTCAATCTGCATATAGCGGAACGCATAACGGCGCGGAAGATGCACTGAAGACGGCAGGATATCCAGATGCATGGTATCTTCCTGGATCCATGACCTGCTTAGCCACCCGTCATAATCCTCCGCATTCTCCAATAATTCAGACGGAATCTCCGCGAATTTCAGGCGTAAATATGCAGGGGCATCATAATGGCTTCCCACCGGCACCGCGGTAAAAGACACATATCCCACCTGGTGGTCCCCAAAATCAAAAATCACTTTATCCCCTTTCCCGAAGCTCATCTTCGGTAATTCGGACATTTCCGCGGCTTCATGGACGATCGCCTCATGATATCGATTCTGTTCCACTGTTATGATCCGCATCGGACGGATCACCCGCTTGTTCAGCACAGGCTCCAGCGCTGCCGCTTTGTCCAGGAACGCTTGGTTTGTTTTGACCTGAAAGTTCTCAATCCTGCTAAATGATGCCATTTCCTCTTCCTCCTTCTCAATTTAAAAGAAAAAGGTGCAAAGCCTTATTGCGTCACCGATCCGATTTTTATTCTTGCAGATCATCTGACTCACCCTAGCTTTGACTCATACTCTTCAATTCTCCACTCGTCTTTCCAGTCAATATAAACCATCTCTCCGTCAAATCTGAGCGGAAGCCACACATATTCTGAAATACATGTATTTTCTATAACCGGCCCTCCGATCAGATCATAGTCAAATTCCTTTCCGCCATTTTGGAACATGTCCCAGAATATCTGCTTATAGACTTCATATTCCTGATCCATAGCTTCCGGAAGCCATCGGTCTGCCACGGCAATATAAAGATCCTCTTTCCCCTCCACCTTAAATACCGACGCGATCTGAGAATGCCAGGACGTCTGGCTCTGATCCGCAGGATGAGGGTTCCCCAGAACACGGTACGGGCCATGCCAGGTATCCGCAACGGCAATTTCCGATGGATTTGGAAAATACCCTGTCGTCCCCGAAGTCAGCAGATAATGCTTTCCCTTCCTTTGAAAATGCGCTGTCGCCTCCCGCACATACGGCGGCCCCGGATGTGGAAAATGCGTGCTGTAATATCCTGTCACGTCCATATAGTCTTCTGTCAAATCCGCACAGATCGTCTCACTATGTACGCGCTCAAAATAGTAGTACCCTTTTCCGTCCTCTGCTATTGCCAGGTCAAAATCACCGGCGCTCATTCCCAAAGGACGAAGTCCCTCACGCACAACCGTATAAGGCCCTAAAATGTGGTCTGCCGTCAAAATGGTTGCCGATTGTGTACCATCTTCATTCATGATTTTCAGCCAGCAGACATATTGCCGGTTTTTCCGGTTATAAATAATATGCGGCCTGTCCATACATTTGGCTGGATGAAGGGATGAATGTACATCCCCGGTATTTGGCTGAATGATAATGCCCTCATCTTTCCAGTTATACAAATCCACAGAGGAATAACATTTTACTCCCCAATGCCAGATTCCGTTCTTTCCATCTGTTTTTTCCTTATTTTCCCCATACCAATAATAAATCCCGTCAATATACATCACAGAGCCGCCATGCGCCTGAATCCGCCTGCCTTCTGTATCTAACCAGATTTTTCCCGGACGAATGCTTTGATATGCCATATGATATCCCTCTCCTCTTTGAGACTGTCTTCGTTTTCCCTTACCATCCTCTTCCTGCCCTGCGTCCCACGCAATAATCCCACCTTCGCGGCAGGCTGCTACATCCCGGTTGTAAAACAAGTCCTGCTCCATTTTCCCATTCCGCTTCTGACTCTTACGTAGTAAATTGTCTGCGGCGTGAGTTCTGCGCTGTCGTATACACAGTAATGTTCATGCGTGTCCCTTAAAAAAATAATATCTTTAAATTCTGAATCTCTGGATATTTCAACTGTAAACTGCGTCAAATGCGGTGGGGTTTTCCATACAAAAACCGGGCGGATACGATGTACATTTTTTCCGGACGCATTTCCCCGCACTTGCAACTCAAATTCGTTCATAGACTACCATCCCTTCTTTTATCAAAACCTTTTACTCAAACTGAAACCACTCAAGATCACACAGCCATCCGCCGTACTGTTCGTTCGGATATGTTCTCAGGCATACCTCATGCACGCCATGTATCTGTTCCACCTGACAGGAAAACTGTTTCCAGTTCCATGGTCCAAATCCATTAGTGTCACCAATGATACAGGTTCCGATACATGGACCATCCGGGCCGTCTATGTGGATTTCCAATTTTGTTTCTGCAAGATAACTGGATGCTGAACACAAAAAACGATTCACTCCGTCCCCAAAATCCAAATATCTGTATATGGCCCCATCGCCTGACGCAAAGTGTGTCAAGTATTCCTTATGCACGCCATCTTCAACATAATGGGCTGCCCGCACTCCCAGATCCTTTTTATTTTTCATGGAATTTTCATACACCGTTTTACGCCATCCCTCCAAAGGCATTCTCCAGAAAAAATTATCCTGTAATGCACGGTTTTGGTCAGGTGCATGAAAATATTCACACACTCTGTATGCGTCCATCCTGCTTTTTGCAGGAATTGGCTCATCCGCTCCCTGAGTGGTCATTTTCACTTCTTTAATATCGCCGTTTTCATCGAAAAAAATCGGCTCTATGCAGGCCTTTCGTCCTCCCATCTCTACGCCGAAACACGCTCTGTGGTAAACGATATACCACTGTCCATGAAATTCCACAATAGAACCATGATTATTCCATGCGGCCAGGTCACAGTTTTTATTGTCAATGATCACGCCCCGTTTTTCAAATGGACCCAAAGGAGAATGGCTTACCGCATAGCTTAAACAGGTAGCCGCTCCCCTGTCCGTGTCGCAAAAAATCAGGTAATATAAATTTCCTCTTTTTCTCATGGAACTGCCTTCATGGAATCCATGCTCTTCTTCTGTGATCAGCATTGTATTTAATGTAGGTTCGTCCAGTTCGTACATATTGTCCTTTAATCTACAGCCCCGCAGTGAAAACTGCCCCCAATAGAGATAGGCGCTTCCGTCCTCATCCACAAACACCGCAGGATCGCCGCAAGACGGGAAATCTGTCCCTTCGATACATTTTACATCCTGAAACGGGCCCTCCGGTCTGTCCGAGACAGCGACGCACTGCTTTCCCGCCGCCGTAAAATAATAATAATATTTTCCGTCTTTTTCCGCACAGTCACTTGCAGGGAGCTGCAGGACTTTTTCAAACTTTACTTCCGTGCGTGCGTCAAATCCCGGCTTGTGCTCTGTCCAGTCTGACAGATTTTTTGTAGACCAGACAGACTGCCAGGGATCCATCCCAAAGCTTGCTGTCCGGTCGTTCGATGCATACAGGTAAAGTGTATCCGGATCTGTTTTCCACACGTGGGGTTCTCCATCGGGAGCCGAGTAATGCAGCGGTAAAATTGGATTCATAATATTCCTCCTCATATAATGTAGCGCCCCCTCACATTCGTTCGAGGGCATGTCGTCGGAAGCATGAAAAAAATGCTCCGCATTTGCTTCCTCCTAGAATTCATTCATACTGATGGCTCCAAAGCAGCAGACAGTAACGGCCTGCTGCTCTGGCAAAACACACGCACTTATCCTTTGACAGCGCCGGCCGTCATTCCTGCAACTACCTGCTTTTGTATCACAAAGAAGAACAGGATAACCGGTATCATAGAGATTACCGCTGCGGCAAACGCTGTGTTATAATCCGCGCCGTATGCGCCGAAGAATACGTACTGCTGCATTGGGATCGTCTTAATCTCTTCACTCTGCAGCAGCAGAATCGATACGTTAAATTCATTCCACACGCTTAAGAACTGCAGCGCCGCCACCGTTGCCAAAATCGGTTTCAATAATGGAAGGACAATGACAAAGAATACACGAAAGCGTCCTGCGCCTTCAATCATGGCCGCTTCTTCCAGCTCAATCGGAATCCCCCTCACAAACCCGATCATCATGGTTGTGGAATATGCGATCGCAAGGCCGGAAATCATAATGATGGCGCCTATCCTGGTATTAAGAAGGTTCAGGCTCCGGTACATCCTGTAGACAGGCACCATGATGACCTGGAACGGCAGCATCACGGACGCCACCAACAGCGCCTCATAAAAACGGTAAAATTTTTTCCGGTACTGTCTTGCAATCGCATATGCCGCAGATGCCGACACGAGCACAATAATGACAACACTGCAAAACGTAATGATAATACTGTTTTTCATAGACATCCAAATATTTGCTTTTTCAATCGCCGTACTAAAATTTTCCCAATGGATGGTTTTCGGAAGCGACAACAGACCTCCCACATCCTGCTTTGACTTCACAGACGTCAAAATGCAAATGTAAAATGGAAATAAAAACACCACTGTAGCGACCAAAAGATAAATTTTCGGCAAAATTCCAATTTTCGTATGCTTCATTATGCTTCCACCTCCCTGCTCCTGAAATATTTGTTTAAGCTAAGTCCGATTATGATAAGGAATATCATAAAGATGAAGGAAATTGCCTGTGCATAACCGGCCCTCGAATATTTAAACATGTAATTATAGATTAAAAGTGCCACTGTTTCTGAGGAACCTGCGGGTCCGCCTCCTGTAGCCGCCATGACCATACCGAACTCCCTCAAAGACGATGTCAATGTCAGGGTGATACAGATGGTGAATGAAGGCATCAGCATAGGGATGGTGATATTCTTAAACCTTTGGAAACTGTTCGCCCCGTCAATCATGGCAGCTTCATTATAATCCACAGGAATCCCGGCCAGCCCGGCAATATAGATCATAATATTGGAGCCCAGATTGTTCCACAACGATATAATAATGATCCCGATCAGCACCGTGTTCTTTCTACCCAGCAGCGATTTTCCAAAAATCAGGGAAAGCAGGTTGGAGTCGATATATCTCCATACAAAAGAAGCCAGCACCGCACTGATTGCCAGCGGTACAAAGAACGAAGTTTTAAAGAAAGATTTTCCCTTCAGTTTTTTCCCGAGGATCATGGCCAGAGATAAGGCCAGCACATTGTTTAAAGCCGTAACTACAACTCCGTAAAACAGCGTATTTCCAATCGGCTTTATGACATTTTTATCTGAAAATATCTTTACAAAATTCTCTGCCCCCACGTAGTTATAGGTTCTGGATATTCCGTCCCAATCCGTAAATGCGAGATGGATTCCTGAAAAGAATGGATACACCACACAAAATACAAACAGTACGATTGAGGGAATCAGAAAGACGAAGTACTCCATCTGCTTTTTTATTTTTTTCATATACTCTATTCCTTTCCAGGACACAAATGCATATGCATTGCTTTTGTCCCTTTCCAGAACAGGGCAGATATCATACAGTATGCCCTTCTCCGGCACGTAGACTGTGACAGACATCTGCCCTGCAATTCAAATTCACTTGATCACTGTTTCATCCTGTTATTTAAGGTTATCAAAATCCGCATCCAGACTCTCCAGCGCCCCATCAATATCTGAGCATTCATTCAGGAAAAAATCTGACACATCATTAATAAATGCGTCCTCATTTGCGCTCGGGAAACTCTTTGATGAAATCAGTTTTACATCACCATGATTGATCATGTCGGCTGCATCCTTAAAGGCTCCTTCCAGCCCGGCGGTATCCACTCCCTGTACGATCGGGATTCCTGCCCCAAGTTCTGCATATCTTGTCACAGATTCCGGCGAGGTCAGATATTCCAGGAACTTCTTTGCTTCTTCCGGATGTTTTGTCTCCGCACTGATTGCGATTCCTGCTGCCGGAGGGCACATCGGCATAATATTGTCCTCTGCTTTTTCCGATACCGGCAGTGCAAAAATACCATACTCCCCATCCGGATTCATAGCCATGACATTGGTCACCGCCGAGGTAATATTGGCAATCATTGCCGCATCCCCATTTGCCAGCATGGTATATGCCGTATTCTGGTCGGTTCCAAATAAATCTTCATTCATATACGGATACATATCCTGTAGTTTTGTGAAAAAATCTCTCCACTGTTCCACATCCGCAAATTTCTCACTCCTGTCGATCATAGCGGACAGATCCGGACCTCCGTTTCCAAGAACCGCCGCACAGTATACGGTCTGTGCCGTTCCATTTACGACCCACTGCTCTGACATTCCTGCTGCTAATGGTGTCACTCCCTTGCCTTTTAAGGTCTCGCAGGCATCCATGAACTTTTCCCATGTGTCCGGCACTTCCTTGATCCCGGCTTCTTCAAAAACGCCCTTGTTATAAGTCACGCACATAAAATCGTTCGCTACCGGCAAAGCATAGACCTTCCCGTCTTTGGAAAGGCTGTCCAGCATCCCGTCAGAATAATTCGCTACATTTGCGCTGTCCGTCAGATCCATCACATAGCCGCTTGGAACCATGTCCGCAATGTCATTTTCCGCAAAACTGAACAGATCCGGAACATCCCCGGCTGCAAATCTGGTCATAACGGTCTGGCTGTAATTATCAACGGAAATTCTGTTAACCTCTACGTCGATTCCCGGATTTTCCTCTTCAAAGCCTGTGATCATTTCATCCAGCCACGCTACATATTGCTCCTCTGCTGAACCATTCATAAATTCCAGGGAAATCTGCTCCCCTTCCTCATTCGAGACTTCCTCATCTTTCTTTGCGTTGTCCGTTCCCGCATCTGTTCCGCCGCCTCCGCCGGAGCATCCCACAGCACTCAGCGCGAAACATCCTGCCATTAAAAATAATACAATCTTTCTTTTCATACTTTTTTCCTCCTGTATTTTTGATAAAACCATTGTACATTTTTTCTTTCCTATATTTCTTTTGAATTTTTCAGATTCTATTAAAAAACCATGGTACTTTTTGTAAAATACCATGGTTCCTTTCCGTCAGTTCACATATTTCAAACATATTCCATTCAATATTTTTAGATTTCTTTCAATTTCTTTGGGAATCGCAAAATTCCTTAAGTTCTTTTATTTTGTTTGCGGTATTCCTGAATCGTAAATCCTGTCTCTTTTTTAAATATGGTACTAAAATAGGAAGCATTTACAAAACCTACTTTTTCTCCAATCTCATAATTCCTGTAATTTGTCTCCCGAACCAGTTCTTTGGCTTTTTCGATACGGATATGGCTCAAATATTCCGTAATGCTCTGCCCGGTCTCCTTTCTGAACAGGTTGCTCAGATAACTTTCATTCATTGATGCATATTCCGCAATTCGGGATAAAGACAGGTCTTCCGCATAATTTTGTTGTATGAACTGCATACTGGATATGACTGATGCATGAAAAGACATTCCCTTCTCTTCCGCAAACAATTCCTCCACATATGTCCCTACCAATCTATGCTTTTCATCAAGCTGTACGGTCTTTTCCAGTTTTTCCTTGATCTCCGCATATTTCTGGTTTCCAACGTCCTTTTGCATATTCGCCGCGACTTCGCTCAGCCACTGCAGATAATTTCTTTGTACATGCTCCGCGTCGGGCATTGCCCTTCTTAATTCTTCTGTCAATTTTTCCAAAGATTTTTCTGCGTCAGGCAAAGAAAATATATCTTTAGAAAACTCTTTTGTTTTCAAAAAATGGAGTTCTCTTTTCACATCACAGACTTCTTCCCACAGAACGATTTTTTTCTTATTCAGGAATCCGGCTATCTCCAACGCCTGCTGTGTCTGCCCAAAACATTCCCTGAGATTTTCGGCCTTGAAAACAAGTCCGCTGCATGAAGCCAGGTATTTCTCTTCCTTCAATATAGCAGAAATCTGATTCAGCATTTCATTTTTCTCCTGAAACTGCTGCATAAAGCTCATGCTCTGCCTGGATGGAAGCAAAAAACAATGCCCCTTTTTATCATGCAGTTCCAAAATACTTTCTTTCATCCAAACTGACTTTTCACAGTATGGATGCACCCATTCTTCATTGAGATTTTGTATCACGCATAAATACACACCCTGTCCTTCTTCGATGCATAAACGCAGATAATTTCCCGCGCGTCTCTCCAGATCAGACTGTCCTCCTCTCAGATACCTCTGAATCCCTTCCTTCATATTGCTTTCAAATGCCATATCCGTGAGATGCTTTCTCCATGCCTGTGCAATCGTATGGCCTGTGTTTTCCTTTTCAATATCCTGCTTGAGTATGTAGTCGCTTGCCCCGGCCTTTAAAGACTCTTTCACAAATTCAAAATCATCATACGCCGACAGGGCAATACACATGATATCCGGATAGCGTTTCTTTACTTCTCTGGTAAGCTCCACGCCGTTCATGATCGGCATGCTCATATCCGTGACCACCACTTCCACAGGATGGCTCTCCATAAATTCCAGAGCCGCCTTTCCATGGACTGCCTCCCCGGCAATTTCAAATCCAAATTGTTCCCAGTTAATATATCTCTTTACTGCAATCCGAAAAAACTTATCATCCTCTACGATCAAAACTCTTTTTTTCATCACACGGTATCTCCCGGAAATGCCATAGATATCCTCGTCCCTGCTCCGGGCCGACTGGCAAATTCATAATGGAAAGCCTCCCCATACAGCATTTTCAAACGCAGGATACTATTGGTCATTCCAATCCCATTAAACCCTTTATATTGTACAATCTGATTTCCTGACACTTTCATTTTCAACTCTTCCAGTTTTTCCTGTTCCATTCCGATTCCATTATCCTCAATGGTAATATGGAGCATTTCATTTTGAACCTCTCCTGTAATGGTAATAACTCCATCCTTTCTGGAATTATCCAAACCATGCAAAATACTGTTCTCCACAAAAGGCTGAAGGATAAACCCTAACACCGGAAAATCCTTTGCTTCTTCTGACACCGAATATACGGTATCAAACGCATCCTCATATCTGACTTTCTGAATATACACATATTGCTTTATGTACTCGATCTCTTCTCCAAAGGATATCGTCTGGTTTGCGTTTTTCACAGTAAAACGCAGCAGTTGAATGACTGCATCCGCAAATCTGGCAATCTCATCCTGTTCCTTTTCATAGGCCATCCATTTCAGCGTCCCCAGGGTATTATATAGGAAATGCGGATTAATCTGTGCTTCCATAACCTGATACTGTAAACTCTGCTTTTCTTCCTGCTCTCTCCTTGCATTCTCATTCAGCTCCATAATTTTCATACCCATGTGGTTAAATTGCAGGATCAGCATGCCAATCTCATCATAACATATCGGCGACTGGATTCTGGAATAATCACCTGCCTCATACTGCCGCATTCCCTCTTCGATGACCACAAGATTCCGACGGATCATTTTCCAGACCATATTCGCAAAAACCAGCCCGGCAGACAAAAGCAGAAAGATGGTAATGATCGTTTTAGGAATAACCTGGTTTACCTTTTCCAAAATAAGACCATATGGAACGAGACATAAGAGATTCCATTGAAATTTGACAGTACGCAGTGAGATTACAAGATACTTACCCCCCATGATTCTGGAGTTTGTTGCGTAAACATGATAGTTTCCGTCCTTATAATCCATGTATTTTTTCAATTCCGCATCGCTGAATCCTTCCCCATTATTTTTATAAATACTGGTATCTGTTCCTGCGACAACGATATGATCATTTTCAACAAACGGATTTGAATCATCTCCACATTCAAAAAAAGATTCTTTCACTGCAAATACAATGAGTCCACTTTCCCTGGTGTCCGCTTTTTCATCTATATGAACCGCCCTTCGTATAAAATAGACCTGGCCGTCCTTTTTCACCCATTTTATCGGAGCCTTTTTTGTAACCTCACCTGAAAACATTTCTAATACTTCTCTTGCCCGGGCAGAAGAAATTTTTCCATGGCTAAATTCCGCATTGTATGAATAGACCTCTCCGTCTGATGCTTCCATGATCACGAACTCTGAATTCTGGTATAAAATATTATAATAGAACAGTTCCTCATTGAAAGCAGTCTCATTCAACGCATGCTCCAGCCTGTCACTTTCCGCTTTCTCCTTTTCCAGAATGGAAAGTATCTTTCTTTTACTCAGCAGCGAATAAGATGCTTCCTGAAATTCCTGTATCCGCTCATCTATTTTATCACCTGTCTGCTTCATCAGACTTATGGCCGATTCCTCTGCATTACGGATTAATGTTTCCCTCATACTGAAATAACTGATGCTGCAGATTACGGAACCACTGACAAAAACTACCAGAATCAGGTAAATATACAGCTTTGTTCGGATTTTCATATCCTTAATTTTTTTCCATATATACAGCACACGGATATTTATGCTATGTCTTGACTCTTTTTTTCTTCCGCTCATTTTCCTGCCTTTTGCATTTTATATTTCAGAAAAATAGAAAGAAATATGAAGGCTCAACTGTCCTTCCTATAACTTATCTACTCGTTCTATATTAAAAAGTATACCCTACCCACAAAAAAATCTCAACTTTTAATTTTTGCAGGTAATCATCATCTGGAATCGAATGCGCTCTGTATCACAGCTATTCCTCCTTCGCCGACAGCACCAGGATCGGCGCCGCGCGGAGATTTCTGTTTATACAAAAAAGTGCCAGGAGCCATACCAGCCCCGTTTCGCAGGCGGCGATCAGGCAGGCTGTCAGCCATTTATTTACACTGTTGTCAGTCTGCAGAAGAGCTTTTTCCGTACCTCTTCCGTCCGCTTCGCCCGACAGGTTCTCTTTCTCCGTGGTTTTCTCGCCCGCCGGAGAAGTTCTTTTTTCCTCATCTTCATTGTCTGCCGGGGACATTCTTCTTCCCCCTTCCTCGCCCGACAGGGACGTTCCTTCCCCTGCGCGCTCCTCTTCCGCCAAAATCCCTTTGGTATAAGCCGTACTGAACTCCTCTTCCCCGCTGACCGCTGCCTCCTGCACCGCGCGGTCCATCTGCATCCCGATAGCCGCGCCGGCGGTTCCGCAGACAGCCGTCAGCAGCACGATCCCGCCCAGCAGAGACACGGCGCACTGTCTGTTTGTCATGCCAAGGGCGCGTTCCACGGCGGTACGCCGTCTCTGTTTTAATATCATAAAATATATAAGAAACGCGATCGTCGCAAGCAGCAGCGCAAATCCGGCAAAAAACAGTACAGCCGCCACGATCCGGGTATTTTTCATTTTGGATGCGAAGGCTTCGTATCCTCCGTCGTCAAATTCGATCTCCAGAAGGCTGCTTTCCGGCAATCTGGAAAATTCCTCCAGAAATTTTTCTGCGGAGCCGTTTTTGATACGGAAGGAGGTGTTGTATGCCTGCATCGGCCCGCGTCCCACCACATGGTTCTGAAAATCCTCCGTAATAGAGTTTTCCGGGACGAAGATCTGATTATTTACGAACGCATGGGGATCACTGGTAAGGGCAACCGGATACGAGTAGATGCCGATAATCTCGTATTCGCTCTCCTGGAAGGGTTCCAGCACATTTCCGTCGGCGTCCAGCGCCTCCATATCCAGGCCGCCATTCCCAAGGCCCACCTGACACAAAGGATATTGATAGTCTGCGAAATAAAATTGCAGCGGAAAATGATCCCCCACCCGTAGATCATTCTGCTTCGCAAATTTCTGCGGGATCAGGCACACCTTTGCGCCATTTTCATATTCTGACGGATCGATCTCACGGCCTTCCTCAATCACCGCGTCGCCGTCATGAAATGGACGGAGAAGCTGCAGATCGCTGACCGGCGTCACCGGAAGCATGCTTTCATAACATAGTTCCAGCATGCCGGCAATTTTTTCCCATCGTATGCCTTCTTCCGTCCCGTAAAAGTCTTCAGTCACTTCACACCAGAGCCGATCCTGATTTTCGTAAAGCCGCAGCGGCATATATTCGATCCCTTCAAACCCCTCATGCTTTTCCGCATTAACCGGGTTCATGCCGAGAAATGTGAGATACGTTTTTCCGGCTTCCATGGATTCCGGCTGCTCTGTCCTGTGATCGCAGAAGTAAATCTTTTTTCCTGAAAATGATCCGGATCCCCAGAGCACACGGGTCACTTCCACAGGGATCGGATGATCCGGCACGCAGACACCGGGTACATCCGACTCCGGCACATCTGCCTTCCGTACATCTGTCTCCGGCATATCTGTCTCCGGCGCATCTGCTTTCGCCGCAAACTCTGATACTGCATCCTCCAGTACACGGATTTCCGCGAGGAAAATGCCGGTGAAGCTTTCATCCGTCAGTTCTCCGCCGGTCCGAAGCCCCTCGGAATACGCACCGAAATACGGGCGCTGCCGGGGCGCGGTGATGAAATCGATATCCAGGCTTTCCAGAAGATCCGTTGTCAGGAAATCTCCGTATGCCTTTGTTTCCTGATAAATATAATCCTGCAGGCCGGCATCCCACCACTGCTCCATCACGGTGCTCTGCTCTTTTTGCTCCACCGTGCCGATGGTGACGAAGGTTTCGTCGGCTGCTTTTATTTTTTCCGATATCTCGATCCACAAATTCAGCCCTGCTGTAAAAAGCATTGTGCCAAAAAGAAATATCAGGCAAAAAAGTCCTGTTTTTACAGGCGTTCGAAAAATTTGTTTCAGACTGTTTTTCATATGAACTCCGCCTTCCCTTCGGGACTGCTGAGGATCTGCCCGTCCTGTACCTGATATACGACATCCGCCTGCTTTGCGATCCCCCTATCATGGGTGACAAGGATCACACAGTAATTTTCCTTTTCCACAAGATTTTTTAAAATGCGGATGATATTTTCTCCATTTTCAAAATCCAGATTTCCGGTGGGCTCGTCCGCAAGGATTATCTTTGGGGCGGAAGCGAGAGCCCTTGCGATGGCAACGCGCTGCTGCTCGCCGCCGCTCAGCATGGCGGGATATTTTTTCCGAAGATCCTTTGACAGGCCCACCGCCTCCAGGAGCTCCACGGCCCGTTCCCGTGCCTTTGCGGTTTTTACCCTGGAAAGCTCCATGGGGTATGTGATATTTTCCTCAACGGTCAGCAGCGGGAAGAGCTGAAAATTCTGGAAAACGATGGACAGCTTTTCCCGCCGGAGCTTTGCGGTGTCCAGTTCCGCATAAGGCGCTCCATCGTAGAAAATCTCTCCCTGAGTGGGGCGGTCGAGACCTGCCAGCAAGGATAGCAGGGTGGTTTTTCCGCTTCCGGAACGGCCGGTCACCGCGTAAAATTTTCCGGGGGCAAATGTACAGCTGACGTCCCGCAGCGCATGAACCTTCTGATATTTTCCCTGATATGTGTAGCTTACATGATCTGCTTTTAAAATTTCACTCATCATTTCTCCTCGCTTTAAAAGATTTTCCAGCTGTGCGGTTGCGATTCGGCAGGTCATTTGCATGCAATTTATTGCAATGCAAAGGGCCTGTCGAATCAGCAACCCACTTATTAATGAGCAAAAAACGGCTGCGCCAGCAGACGTAAAAGTGCGTCAGCACGTTTTTTGCGAATGGATAAGTGGGTTGGATGATCCTTGGATCATTCAACCGCACAGCTGGAAAATTTTCATCGGATTTTCCCGGCTGAGCCAGATTGCCGGTGCCAGCGTTGTCACGATCCGGATTCCCAGAAATGCCGCCAAAATAAGTAGCCTGTAGTCCCCTCCGTGCAAAAAGCCTGCTGCCGGAAGCATTTCTGCATACAATGGTATGAATAGCAGAGCCGCCGCACCGCCCAGCAGGGACAGCACCGTATTTTCACCAACCAGCTCTGCCGCGATCTGCGACTTCTTCCTGCCCATGCAGCGTTCCAGGTAGATTTCCTGCTTCCGGTGGCACATGGCGAAAAAGGAGACCATAGCCGAGATCCCTGTGACCAGCACGAGCAGCGGCGCCATAAACAGCTTCAGCAGATGGATGCTGCTTCTCAGCTGGGAAGCTGTCTGTATAAAAAATCGGTCGTCGATCACCAGCGCATTTCCCGGACGGCCTCCTATGGACTGCAGATCCGTCTGCGGAAATTTTGCTTTTTCTGCTTTGGATTTCAGGTCATTGAGTGCCAGAGGATCCGCTACGTTTCCTTTGGCCGATGAATAAAGCAGCTCGGAGCCTGCCTGCCGGTATTGTTCGGCCAGCCAGGACAGAGGGCACATCAGATCCGCTGCTTCCAGCGCGCTTTCCGGCGCAGTCCGGTAAAAGCCCGCAATCTCCAGCTCTGCAGATGTGATCTCCACGAATCCGGTGACTCCGTCAAATTCATCATACAGGGCACGATATAGATTGATATCGATCACATCCCCCACCTGCCAGGAAATCCCTCGTTCCTGAACATAGCTTTCATTCAAAAGGCACCTCCCGATATGTTTTACATCCTGGCCGGGGGTGTTCCCTGCCGCTGCGTTGGGCAGATTCTGCGGGACGGATCCGCGCTCCAACAGCGGCTCCTGGCCTGCCTCCTCCGAAAGAATTTCCTCGACCTGCGCCCGTTCCAGGGAAAATTCCGGCTTCCAGGCATCCATGGACGCCGCCGTATTGGTTCCTGTCAAATGGATGCTGGCTCTTTGTTCCGTATTTTCCGGGCCGAATCCAATATTTCCATAGCTCTCCGCAGTGACCATATAGTCCTTCAGCCCCAGCTCCAGGAATAATTCCAGCCGTTTTTCTGTAATGTCAAGCCCTGTCAGCCGGTCTCCGGTGGAATTGGCAATGGCGGCCGACACAGGGATCTTTTCCCCGAGCGCAGACAGCAGGCCTTCATTCTGTTCCAGATTTCCAAAATAGATTCCCACGAAAAATACAGTCAGAAAGGAAAAGACTGCCAGGATCACGCTTCTTTCCCGGTTCCTTATCATATTCCCCGACAAACTTTAATACAATCAAAACGGATACGAAAAAAGCGA
>CAYQBE010000073.1:0-24193 GCA_964415625.1 uncultured Clostridium sp.
GTCACAAATCCGTTGCCGTGGTCTATGACAACCCAGTTCCCCGCACTGTCGCTCCATCCTGCGATCAGTACGGTTCCCGAGTCAGCAGCATATGTAGGAGATCCGCTTGACGCAGCAAGGTCAAGCCCGTTGTGGAAGGAATTGTCAAATGTACGGTATCCGAATGTACTGGAGACTGAACCACTGGGACAAGGATTTGTAAACTGCCCATTTCCACTTACCACAACATCCGTGCTTGGTATATAGGTACTTCCTCCACTGGCACGTGCCGCTGCTTCAGCTTCTGCGGCGGCTGCCGCTGCAGCTGCGGCCGCCGCTTCCGCCGCTGCCTGCTCCTCCCGTCTGCGTTTCTCTTCTTCCGCCTGCCGGATCAGTTCCTGCAGGAGCGCAGCATTTTCACCAATCTGCCCCTCCAGGTCTGCAATCTGCAGATTCTTCTCCGTCAACAGCTGCTCCACTTCCGCCTGCTTGGCGAGCAATGCATCCCGCAATTCCCCCAGTACTACATATTCTTCCTGGAGAACCCTTTCCTTTTCCTCTACATCACGGCGGATTTCCTGAAAATCTACCAATCTGTCCCTGTCGTATGAGGAAAGCTGGTTTACATACTCTACATTATTCAAAAATTCTCCCATGTTCTCACTGTTCAGTAACACCTCTATAAACTGCGCATTTCCAACCTCATACATGTATTTGATACGCTTTTTCATACTCTGGTACTGTGTATTCTCATCCACCTTCGCACGTACATACTCATCCTCAGCCTGCTGAATCTCCTCTTGTTTTATGGCCAGCTTTTCCTGTGCCTCGTTCATCTCCCCAATGATCTGATTCAGCTGCTCCGTCAGAGCATTCTTTTCAGCCTCCGCCGCGCCCTTTTCTTCATCGAGCTGACTGGCTTTTTCCTGTGCTTCTTCAATCGTAGTCGCCTGCACGCGCATCACTGTCCCCATGCACATTGCAAACACAAGTACTCCACTTATTATACTCCTCTTATAATTTTTCATACAACCCACCTTATTCTTTTCGTAACTTGCGATCATACCGTTGTTACTGTTCACACCCTGACCGGGTGCTCACAGTAACGGCATCCGGCTCATTGGAAAGTCGCCTGAAGGCAAGGAGCCGGATGCCCGACCCATCACTATATTGGCCGGATGTCGTGCAGCAAGTGCACGACACCGTGTGAACTGTAACATCATACCTTCAGATGTTTACGCACTGTAAAGTAACTTCCGAGAAAACCGATTCCCACTCCGAGTCCCAGTCCAATGGGCAGTAAATAACGGTATACGCTGACTACAGGAAGGAAGTCTATGATATTCATAAGTAAACTGAACTTCTCCATAACATATGCAACTGCTTTTCCATAAAGTACATATAAAAGTGCAAGCGGCAGTACTGCGCCGACCAAACCGATGATCAGACCCTCGATCACAAAGGGGGAACGGACCACGAAGTCTTTCGCACCGATATATTTCATGATCGCAATCTCTTCCTTCCGAACCGTGATACCCATAGCAACCGTATTGCTGATCAGGAAAATGGATACTCCGAACAGGATCAGTATGATCGCGACAGAAATATATGCCACCAGTACATTGACACTGGAAAGCATATTTGCCACCAGATCCGACTTTTTCACACTGCGGACTCCGTCCAGGCTTCCTGCAAACCTTACCAGCTCCTGCTGGGTTGTAGAAAGTGATTTTCCGCTGCCAAGCAGGCTGATATCCCCGTCATCTTCCAGAGTCTTCATATAAACCTCATAGTTACTGGAGCTCGCCAGCGGATTATCATTACGGAATCCGTCTGCCAGTTCCTCATTTTCTCCGAAATACTTGGTCTTAAATTCATTCCATGCATCATCCGCAGAAACATACTTCACGTCGGATACATCGTCTCTCCCTCTCAGCGCCTGTCCGATATTATCAATCTGCGCCTGGGTGATGCCGTCTTCGAAAAATACGGTAATTGCCACACCTTCCTCCGCACTCTTGATAATATACTGGAAATTAAATAATATCGAAAAGAACAGCCCAAATAAAAAAATGCAGGCAGACATCGTAGCGATAGATGCAAGCGAAAACATCATGTTCCTTCCGATATTCTTAAACCCCTGTTTGATCACATATCCTATCGTACTAATCCTCATCTATATATCCACCTCTTTGTTCATCACTGACGATCACGCCGTGCTTCATGGTGATCACCCGTTCATTCATCTCGTTAACGATCTCCTGGTTATGTGTTACCACAAGAACCGTAGTCCCCCTCTCATTGGCCTCTTTCAGAAGGCTCATGATCTCCCAGGAATTGGTCGGATCCAGGTTACCGGTCGGCTCATCGGCCAGCAGGATCGCCGGCTCGTTCACGATTGCCCTCGCGATCGCCACACGCTGCTGCTCCCCGCCTGACAATTCCCTGGGATGGGATTTGTACTTCTGGGCAAGCCCCACCAGTGAAAGTGCGGCAGGAACCTTCTTTTTGATGACTCTGGTCGGCGTCTCGGTGACACGCAGGGCAAATGCGATATTTTCATAGATATTCCGATCCTTTAACAGACGGAAATCCTGGAATACCACACCCAGCCCTCTTCTGTACTTCGCAATGTGCCGATGCTTCATTCGGTTCAGGTTCCGGCCATTGACGATGATCGTCCCCTCTGTCGGATCCAGTTCCTTCATGATCAGACGGATCAATGTAGACTTGCCTGATCCGCTGTCTCCTACAATGAAAACAAATTCACCCTTCTCAATCTTGACGGATACTCCATTGAGGGCGGCATTGCCCTTTGTGTATTCCTTCGTTACGTTCTTTAGTTCAATCATATGCTCCTCCTGAACACCATACTTTATCGGACGTACTTTGTCCGCCTCGCCGGCTGTTTCTAATACTCCAGTGTTTCCATATACTTCATGTACTTCACGACCATCAGCGCGATCTTGAATGTGATCGCGTCCTCAAACACGCGCAGATCCAGCCCTGTGCTCTTCTGCAGCTTATCGAGCCGGTATACCAGAGTATTCCTGTGGATATAAAGCTGCCTGGACGTCTCTGATACATTCAGGCTGTTCTCAAAGAATTTATTGATCGTTGCAAGCGTCTCTTCATCAAATTCATCCGGAGACTTCCCTTCAAAAATCTCCTTTATGAACATCTTGCACAGCGGCAGCGGAAGCTGATAGATCAGACGTCCAATCCCCAGGCTGCTGTATGCCACGATATCCTTCTCCACATAAAATATCTTACCCACATCCAGCGCCAGCTTTGCCTCTTTGTAAGACTTGGAGACTTCCTTGATATCGTTCACGACCGTACCGTAGGCAATATGCATCTGCTCGTCGCCGCTGTCCTCCTTAAGGATCGTCAGCATCTCCTTCGCCATCCTGGCAAGTTCCCTGCTGCCGTCCTTCTCAGACAGCTCCTTGACAACGATGATATTCCTCTCGTCCACAGCCGTAACAAAATCCTTCGCCTTCCCCCCCAGAAGATTGCGCACATTATCCAGGGCAGCACTGTCCTTCTCGTGTGAAGTCTCAATAATAAAGATAACACGTTTTACTTCTGTGTCAATATGTAATTTTTTGGCGCGGTTATAAATGTCCACCAGAAGCAGGTTATCCATCAGCAGATTTTTGATAAAATTATCCTTGTCAAACCGCTCTTTATATGCCACCAGGAGATTCTGGATCTGGAACGCGGCAATCTTGCCAACCATATAGGCATCATCACTCTCCCCGCCTGCCAGCAGGATATATTCCAACTGCTGCTCATCAAAAATTTTGAAAAACTGGCAGCCCTGGATCACCTGGCTGTCTGCCGGAGAAGCACCGAATGATAAAATTGCGTCCTCAAAATCTTTACTCTCGCCAAATGTACTTGCCAGCACCTTTGCTTCCGTGTCAAATACACAGAAATCAATCCTGGAAATACTCTTCAATCCTTCAATCGTATTCAGAAGCACCTGATTCGTTATCATAATTTATCTCCTCCGCTCATCTCCACTTGTCCATGTGCACTTTTCACAAATTTAGTTCCCTTGTTTTAAATGGGAACAGACACATATCGTATATATGTTAATACAAAACGCCCAAAAAATAAAGAGGAAATCCACGATATTTATGCATTCCCCCATATATTTAACAAAAAATTCATTTTTTGCCGTTGTTTATAAATTATGCATTATGCCGAATTTACAGATTTTCCCTTTCTCATACTCTTTTATGTGTCTGAGGCATTTAATCTTCCTGTCTGTTTTTCTGCTGGTCAACCAGATGGATGAATGCCCGTTTCAATAAAAATTTCTTCAGCTTTCCGGCAGGTTTCTTTTTATTTTCCTCCTGCAGCAGGGACAGACTGCAGCCAATCCACAAACGCGCATTCAAAAGCGCCTTTGCCTCAGAGATAAAGTTCTCCTGCTCCGGGTAAGAGAGCACAGATATGATGCAGTCTGGTTCCACCCCGTTGATCTCATTGATGACACTGTCCTTCCTGCCCCCATCCTCCGGCAGTACAGCCTGTCCAACCGGGAGAAATCCCCTTGCATAGAACCGGAGCTTCTCCTGGAGAAGAAGCAGCTCCTCCTCCTGTCCCGCCAGAAGAAAGACCTTCTTCCGGGTTCTCTGGAGATACTTGAAAAGCATTTTTAAAAACACCCGCTTTTCCAGTTCTTTCATCAAATGTCCATTGTGTTCGGCAGCCCCCTTCGAAAACCCGGCCGCCTTCTCCGAAGCCTCCAGGATCTCCTTTTCTCCCGGCAGGACCAGATCCATCTTCTGCATCTTTTCCCGCCACTGAAGATCATCCTGACCCTGTACCAGCAGTTCCAGGGTTACGATCTCAACGGTATTGACCGTTTCACTTTCCATAAACTGTACGATTCTTTTGAGCGTGTCCTTCGCAGTCAGTGCATCGATGTCTATCTCAAAGATATCTATCTTATTTTCCATGACAACTCACCCGTTTCTTTTCCCGATTCGTTACTGTTCGCAGACTGTCAGACCGTGAACAGAAGCCCCGATTCGTACAATTGTATCAAAAATGTCCTCCTTTTTCAACCACCTGGATTTAATTTCACACTTTTATAACAGTTTGCTGATCAGGCAGGCATACTCCCTGCGGGGTATGCCCCTCCTGGCATCCGGCTGTTTCATTTTGTTTCATCACTGTGCTTCCGGAGCCTTCCCGACGTTTTCCTCTGCCTGCATCCGTTTTCTGCGGGTGATCATTCCGCCGATCCGCCCCGTTTCCTTGGAAGACAGGGAACGCCATCCATCCTGCATGACCCGGTCAAGGAGTCCTAACTCCTCCGCGATCTCATATTTTAGCTTTTCCTCCGGCTCCAGATTCTTCAGGTCAATCTTCTTATTCTTCTTTCCAGACATCACAGCCTCCTCCTTTTCTATACCAAAAATAATACGCTGGGCCAGCGCGTCTTTACATGCCGCGCTGATGCCAATTTCCGCCGTACACAAGGAGTATTGCCAGAAAGTAAAAAGGCATTCAAAAAAGAATGCCTTTTCTCAGCAGCCCAGGTTTTGTGACTGTGAGCCGTAATCAATTTTTACATTTCATCCGGTATGATCACTGCCGCGACAAAATATGCCAGCCCGCAGGTGCCGAAGCTGCACACTCCAGCCAGCGCTACGCCCAGCCGGATCAGCGTCGGGTCGATATTAAAGTATTCTCCCACGCCTCCGCACACTCCGCAGATCATCCGATTTTTCCTGGAACGATATAATTTCTTTCCATCCATGATTCATTTCTCCCTTCTACTTCGATTGATTTTTTATTGTTCTGATCCAAACGCCGTGACCCCCGGCCGGAAGCTGCCTGACAGCAGGCAGTCCGCCGGTCGTCATCAGCCGTCAAAGGACACATCCACCGCGCCGATGCCGCATTCGATCTCCATCTTTCTGCTTCCGCCGTTATTGATCTTGCGTTCGCTGCCCAGCCCGCTGTAGGTATCGTCTCCCACAGTCACAGAGCCGATCCCGCATTCCACTTTATAATCATAATCCTCCTGGCTTCCGGCTGCCGAGTAGCTGACGGTTCCTACCCCGCATTCGATCTTCGCCTTTTTCAGAGCCTCTCCATATAGATCGGCTTCCCCAGCGCCGCATTCCAGATCCAGTTCGTCTGCCGTAAAGGAGTCCAGATACACCTGGCCTGCCCCGACCTCGATCTTGAGTTCCTCCGCCTGAACGTGATCAGCCGTCAGCATGCCTGCCCCGACCTTGACCGAAGCCTCCGAAAAACGCTGGCCCGCGGGAATCTGAATGAGCAGAGTCCCCTTAGATTCATATACGCTTTGCACCAGGTTTTCCCATTTCTTTTTGTTTTTCATTTCAATCTTGAGTTCCTCATCCTCACGGAATATCTGCAGGTCATCCAGGATCTCCCGCTCCACGCCGCTGGTGTCTACAAGAATTTCACTGCTGTCCCATTCCGCGATCTCTACATCCAGACGGGTCACATCGATCTCCAGTTCCCGGATATCCGAAAATCGCTCTCCCGCCTGTGAAGCACTGTATTCGCCGCTTTCACTGTCATAGCTCCCTGCTTCCCCAGAATCGCTTTCGGAAAACTCTCTGGCTTCACGGGCGGGCGCACCGCTTGAGCTTCCATCATGCTCCTCCCAAAGGCGCGCATTCACATCCCGGAGGCCGAATGTACTCCGGACCGTTTCCAGAGTCGCTCCCAGCAGTCTTCCGGAAATGCACAGCGCGATCCCCAGGATGCCGAGAGAAATGCACATGATCCAAAATACCTTCCATCGCTTTTTCATCTTCTATACCCCTGCCTTTCTATGAAATGGCTTCCGGCAGATCCCCACCAGGAACCGGAACAATGCCGGATAGACAAGCATACACAGGCGTACCGCCGCCACTGCCGCCACCAGGCCGATCACAAAGATCAGAATCCCGATCCCCGTTGTCAGAAGCGCCGCGGACGGCAGAAGGATCAGCCTGGAAAGCCCCGCGCAGATGATCACGATCCCGGCGATCGCGACTGCCGCGGCGCCGATCACTAATGCAAAGAATATGGATACTGCGGCAACGGCAATCCCGAAGATGACCGCCGCCACAGCGATCACAACAGGAAATGCCACCGGCACTGCACAAAAGACAATCAGCACGATCAGCAGGATCTTCAGGCCCCGGTTCGTCCATGGCCCGCTTTTCTGCTGATAGGAAGTATTCCCCTGGCTTCCGGTTCCGTAGGAATAGCTGCTTCCTGCCTCCTTCCCATAGGTGCTCCCGCCGTAAGAGCTTTTCTCCTGTCCCTGGTAGGAATACCGGTTCTGGGACTTCTTCTCCTTCTTCGGCTCCCGGCGCATCAGATCATCCTTCTTCGTAAAGCGTTCATCCGTGTATCCGTATTCCGTAAACTCTCCGCCGTCCATTCCGCCGTTTCTCAGGCCTGCCTTGATCAGCGCGGCAACCTTCTGCGGACTTCCAAGCTCCGAGAGCACCTGGCTCTCATTCTCCTTACCCGCATCCGCAAAGTAATCCGAGTAGTACTGCAGCGCTTCCTCCTTCTCTTCCTCCGGGACTCCTGCAAGCAGTCCTCCCAGTTCTTTCATAAATTCCTCATAGCTCATACAGTCATCCCTCCTTCAAATATATCCGAAATCTTTTTAGAATAATTCTTCCATTCTGTCTTGTACAGATTCAATTGTACCGCACCCTTTTCCGTCACCTTATAGTACCGCCTGTTCCTGCCGTCAAACTGCCTGTCGTAGACCTCCAGGCATTCATCCTTCTGCAGGCGCCTCAGAACGGGATACAGCGTCGATTCTGATACATCGATCGCCTTGCGCACATCCTGCGTGATCTTGTATCCGTAGGTCCCCTCCGCCTCCCGGGTCACCACCGCGAGAACGATCGCATCCAACAGCGCCGCGCCAGTATTAAATACCATCCAATCACCTCTTTACTGTCTTCAAAGGAAAAATAATATTACTCTTTTCTTAATATTGTTTCTTTTTCTATATTATATTTAGTATAATATTATTTGTCAATATTATTTTATATTTTTTTATACAGAAAACCTTCTGCCGAAAGCTTTTCTGCACACGATGGTATGCAAAACGCGCGTAAGAACCTGTTTAATAGTTCCTTACGCGCGGTACATATGCGATCGTCAGTAAAATCCTTTTTCCGCTTTGTTTTTCAAACCTGTATCTCTTCTCCCAATGTAAAAGAGTAGATCAGCTTTTCCTTCACCTTTTTTCCAAGTAACAGCTCCAGCGCTTCCGCATAATATTCTAACTGGGCATGGTATTTTTCTTTGAGTTCCTCCGCCCGTTTTACCCTGTCCGTCTTATAGTCCAGCACCACCAGCTCTCCGTCCTCTTCAAAGTATACGTCTATGATCCCCTGGATCAGGATCGTTTCCCCGCCGGTCTCCTCCGGGTAGATCTCTTTCGCGTTCACCCCCAGGACAAAGGGCTGTTCCTTATAAAGCAGGGACTGCCGGGCCGCCCGGTGCATCCGCCGTCCAGAGGCGCAGTGCAGGAATCCAAGGATATCCCGGATCCGGATGCAGGCCGCCATTTCATCCGACAGCTTGTTTTCCCCATGGAGCTTTTCGATCGCTTGCTTCAGACTCTCTTCCTCATATTCTGCCGTAAAATCCAAAAGCTCCAGCAGCTTATGATACGCGCTTCCCCGGGAAGCTCCCACAAGCTCCTCCTGTTCCTGCAGAAATTGGGGGATCAGGGGGATCACGTCCGGCTCCTCAAAAACCTGCTCCCCGCTCTCTTCCGAGAGGTAGGCCCGTTTTTTCAGCTCCGACACCGTGAATTTCATTTTCATCTTCCGGTCATTCTCATAGGGATAGGAAAATCCTGCCTGTTCCTCCAGACGCGCTTTCCATTCCGGCGCATAGACCCGGCTTGTATCCCAGTGCTCCAGCACGTCTCTTGCCAGCATTTCCCCTTTTTCCTCGGCCGCATCCAAAAGAGCCGCATCCCGGCTGCTCCGGATATGGATGCGGATGGGTGGCCCTTCACCGCAGACAGCCGGAAGCACCCAATCCAGATAGCTTCTCGCTCCGGCCAGCCGGTAAAAGGGGAGCGCCCCTTCCCGGTCGGCTCCTTCCCCCTGTCTGGCGGTTTCTTCCAGCACCTTTTCCGCTTCCGGGAGCTGCCCGGTGAGGATCAGCTTTTCCTTGGCACGGGTCATGGCCACATAGAGCACCCGCAGCTCCTCCCCCAGATTTTCCAGCATGACTTCCCGCTGGATGATCTTTTTCAAAAGGGTAGGGATTCTGGTCCTCCGTTCCAGATCCACCGCATCGATCCCTACGCCCCATTCCGGATGGATGATCATGCTGCCCCTCACATCCTGGGTATTGAACCGCTTACCCATGCCTGCTACAAATACGATCGGAAATTCCAGACCCTTGCTCTTATGGATGCTCATGATCCGCACCGTATCGGACTGTTCGTCCGCAATATTGGCCTCCCCGTAGTCCACATTGTATTTTTGAAGCTGCTCAATATAACGCACAAAATTGAACAGTCCTTTGTAGCTGCTCCCTTCAAATGCCGCCGCCTTTTCCACCAGCATCTCCAGGTTGGCCGAGCGCTGTTCGCCCCCAGGCATTGCGGCAATATACAGGCCGTACCCGGTGTCCTCCATGATCTTCCAGAGCAGCTCATGGATCGCCGTAAAGGGAACCATATCCCGAAAATGCTCCAGCTGCCTGTAAAATGCATCCAGACGGCTCCACAGCTCCTGCCCCTGGTTTTCTTCCCCATGATCCTGCATCTGACCCGCACTCACATATTGCTCTGCTGCTTCATAAAATGTCCCCTCCGGAGCAGCCGCGCGGATCTCCGCCATCTGCCCCGCATCCAGACCTGCAAAAGGAGACGCCAGCACCGCGGCAAGGGGCACATCCTGTCTCTGGTTGTCCAGAAGCCGAAGGTAATCCAGCAATACACTGACCTCATAGGCCTCAAAATATCCTTCCCTGCTGCCCGCATAGGCCGGGATCCCTTCCTCCATCAGAACTGCCGAAAATACATCCGCCCAGCCCCGGATGCTCCGGGTCAGGATCACCATATCCTGATATCTGGCTTTCCGGTACTCCCCGGTCTTTTTATCCTTCACCTGCCCGTTCCGGATCAGCTCATGGATCCGCTTTGCCACCATCCGGGCTTCCAGCTGCCGGTCCGTCCCATCCGCATACTCTGCGCCGTCCTCCTCTTCCGGCAGTTCCGAATCCGAGGTGTCCAGAAGAAGCAGTTCCGTTTCATTCACCGAGGTTCCATCCTCTCTGAGAAGGGGTTCAAAGTCCGCGCCGGGATAGAGCGCCGCCTGGCCGTCATACACGATCCCGCCCAGCTCTTTGCGCATGATCCGCCGGAACACGTCATTTACGCTGTCCAGCACTTCCTCTCTGCTTCGGAAATTCCGGTGCAGGTCGATCCTCTGCCTGTCGCTGTCCCCGGTATCATAGGTATCATATTTTTCCATGAACAGCTCCGGCCGGGACAGGCGGAAGCGGTAAATGCTCTGCTTCACGTCCCCGACCATGAAAATGTTGTTCTTTCCCCGGCTGACCGTGGAAACACTGGTCAATATCGCCTCCTGGATCAGGTTGCTGTCCTGGTACTCATCGATCATCACCTCCGCGAACTGCTCCTGATATTCCCGGGCCGCCAGGGACGGAACCAGCTCCCCTCCCTGCTCCTGGGTCAGGATCCGCAACGCAAACTGCTCCATATCGCTGAAATCGATCATATTTTTGCTTTGCTTTTGTTCCGCAAATGCCTCTCCGAACCGGATCACCAGCTCCGTAAACACCTTCATGACACCGTAGGAGGATTCCATATCCTCCAGCAGTTCCTCCGGTCTCTCATAGAAATAGGTTGACGACAGATCCTTCACCAGTTTTTTCACCTGGTCCCGGAGCGCCTTGACCTGGTCCCGTTTTTCCGGAGACACATATTCATCCTTTTTTGCGGACAGGCGCTTCCAATTGACAGCCGAGATCCGTTCATACAATCCGGCAAATGTGTCCGCGGCCAGGATCCCCTCCAGCATCTCCCGGTCTGCTTCCAGCATGTCCCCGTACATATAAGGCCCGTCCGGATCCTCGCAGATCCGGATCCCCTGAGTCAGAAGCTCCCGGGCATCCGCAAGATACTGCTTCACCTGCGCCGTGGCCCTGCGGAAATATAGCGGCTCCTGCCCGTCATTGCTCACGGCCTCCGCTGCATCCTGTACGTCTGCCGCATCTGATCTCTCCGGCGCATCCTGCATGTCTGCCGCATCTGATCTCTCCGGCACATCCGGCACGTCTGCCACATCTGATCTCTCCGGCGCATCCTGCGTGTTCGGCAGATCCTGTCCTTCTGCGCTTTCCGGCTGCTTCGGCGCATCCCCCGGCACGCAGGGCGCATACATCTGCGCACACTGCCGAAGCCACTTCTCGGGCTGGGGATAGCTTCTGGAATACTCGTAGAGCTGCAGGATCAATTCCTCCAGCTTCCGGTCATTTCTCCCGCTTCCCAGCTTTTCCACAAACTCCAGAAAACCTTCCGTCCCTTCCCCATAGCATTCCTCCAGCAATTCCTCTAGGACATCCTGCTTTAGAAGCTTCAATTCCCCTTCCTCCGCGATCCGAAAACCCGGATCAATGTCAATCACATGAAAATGCTCCCGGATCACCGAAAGGCAGAAGCTGTGGATGGTGGTGATCTGCGCGCTGTGGATCAGGGTCGCCTGCCGCTGCAGGTGCACATCCTCCGGCCTGTTTTCCAGCTCCTTTTCAATGGCTCCCCGGATCCGTTCCTTCATCTCCGCAGCCGCAGCCTCCGTAAATGTAACGATCAGGAGCCGGTCCACATCCACCGGATGATCCGCATCCGTCAGGATCCGGATGATCCGCTCCACCAGCACCGCCGTCTTCCCCGAGCCTGCAGCCGCGGACACCAGGATATTCCGGTTCCGCAGTTCGATCACTTTTTTCTGTTCCTCGGTCCATTGCACTCCCATTTACAGCTCCCCTCCTTTCCCTGCAGCCGCGATCATTTCTTCAATCGCCTCTCTCTGAAGCCGCCTTGCACGGTAGGTTTCCTCCGTTTCCTCCCGGATATGCTCCAGGACCTCTTCCTTTGAGTAGTTCTCCAGGCTTCGGTAAGCATACCCATCCAACCTTGGGTCAAAGCCGCAGATCCCGCGGTAGGCGCAGTAATCACAGCCCGTGCTCCCGTTCAGCTCATAAGGCGCTGCCTCCGCGTGTCCCTCTCCCATCTGATCTTTCAACTCCTGCTCCTTCTTCCTTGCAAACGCCAGAAACAGTGCAAAGTCCTCCGGCGGCAAGGCGCGGGAGCTTTTGCTCAGGCTTCCGTCCTTGTTTCTTCCCACCGGGATCAGGTTGGAGCTGCCGCTCAAGCCCCGTTCCAGGTGTTCAATCACCGTATCATCCGCGTTCACCAGGCCGTCCAGCCGAAGCTCCTTCAAAAGCTTCCCTTCCAGAACCTGGTCGTTTGATTCCTTTTCCACAAAAGGATCCTGCATACGGTAATAAAAGATTCCTGCCGGAACCACTTCCTTTTCCGAATCCTTTCCTTTTTCGTTTTTCTTTTTTTCCAGCTCCAACGCCGCATTGAGATACACCGGAAGCTGCATCTGGAGCCCGTGATAAAATGCCGTGATATCAAAGCTTTTCATCCCGGTCTTATAATCCGTCACCTTGACGTATACATTCCCATCATCCTCACAGGTATCGATCCGGTCGATCTTCCCGCTGCCGAATTTCAGCTCAAAGCCGCTGGGACGGAAATCCCCCTGAGCCATCTGCTTCGTCAGCGCCCACACGGAACGCCGGATCAGGTTCGTAATCCGCGTGATCATATACTCATTGCGGGCGCTGCTGAACAATACCGTATTGCCGTAGTCCTCGATGCTCTCCTCCACACTCTCCCGGATCAGCCGCTCCCGAAGCTCCTCGGTCAGCTCCGTCCAGTCCATCCGGTACTCCTCCGCCTTCCGCGCAAACCGCTCCATGGACTGGTGGGCGATATTTCCCAGATCCAGGGATTCGAACTGGTACTGCTCCCGCTCCGACAGTCGAAGCCCATAAGTCAGGAAATGCGCGTAAGCGCAGGAGGCAAACTGCTCTAACCGGGTCACGCTCACCCGGGAAGCCTCTCCGAACAACCGGTCCGCCGCTGCCTTTGCCAGAATATCCGGCTCCTTCCTGTAAAATGCCGCGTCCAATATCCGGTTCATCTCCTCCGGCTCCTGCTTCCGATACCAGGTATACAGCTCCTTCCACTCCTCACTGAGTCCCTGCCGGCGGCTTCGAAGGCCGCCGGCGATCAGAGCCGCGCCCGTATCCCGGGTCAGTTCCTGCTCCGAGAGTGTGCGCATTTCCACGTCTGACACCGAAATCCCCGGGAACAGACGGCGGATATCCTGGATCAGATAGGCCGGCCGCAAAGCTTTTCCGTCGGAGGATACCTTGCTGAAAGACAGATACAGCTTTTCTGACGGCTTCGTCAGATTCATATAGAGGTAAAATTTCTGGATGTAGGTCTTTTCCTTTGCCCCCGGAGACAGGGACAGCTTCTGTTTGGCAAACTTTTCCCTGTCCCGCTCCGACAAAAGTCCCCCCTGTCCCAGATTTCCCGGAAGGAAGGTATCGTTGGCCCCCACGAAAAACAGAACCTTCAGGTTATTCAGACGGGTTCTCTCCACATCCCCGATGACCACCTGATCCAGGCTGGGAGGAATGACCCCCACCTTGGCCTCCTCCAGCCCGGCATCCAAAAGCTCCCGGTATTCCTGCAATGACACCGGCTCCTCCCCCAAAAGCTCCACAAATTTGTCAAACAGCTCGATCACAATGCGGTAAACCTGGGAATACTCCTTTGCCAGCGCCAGCTCTCCCATGGACTGGAATACAAGCTCCTGCTTCCGGATCTGTTCCTGGAGCTTCTCCTGCACAAAATACTCGTACACGGCAAGCGTAATGTCCCCCACCGTCTTTTTTCGTTTCCGCAAAATAAACAGCAGATTTTCCAGCTTTTCCACAAACCGGACCCGAAGGCCGTTGAGAAGCTTCAATTCCTCCTCCGCACATCCCCTGGCAGGCCTGACCCATGGCTCCTGCCATTTTTTATAGCCCCGGATGCCCAGCGCGATCACATAATTCTCCAGCCGGTCCGTCTCCTCTCTTGTAAATCCGGACATCCCGGTGCGCAGAAAACGAAATACGCTTTCATAGGAAAAGTTTTCATCCGCCATTGCCAGGAGGCTCCGCACATACTCCACAAAGGCATTCAGAAGGATGCTTTTCTTGTGATCCATAAATTCCGGGATCCCAAAGGTGTCAAATGCCTTTTCCAGATGCGCCGCATAGGTGTTCATATCGCTGGCGATCACCGCCATGTCCCGGTAGCGGTAGCCCTCCTCTCTTACAAGGCGGCGGATCTGGGACGCCACAAATTCCGCCTCCTCTTTCGGATTGCGCACCGCGTGGATGGAAACCGCATCTGTTTCAAGATTCTTTCCGCAGTCTGCAGATCCCGTGCCAGAGGTTCCATGCTTCTTTGCATCTGCCGGCTCCGCACTGCTGATCCGAGCTTTCCCTTCTTCCGCAGAAACCGCATCCGAAGCCTTCCTCCGCCCTTGCCCCGCATACCGGAACAGCCGCTCTTCCAGCAGCCCCAGCGCCGGATTCTCCTGAAAACGCCGCACCGGTTTCCCATACAGGTACACCGGATCCTCCACCAGGGTCTTCTGCTCCCCTGCGATCTTCACCAGCCCGGTCACCATCTGCTTGCTGATGGCAAACAGCTGATAAGGGTGCAGATACACAAACGGATCCTCCCTTTCATCCATCACAACGGTGACCACCACCTTTTTACACGCCTTCATCAATTCCCCCAGCAGCTTATTCTGCACCGGGGTAAATCCGGTGAAACCGTCCAATACCACGACGCTGTTTTTCAAAAGAGCGGACTCCGGAACCAGATCGCTCAGGACGTCCAACAATTCCTCTTTTGTGATATATTTGTCCGCCAGATAATCCTCAAAGCCTTCGTATACCGTCCGGATATCCGATAATTTGTAATACAGGTAGCTCTCCGGCTCCAGCGTTTCCAAAAACGCGTCCAGCTCCTCCAGCCCGATTCCATACTGGGTAAACTCGGAGATCACGGACTTCACCTCGCTGATATACCCCTGCTTTTTCAGATTTCCCTTCAGGATTTTCAGGTCTTTTTCAAACTTCCCCGCGATTTTGCGCAGGATCAGATTCTTCCCCTCATCGTCCAGTACCCGGTGATCCTCCTTTCCCAGCTCCTCAAAAATCCGGTGAGAAAGACGCACAAAGCTGAGCACATCGATGTTCATGATCCCGTGCCGGGGATGGGCCATACACAGATCCTTCTGGGTCTGCATGGTAAACTGCTCCGGCACCAGCACCAGGTAATTGGTTTCGGGATGCTCCATGGAATCCTTTACGATCTGCTCATATAAATAATGGGACTTTCCAGCCCCAGAGTTTCCAAAAATAAACTGTAATGACATGATCATTCCCCCTTGTTTTACAGCGAGATATTGCGTATTCTGGCAAAATTTTTACTCCGGCCTATCCGGATCAAGTATCATGTTTCGCAGTGTTCCCCGCATTCTACGATCACTTCGCAGATCTCATGCCCCCGATACGAAAATACCCGGTCCTCCTGCGGCTTCTTCACGCTTGCCGTCCCGCGCACGGAGGTAAAATAGTTCAGGATCAGTGTTTCAAATATGACGTTTGAAACCACAGTCCTCCCATCCTGCTCCTTTAAGATCCCGAACATGACCCCCAGGTCAATTGCCGGGTTCATAATCTCAAATACCACATTCGCCCCATGGATCAGGATCTGTTCCACAAGATCCGAAAAATCCTGATGATTGCGGATATTTTTTATCACATCTTCGAACAGAGGATTCTTTTCTTTCAGCAGGTCGCGCACAGCCGTACGCAGGCTTTGTACCGTCCAATCACTGTCATTTTCATCCATTTTTTTGCAAAGGCAGCTTACTAAAAACGGATATCCGCCCGTATACAGGTACAATTCCTCCGACATCATCCGCAGATCCATCCCTGTCTGGTGATCGGCTTCATATTCCACCAGCATGGTCAGGATATCCTCCGGATGAAAACTCATATTTACATCAAACGAGACTGCCACATTCCACGGACTGTTGTATCTGTGGATCTCTTCCGGTCGGATCTTCTGCTTCAGATTTTTTATGTCATAGACTCCTGCCAGGATCACGGAATGAAACGCCGCTGTCTCTTCTCTGGTGAGATAATACTCCCGAAGCTGCCCCAGAAAATCCAGAAAGACCTGGTTGTTCGATGCCTGATCCACCTCATCGATCATGAGGACCACTTTTTTCCGCGCCGTCCCGCATACCTCGCTGAGTCCTTCGAACAGCTCCGTCAGATCGAACCACTCTTTTCCCTCGCCTTCCTTCCGGCTTTTTTCCAGATTTTGCAGAGCCTCGGCGCTCAGCCCGTTTTCCCTTTCCGCTTTTTTCAGGAAGCCCCGTACAAATGCCTGCGAGAAAGTATATTCATCACGGAACTTTGCGGTGCTCATTTTCTGGAAGCTCATGGAGATCACCGCATAGTCCGGCCTGAGATATTCTTTTAGGGCGTGCAGTAATGTGGTCTTTCCATACTGGCGTGCTCTGTTGATCACAAAATATTCTCCCCGGTCTATCATTTTTTTGATTTCTCTTAGCCGTCCGCCCAAATCTACCATATAATGCCTGTCCGGATAGCAAATCCCATGGATATTGAATGTCCTGACCTGTCCCATTTCAGACCTCCCCAAAATATTGCCTTTTCTTTATATCGTATTCGTTAATATTCGCCTTTCTATCATCCTATCATTTCCAGTCGGTTTTTTCAATACAACATGACGCCTAAAAAATACAGTTCACTGACTGACCAGTGAACTGTAATCTGTCATTCATGCCCCCACCTGACACCGCTTCCAGATTCGTTTTCCCATGAGAAGCAGCAACGCGGAAACCAAAACATACACCATCGGCGCCGCCTGAAAGAACGTCATATAATTCCCCAAAACAGAGAGCAGCCTGTCATCCCACAATTCCCACGTCATCAGCAGATTCGTCGGCAGCAATTCATAGACCTTGGAAACCGTCCCATAGGAATAGGGGATATCAATAAACAGCGTAAAAATCATAATGCCGAAGGGCACAGCCATAGCGCCTGCGCTTTTTTTCAGCCATTCCGACAAAAACATGACTGCCATGCTGTACATCACAGATATGAGCAGCAACAGGGACACCAGAACCAAAACAGCCCCTCCTATACTGATCCTCCACGACGACAGCGGAAATTCAATCTGCAGAGCGCCCCCAAACCCATCCGCCCCATAGACCGCCAGGTTGGAGAGCAGCGCGGCACCGAACAACAGCAGCGCCGCGGCCGCCCCGAATGTCACACCTGCCAGGATTTTCGCGGTGTACAGCTCTCTTTTTCCATGCCGGCTGCACAGGATGATGGCATCCGTTTTCCGCAGATGCTCCTGGGAAAACACATGGGAAAGGCTGACGGTGAGCAGCAGCAGGAGCATGCAGTTGATCATATTTGCCTGATCCCACAGATTCCCCCAACCTTCCATATACTCGTAGGTAAAAGGCATCTTGAGACCGGCATCGTTCTTCTTCCAATACATCCGTTCATTTTCTGTCAGCATCTGATCCCTGCGGTTCTGATCGATCAGCCGCTGCCGCTCCGAATACGCCCCGGACGCATCCGCCGCATATATGGATTCATCATTTCCCATCATCCCAAAAATCCAGCTATAGACCGACATATATTTCTGTCGATCCACAAGCTTTTCGAGCAAATCATCCCCGGTAGTCTGCATCGGATCTGCTTCATCTCCGGCAGCTTTCCCCGAATCTGCTTTATCCCCGGCAGCTTCCATTCCATCCGCGCCGTCTTGAGCCGCTTCCTCCCTGTCCGCGTTGCCCTCGGCCACTGCGGTCAATGCCCCTGTTGCCGGGTCGATAGCTCCCGTCTCTTCTTCCCTCTCTTCTCCCTGATAAAACTCCTGCATTTCCCGGAGCAGAGCATCGTCTATTTTTCTTCCTGAGAGCTTCCTTGCGCATTCTCTCTGTATTTTCATCAGCTCATAGCCGGATATATTGATCTCTTCATCGCCTTCACTGTAGCCAAACGACGTATTGATCAGATCCGCAAAGCTTAAGCATACGCACAGCAAAAGCATGATGCCGCCGGTGATCCATACGCTTCTTCTGTATATGATCTTTTTTAATTCATAGAGATATAATGTCCTGAACTCAGGCCCTTTCCATCGTTTCATATCGTTCCTCCCATCACTCAAACTGCTCCAGATAAAATTCTTCCAGATTTCCCTGTCCTTCCTGCCACTCTCCCTGAAAGATCAGCTGGCCGTCCTTCATCATCAATACCTTGTCCGCAATATGCTCGATATCCGACACAATGTGGGTAGACAGGATCACGATCCCTTCCTTCCCTGCCTCCCCGATCAGATTCCGAAAACGAACCCGCTCTTTCGGATCCAGCCCGGCAGTCGGCTCATCCAGCACAAGAAGCTGCGGGCGGTTCAGAAGCGCCTGCGCGATTCCCAGCCGCTGCTTCATGCCGCCGGAATAGGTTTTTATTTTTTTCTTCCCCATTTCCCCCAAGGATACCAGCTCCAGAAGCTCTGCCGACCTGCGCCTTGCCTGGGGCTTTGCCAGCCCTTTCAGCGTTGCCATATAAATTAGAAAATCCATTCCCGTAAACTCCGGATAATATCCGAAATCCTGGGGCAGATATCCCAGCCTTGCACGGTATTCCTCGGAAGATACATCCATTCCATCCAATGCAACCGTTCCGCTGTCACACCTTAAGATTCCGCAGATCAGCCGCATCAGCGTAGTTTTCCCCGCCCCATTGGTTCCCAGCAGCCCATACACCCCCTGATGCATTCTGAGCGAAATGCGGTCTACTGCGATTTTATTCTGATATTGCTTTGTCACTCTGTCTAAAATAAGCTCCATACCAATTCCTCCATTCGATTCACGCACAGACAAGCTCCGAAAGTCTGTTCAGATTCCATTTCCATTCTTTCACTGCGCATACGGCGGCTCCGGCCAGCAGCAGAACCCAGCCCAGGGTATACTCTGTCCCGAACAGAACCGGAAACAGCCTCTGTATCAGCAGATTGAGACCGCTGACGCAAACCGCGATCCCAACACATACATACACGGCTTCCTGCCCCCGTACCCTCCGCACCGCCCACAATCCGGCATCCGCACTCAGCAGGTAGGGCGCCAGCAGATACAGCCCGGTCTGAAAAAGCGATGACGCATGGAACCACGCACAGACCGGAATTAGAAAGAGCAGCAGGATCAAATGCGTGATCCCTAAAATCCCAATCCGGGCAAGGACCACGCTTTTCAGGGAAAAGCGCGCCGCCATTTCCAGCTCTGACATCTGAAATACGTAGGACCGATGATTCTCCGATACGACGGATACTGCCGCAAATGGAAGCAGTGCAGAGATCACCCACATCACATCCTGTCCAAAAACACAGGCTCCCAGATAAGCAACTCCAAACAGAACACCGGAAATGCCCCATACCCGTTTCCGGATATATCCCGCCTGGGAAATCATAAAGGATAGGTTACTGATTCCCGGCTGCGGTACTGATCTTAAAAATGCTTCCTTCTGTTTCGGCGCAGGCGCTTCAAACGCATCCTGCAGCGCTTTTTTTAATTCCTGATCCATCCAAATTCCTCCCTTGATCTGTAACCAGTTATCCCCCTGCCTATCATAGTTTCTAGTTCTCATTCGAAATCCGCTTTATCCAGCAGATTCCGCAGCCTCTTCAATGCTTTTTGTATCTTTCGGTAAACCGTAAATCTCGACAGCTTCAAGATCCCGCAGATCTCTGCTGCCGAAAGTTCGTTCACATACCGTAAGAGCAGAAGCTCCTGTTCCTCCTCTTCCAATTCTGACAGCGCCGCTTTTACCGCAATCCCTGTAAGCATCTGATTCTCCTGCGCTTCTTCTGCTACCTCCGCCAGAATCTCATCCGATAATGGCTCTGCCTTCTTCCCACGGCACTCGTCTATACACAGATTGCGCGCAATGGTATAGAGATACCGCAGCTTCTTTCCTTTTTCACAATAATTTCCGCTTTCCAGAAAGCGAAGGAAGGTTTCCTGTGTGATATCTTCCGCCATCTGCTGATGGTGCAGCCTGAAATAACAATACCGGTATATTTTGTCGTACTGCTCTTCTAAATCCATGGATCTGAAACCTCCTTCCACTATGTATAACGTTTTCTCTCTGTGAAATGTGCGGCTCTTTCACAAATTTTCCAACTGTATGGTTGGTAAATTTCTCAAAAAAAGGATGCCCCTCTATCCGAAAGGACATCCTTACTATCAAAGAATACATCTTTACAGTTCCTTATATCTCATATATATTTTAGATAGCGCTCAATCAGATCAAACCGCCGGAATGCCGCCGCCATCGTGCGCCCGTCGATCTGTTCGAGTGCTTCCTCATTGAAATATTTCACCAAGGTCTCCCCAAGAACAGCTTCCGCCTCCTCGTACAGCCTCTCCTTCTGATCCTCAAAATACTGCCGTACCCTCTTAAAATCAGCATGTGTCAGTTCTTTCAGCTTTAATCCCGATTCCTGGAGCAGCCTTTTTCCCACAATATATGCCAGATAGTGCTGGCTGAACGGCCGATGTGCCTGAACCCTCCGGTCTTTACTGACACGTTTCCTCCTATTATCGCAATACCGAAAGATCAAAACTGCCATGACCATCTGTGCCGCATTCAGTCCTTCAAAAATATCCGTATAATACTTATCGAAAAATTCATTTCTCTTATACTTTGCCAGATGGGGCTTCTCTCTCCAGACAGCAAGCACCGATTCCGCCGCCACGGTAGACGGGATCAAATTGGTATTCGACAGGTTATCCCGCTTCCTTTTATATACATAACCCAGGTCACGGGCGCTTTCCTCCAACAGGATCTGCCTCTCGTCATTGGATTTCAAATCCCTGAAATCCACCGGATTCTGACTGTTGGTCGCATACGTAATATCCTGGATCACATCCTCTCCGTCATTGACCTCATACAGCCTTACCAGTATATATACCTGCGAAAAATCAATTTCCGGATGTTCTTTTATGGTCTGATAAATGGTTCTGCAGGTCTGTCCGCCATTGATGATCTGGAGCCGGCTGATCTTTACGATCCAGTCCTTTTCCTGAAGGCCATTATAGCTGAACTTCTCACAGATCATGGTAATACCGTTGTTTAAGAAGAAAAAATTCTGGCGTTTTTCATCGTTCAGCAACGACTCTGCAATCCCATCGTTGACCGCGTTTTTCCCAAGATACCGCCTGATGTTCTTTTCCAAGAGACGGTCGCCGAATCGATCCATCAGCCCATAGATCTCTTTGACTGAAATACGCCCCAGGATGACTCTTTTATAATTAAAATCCTCCTGAATGCCCTTTCCGCTTAACAAAAGCTGTGTATCGATCGGCTCTGTTCTCCGGATATAGCCGATAATATCCGTATGGCAGAAATGGGTAAACCGCACCTGCTCCTGTCCCCGGAATGCATGGTCGATATAATTCTGTCCGTCCTGCTTCCACGGAAGCCCGTTATTCAGCATCACAAAAGTCACATAAGGAATCTGCCCGTCTAAAATAAACGAGCGGATCTCATCCACTTTCTTTCTGCTCTTTGGATTCAGTTCAATATTAGCCGCCGGATCAAAGACACATCTCACCGTATTGACCGCTTTTTCCACAGCATTTGCCGGGAAATGACTGTCCTTCTCCAGATTCCGTGTGTATTTTGACTGGAATAAAACCACATTCAGCTGCGAATCCTGGGTCTCGACAAGATACGCCGCGTCAAAGCCGCCATCCTGCCCCCCATCCGTGATAAACTGCTCCGCCTCTGAAATATCAATATCCAGATACGCCGCTACCCCCAACAGAAGGAAGCCTTTGGAACGCCTTCTCTCCGGATCATCATTTGCAAAAAGATCAGGGTTGTCCTCCAATATCTTATTCACTCTCTGATCAATGATCTGTTTCGCAATATCCATATCCATCACCTGCCATTTCCTTTAATCTGCTCCTATGGGAATTTTTACCAGATCCTTCCGGACTGCCTCATATGAAGATACCGTTTAATATCCCTCTCCGCTCCCTTGGGATAATCCAAAAACTGGCATCCATAGCCATATCTCCCGTCCCGGAATACCTCTTCCCGCAGGATGTTAACTCCCATCCGGTACTCTGTCTCTACAAAGCAGTAAGAAAATTCAGCCAGATCACCGCACTGCTGTCTCGTCCAGGTGATAAAATAGATTCCGCCCTCGCTGATATTTTGGATGACACCTGTAAATTCTTCCTGATTCGAACCCGTAAACACCGTCTCCTTCTCCATGCCTGACCGGAGGCTCCTCCGCCCCTCTACGATCTCAGTCACTTCCAGGATCTCGCAGTCCGCAAGCCACGGTGCCTGTATGGACGCGTCATAGTTCCTTCTGACAGCAAGCCCGCAGTACGCCTTGACACACCCGATCTGGCTGTCAAAAAAATCAATCCGGATCTTTGCCGTATCGGACAGCTCCTGCTCCCTGTTCAAAAGCAGTAATATCTGTCCCCCGTCGCATATTACCGGAATCCTTTTCTGATCCCCCTGGTCTGACTCATAGACAGCACAGACCGTACAATGATTTAAAACCATCGGTTTTGCTCCTCCTTTTAACAGTAACATTATATCGAATCTTTCCACTCATTACAAGACGAAAAAGACACCAAAAATCCGAACTGAATTTTTGGTGTCTTTCTATGAAAGCTTATACAAATCTTAGTTTTTCGAAAACCCGAGCCAGTCTGCCGCTGCTCTCTTTTTGTTCTTCATAGTATGACCTTGCCCTAAGTATAATTAGAAAGTAAATACTTTTTCTTCCATATTTCTTCAGAAGCAATTCCTAATATGTTTTGGTAATACTCTGTACGATCGTTTTCTTCCATATTTAATTTATAACTTTCATCTTCGTGCTGTATCAATCTGCTTTTTGATGTTGTATCAGCTTCTTTATATAGTTTTTCCATTTCTCTGATCAATGACGGCGTTATATTTTTTTGCCACGGTTCTTCATAGCCATTTTGCCCATGGGTCACAGAACAATTATATCCGATTTTCCCATCTGCATCTATTGCGGTAAATTGATTCATTCCCAAAGTACATCCAGGCACTAATTGTTCATTTATCATAATTTCTCTTTGGAAAAAATCATCAACCTTACGAAGTATATCGTTTGCATATTGTATATCTTTTTCCATTCTTTCCTTTACATCAGGATGAATCATAACTGCGCGTGTTCCTTTCGGAATGCGTGCCCGATCAGCCTGAATATAGTCTTCAAATCCTGTCGGAGTATTTGAATTTATCTTCGGTCTCCATGATGTCAATTTTTCAAGATCCGCATCCTTTTCAAAAAGTTTTGATACCGGAAAATCCTGTCTGTATGGTATTAAATTATTTTTATCAAACATCGCAATATCACCCACATGATATACCACATCAGGATATTTATTCTGCAATATCTCCCAAGGGTCTGCTTTAATATCACTCTTTTCATTTGCTTTAAAAATGTATTCTGAAAATTGCATATTGACCGCATCCACTTTTGTATCATCAGAATTGTCGGCAGCATATAGCGATTTCATCCAAGAAAAGGATTTTATATTTACTGTTGTCGGCAGTCCGGCAATTCTTTCTGATATTGTCATGATTCGTCACTCCTTGCTTTTCAAACTTATCATTCACAGTAATTTCTACCTGTATGGTTAATTAGTACTTTAATCAAGAGTATATTGCCTACGATAGGCATGACTATCACGATAGGTATCTGTATCCTTCCGTTTAAGTTCTTGAATCACTCGATTGAGTTCTACCTGTATATCTTTTTTCTGTTCTTCTGCTGCCGAATTCAATTTCTGTTCTAATTGTTGTTGCTGTTGTTTCAATTGTTTTATCTCCCTCTCAACAGCAGACAAATCTAAAGTTGTCACCACAACTATTGGCTTTTCACCATTTCCTTCATTATTTTTAT
>CAYQBE010000074.1:0-23304 GCA_964415625.1 uncultured Clostridium sp.
TTCGCCCTGACTTCTTCATTCAATGCCACCTGTTCCAGTGAAAACCTCGGCTCATAGCTCTCTATGATATCCCGCGCTGGCTCCTTTGGCTTCTCCTGATTCTCTTTATCGGATATCTCTCTGCTGCCCCCGCTGCCTATGATGATTTCCTCTGGTATAGGGTTGTAGCGGGAACAATTACTTTTTATCGCTTTTGCCATCTGCCCGACCATATTATCAATCAAGACTTCATCCAGCAGCTCTTTCTTGCCATCTACCATACCCGTAAAGACATTCTGAAAACGGAAACAGATTGTCTTACCGCCTACGGCATAGTATTTTGTGATACCAGCCTCTTTGATATCCTGCACATCTGTTGTTTCTTTTTTGCGCATCATATCTTCCTGCCTTTCTGAAATATTTGTGTGATGGCATTAGGATTTCTGGCATAATAGCCAAAACTTCTGTTGATACTCGTGTTGCCGTCACCGTCACGCCAATACCCTGATACGACTGTTCCGTCTTTCCTCACATAAGAACTAACAGGGTGCGGATGTACATAATGCACTGGTGTAAGTGTAGTAAACTGCTTTCCCCTGCCACTAAATGTATTGATTGCATAAGGCTGGAATGCTGATTCTCCCAACATATCCTTCCCTTCCTTTCCGCTACGTACTGTATCTTATTTTTAAAAACAGCTACAGATATATTAACATATTAACCCCAAAAATGCTACATTAGACTACATTTTTTGATATCAGTGTTAATAAAATTGCGTTAAATGGAAGGTGGACAAGAAAATGAAAGAACGACTGCTCCCCGAAAAGCTAAAAGAACTTAGGAAAGTACATGGCTACACCCAAGATTATGTAGCCGCCGCACTCGGCATTGTCAGACAGACTTACTCACATTACGAAGCTGGCAGACGGACACCAAGCCCCGACACACTCTATAAACTGGCAGGGCTTTATGAGATATCCGTGGAAGACTTGATGCAGCTTACGATTGAATTAGACCGTAACATTTATTATGATGCGCCAGCACCGACACAATCCAGTGAGGATTTAGCTGGATTCCTCGAATACTTCAACAATCCGAACAACAAAAAGAAGTACCAGTATTTCAACAATCTGGAAAAGGAATTATTGTATTACTTTGAAAAAATCTCCGAGGATGATAAAAAGGAAATCATAGAATTTACCAAAATCAAAGCACACAAGAACAAATAGCCAAGGCATAGAAGATTTTATGCTCTGGCTGTCTTTATAATAAAACTAATGTCTATGGAAGAGGGTGGGGTATACATCTTTTATCTCTTTTAAAGATAAAGCTCTAGGTACGCCCAGAAAATTTCACAAGATTTTGCCCTATACTGCGCCCCAAAATTATATATGCAAATTTTCTCTCTATGCTGGCGGTTCCATCTTCCTTTTAGCCCTTAGCAACGTACTTTTGCTGATACCTGTCATATCCTCAACCTGCTTATAGGAATACTTCTCTAAAAGCTCCATAGCATGATTCAACTGCATCCTGCTGTACTTCGGCGGTCTGCCCTCCTTAAAGTCTGGATTTTGCTTCGCTATGGCTTTCCCCTCTGTTGTACGCTCCACAATCATATCCCGCTCAAATTCCGCAAACGCCAGCATGACGTTCCGAACCAGCTTGCCCGTAGGGGTATTATCCATCACGCCCATATTCAGCACATGGACAGTAATACCCTTATCAAGTAATGACTGAATCAACTCAATGCCCTGTGTGGCACTACGGGCGATTCTATCCAGCTTTGTGACTTTCAATGTATCGTCTGACTGCATGACTTCCAGTAGCTTATCCAGTTCTGGACGGTGTGACTTTGTTCCCGTAAAAGCATCTGCAAAAATCTCCGTTGCGCCTGCTGCCCTCAATGCGTTCTCCTGTGCTTCCAGACTATTTCCGTCCTTTGCCTGTGTCTTGGTGCTTACTCTTGCATAACCGTAAATCATAATGTAATTCTCCTTCCATAATTTAATTTTGGGCATCAAAAAAGAAGCTCATTACAACCTTCTCCTGATAATACATTTATTTTATTCTGTTACTTTTGAACATGAGATATGACACCATTGAAACCCCCACAAAACCGTAGGGTAGCGATTGGTGTCAAAACTTACAAGTTATGGTGCTATAGCCATATCTCCGAAAAAAAATCTCCCCATGCGTCAGCTATCACACACGGGAAGATTATTCTATTTCTGTAGGTCTGATTTCAAACAGTTCATTCGGCGTACATTCCAGAACAGCACATAACTTTTCCATAGTCTCAAAATGGATAGAGCTTGTCGCATCTTCCATGAGCTTACTCAAATTCTTGTAATCAATGTCAGTCTGCTTGTTCAGCCAATATTTAGTGCGCCCCCGTTCCTCCAACAATTCTTTGATGCGGACATGAACCACTGCCAGTTCCTCCCTCTCTATGATGATTCTCCTGTACGGATACTCTAATCATACCCAATATAAGGTCTTTACATAACTGGTCTATAGACCTTATAATGTGCCGTATAGCATAATCATCATCAAGAGAAGGAGAGCGAATATGAAAAAAAGTATATGTATGTTAGTAACAATATTGACAGTAATTGGCATTGGTTCAGCCGCACTGGCACTAAACAGGACGGATTACCGCCCACAGGAAGAATGTTCCCTATGCGGAAAAGCAGAGAACTCTATCTTAACTCTATACAACAAAGTAAACGGTGTAGGAATATTGAACTTCAACGATTTCACCATCAGTACGTTAAGAATCTGCAACGAGGAACCCAATTTGTCTATGTCTGGTTCTTCCCATACTACGAATGCCAGTGGAGAGGACGGAAGCATCATATCCATTGATTCCAACATAGACCGCCGTATAGCAGATGTTACAATCTCCACCAGAGACGGAAGCAGACCACACCCGAAGGAAATGGCACGGTTCCTATGCGCCGACTGCTGTAAACAGATTGAGCAGCAAAACAAATATGATGCAGCATTCATTGATTACCAGACGAGAGAAATATTTCCTATCAAAGAAAATACGATAGAGTTTTATATTGGTGATTATGCCATCCATAGGCTAAATGCAGAGGACGGCTTGGAATATCTGATATTTTATGCACCAGAACAGTAAAGTTTTTCCGCAGGCATAATAAAAAGGAACTCTCTGCTACAATATTAAACCTTGGCAGATTTTTCCTTTTTTATTCCTGTTTCTATACTATCCCTCTAGCATCTCCGCTTCCCTGAAACTAAAAAACCCATCTCTTGCCACAATTATATGGTCACAGAAATGGATTCCTATAATCTCCGAAGCTTTCTTCAATCCCTCTGTTAGGCACATATCCTCTCGTGATGGAGTTGGCGAACCGCTTGGATGGTTATGTATAATAACAATATTTACTGCACCACATAGTAAAGCCCTAATCATGATTTCTCGTATACCCACCAAGGAGCCATCACAAGTGCCATGTGATATCTCAAAGAAACTAATCGGTTTGCACTTCACTGTCATTGCAAACAAATATACATATTCCTCTGCCATATCAGAAATACGAAAAACGTCCATCATCACTTTTACAATATCTGCGGGGTTGACAATTTTATCCACGCCCTGATAATTCGTTGCAAACTCCTTTACCAAAATATTCTTATATTCTTCATCCAGCATCACATTTGATTTAACTATCCTCATATAAACCTCCTTATTCCTCGCTTATACCATTGACACGGCTGTTTTTAAGATAGACAACTACATTCGCTTCAATGTATTCCTCGCTTATAAAGCCACTTGTACTGCGTGTAGTCCTATGCGTGTTATACTCTTGATAATCATAATTAAACATAGGAAATTCTGTCGGTAAGATGCTCGAACTAGATGCCGCGGCACTCTGTGCACGGAACATCCACATCCGGAAGAAACTGCACGTCAAGGCTGATCACCCCGGTTCCATCGCACACCGGACAGCGGAGTTTTCCGGTATTGTAAGAAAAATCCCCTGCTTTATAGCCAAGCCGCTTTGCGTCCGGCGTCCTCGCATAAACCTTCCGCAGCTCATCATGTACATTGGCGTAGGTCGCCACAGTGGACCGGACATTGATCCCGATGGGCGCAGCGTCGATCAGTTTCACCCTTTCGATTCCATCCGCCGTAACGGCATTTACATGCTTCGGCAGCTTCTTTCCCTCCGTCATGGCCTCAAGTGCCGGAATCAGGCTTTCCAGGATCAGTGTGGTCTTCCCGGAACCGGACACACCTGTGACCACTGTAAGCCTTCCTTTGGGAATCCGGACCTCCAAAGGCTTTACCGTGTGGATCGCGCCTGTCTTAAGATGGATAAGGCCGGACGCAAACATCACCTCCCGGTGCGCCCGTTCCCGCACAAGGATGTCTTCCTTTCCCGAAAGGAAACCGCCGATCATGGAAGCTTTATTTTCCGCGATTTCCCTGACCATCCCTTCCGCGATGACCTGTCCGCCGCCCGCGCCGGCCTCCGGCCCCATCTCGACCACCCAGTCCGCTTCCGACAGGATCTGCGTATCATGGTCTACCAGAACCACGGAATTTCCGTCCGCCACCAGGTCGTGCATGACTCCCGCAAGCCCCGCGATATTGGACGGATGCAGCCCGATTGACGGCTCATCCAATACGTAAAGGACGCCTGTGGTGCGGTTCCGCACCGCCCTCGCAAGCTGCATCCGCTGCCGTTCCCCCGTGGAAAGCGTGGAAGCGGCACGGTCAAGGGACAGATATCCAAGCCCCAGCTCCATCAGCCTCCGTGCCGTATCCGTGAAGGAACCGCAGATACTTTCCGCCATGGGCCGCATTGTTTCCGGCAGGGACAGCGGGACTGCCTTCACCCATTCCACAAGCTCCGCCAGGGTCATTTTGCATGCCTCATCCAGAGACATTCCCATGACCCTTGGCGCCCGCGCTGCTTCCGAAAGCCTTGTGCCGCCGCAGTCCGGGCAGACATCCTGCTTCAGAAACTTTTCCACCCGTTTCATGCCTTTTTCGTCTTTTACTTTCGAGAGTGCGTTTTCTACCGTGTATATCGCATTGAAATAGGTAAAGTCAATCTCTCCCGCTTCATTGGTATTCTTTGCCTTATAGAAAATATGCTTTTTTTCCGCAGGGCCGTTATATACGATATCCCGCTCTTCCTCAGTCAGTTCGGAAAATGGAACGTCCGTCCGCACCCCCATTGCGCGGCAGACGTCCGTCATCAGCGACCACATCAGCGTCCGCCACGGGAGAACCGCCCCTTCATCGATGGATAGCGATTCATCCGGCACCAGCGTATCCCGGTCAACCGTCCGCACAATTCCCGTCCCGCCGCAGGTACGGCAGGCACCCTGGCTGTTAAAGGCAAGATCCTCCGCTCCCGGCGCAAAGAAGCGTGCCTTACAGACCGGACAGACCAGTTCCTGACCGGCAGCCACAGACAGCGTCGGCTCCAGATAATGCCCATTCGGACAGCGGTGGCTCGCAAGCCTGGAAAACATCAGGCGCAGGCTGTTCAAAAGTTCTGTCCCTGTGCCAAACGTACTGCGGATGCCCGGTACGCCCGGACGCTGGTGCAGGGCAAGGGAAGCCGGGACATACAGCACCTCATCCACCTGCGCTTTCGCCGCCTGCGTCATCCGCCGTCTGGTATAAGTGGAGAGGGAATCCAGATACCGCCTGGAGCCTTCCGCATACAATACGCCCAACGCAAGGGAGGACTTGCCGGAACCGGACACCCCGGCAATGGCAACAATCTGGTTCAGAGGGATATCCACGTCAATATTTTTCAGGTTATGTACGCGCGCACCGCGTATTTGTATTTTCTCCGGCCGGATCCGGCCTTTTCTTTTATGTAATGGTTCTGTATGCAATAGCTTCGCTTCCCTTCCCTGTTGATTTTGCCGCATTTTACTCATTGGCTCTCCAGCCATTCATTGTACTGTTTAATCGAAGGCGCTCCTTTCATACATAAATCTATTCTTTTTTTACTTTCTTCCCTATCCTTGATCTGAGCCTGCCCCAAAATTCTGGCTTACAAAGGTGGAACTGGCAGTGGCAATGGAGGCCAGCGGCATCATGAGTGTCGTGATGATCTTGCGGGCCGCCACATGCGCAACGATCAGGGTATCGCCAAGCCCGTTGATCGCCCGCTGATAAAGGACAGAACCCAGATCCGTCATGCACAGCATACCCGCCACGATGACGGCGATATATCCGTACGCCTCTTCAAAAATACTGTCCGGTACATTCATCCCCCGCATCAGCGGACGCAGGAACAGGAGTGAAATGACCGCGCTTGACAAGACGGAGGTCTACTCAAAGCCAGTCGTCCTGTGTATTGACTATATCTACAACCACCTGTATGAGACGATCCACGTCGAGGATCTGGCGGAGCAGGTGCATCTGAACAGAAATTATGCCGAGATTGCCGCCATCCTTGCCTTCAGTTCCCAAAGCCATTTTATCCGCGTGTTTCGATCCCAAACAGGATACACTCCAAAGAAATTCAGGAATAAATTCTTCCGGGATTCCGGGCAGGATTAAACGGACAAAGGAAATTCCTGCCAGCCCCTGCAGCCCTTCGGCAAAAGCTCCTGTCTTTCGCAGATGGTCGTCATCTGGTAATACCTGCCGATCCGGGCACTCTCAGGTTCCGTAGATCAAAAACTGGGAGGGCGCCTCCAAAATGCTGTTACCGTATAGATGGACGGGCAGGCTTTTCAATATCTCTGCTTGACTGCTTCGCAGAATCCCGCCGCTGTTCGAATTTCCTGGTCAAAAATGGACGTTCTGATTTTGACCTTTTTTCAAAACAGACCTTCAATTGAGATAAGCGCAATTTCATTCGGAAGCATTACGATGGGCACTTCCAATACGCCGTTTCTGACCTCCAAAAGCTTAAATGAAACACAGGGCTGTACAATACGCCGATAATACTGGATCGGCTCAAGAGAATTTTCCTCGTAAAAGTCATTTTCCTTCCAGAGATCCAAGATGCTTCCGTGCTTTTCATTGACCTGCTGGATCTTGATCCGGTACTGACCGTCCTGCATATGCGTCAGCCTGAAATGAAACTCAAGTGCAGCGGTATCCTCATAATATAGCCAGAGCCTGCCTTTATCGATCTTCATTTCGTCAGTCAGATAGTAATAATAATTCAGGTTTTTCAGATTGTGGCAGGCAATCGCGTAATGATCATGCCCGTCCGTGGTCATGATGTAAGATTCGCCTCTGGACAGGCATCTGCCATGCAGCTCATTTAAAAAGGAAAATGCATATCCGGCAGGCTTCATGATACCGTCCTTTGTAATCAGTCCCATTCCGCCGTGGAGGATATCCCCGGTGTCAAAATACTCGGACTCCCGGTCTGTCCCGGTACAGTAGGCGATGATATCGCATTCTCCGATTGTCCGGATCAGATTCTGCATATTATAGGCGCCTTTAAAACAACTGTCATTGATGAAATTTCTCGCCGACAGCGTCTGATTCCATTCCGTAACATAAAGCTCAGGAACCTCAAATCCATATTCCTTCATGGCCTTTTGTATTTCTTTGATCTGATTGATCATGTAATGAGGATCTGTTGTGCGGCTGGCAAACGTGTCCCTTTCATCTTCACCTTTGATATAGCCAAACAGCTTGACTGAGAAAAAATCCGGCAGGGGGGCATACTTTGGCCAAAGCGCCAGAGTCCTGCAGAACATGTTTCTATTGAAAAATGCCGTACTTCCGCTGCCCCCGATTTTAATCTCCGGCAGTACGCCCTTGATGGTACGGTACGCCATTCGAAAGACAGAAAAATACCTCAGCAGCATTTCTTCCGTCTGCTCATTGCCCTGGCTTTTGTCCCACAATTCGATCTTCCAGTTCCGCAGCTGTTCTCTGCCGTACCTTTTCAGGATATGCCGGAAAAGAACCTTTAATAAATGCTCCTGTTCTTTCCATTCCGACTCTTCATAATCTGCCCGGCTGCCGCCCTCCTGATACACTACATTCCGAAGATTCCCCATTACCACCTTTTGTTTCAAACCCAGATCAAGAAAAGGAAGGATCTGATTTTCCACAAGAAAATCCAGCACAAGATCAATATTCCTGAAATAATACTTATCGGTCTCAGAGTCCCTCTGCACCAGCATTTTTTCGGAAAACAGGTTCCAGATCCGCACATATTTAAAAGAAAGCTGCTTTTTCAGCAATCTGACATGCTCCTGGATATCGGCTCTGAGAAGATCCGAGGCCTGACCGATGTTGATTACTTTGTTCCAGTTCTTTTCATAAGGAACCGACTGCTCCGCATCCGCTTCCACTGTGCGCTGCTTTTCAGGCAATACGGTTGTCTCGGCATTTTGCCGCAGATAGTTCTCCAGCCGGCGGGCCAAATGCTCCTGGTTTTGAAGCTCCTCCGCCGCAGTCTTCTGCCGGGCCAGGCTGCGGAATTCTGTGGGCGTGACACCCTGGGCGGCCTTAAAGGCCCTGCTGAAATGGGTTGCGTTGGAAAAGCCGTTGTCAACCGCAATCCTTACGACCGTATGGTCTGTATAGAGCAGGTCGTCCAGAGCGTGGGACAGCCGTATATTCCTAAGATACTCCTCAAAATTCATCCCATAATTCTTTTTAAAAAATCTGGAGAGATACGCGTTGGAAAGATACAGGTGGTCTGCGAGCTCCTTCAGGCTGACCGCCTCATTATAATTGGCACGGATATAGCGGTTGATCTCTTCGATCCTCTCATAATATTTATCATCCTGTATCTTGCTGCTCTCGGGGCTTAATGTGAAATGAACCTGTATCATTTCCAGCAATGCGTAAAACTGACTCACCATGCCGAGAGAAATTCCTTCAGAGCCCTGCCGTACATACTGGTTCAGAATTTTTTTCAGAATGGAGCGCAGCCCTTCATAATTTTCATTTTCCTCCTGAACCGAATTACAAAAGATCATGGAATGCCGGTATCCCTGGACACTGCTGAGAATATCGAGGGGAATCCGCAGTTCACAAAAAATGCTTTCCGGATCCGTCCGGTAGGAATGTTTTTTATCCGCATTGATCACGACAACATCCTCCGGTTTCAAGGCATAGGCCTGGTCTCCCACTGTCAGTTCCATTGCTCCCTCGATCATATAGATCAGCTCCGCATCCGCGAAAAAACGTTCCGCGCAAAAGCGGGCCTCCGAGATATGGATACGGATATGTTCCTGTGCGGAAAAATGCTTCATTGTACGGTTCCCCCTTTGTCTTTCTCTGTCTCCTTATCGCCAAAGTAAAAATTTGTTGATATTGTTTTTTATTATATACCACAGAGCAAAATCCGGCTACATGTTTTTGACCTCTTTTTCAGTATTGTTTTCTTCGTATTCCGGCAGATGACAACCAATGTCGTTTTGGACGGCAATCCTGAGGGCGCGCGAGGCCTCCCCTTCGTAATATAATATAGACAGACAACAGGAAAGGCTTACATTTAGAATCTGTATCGCAGATCAACTACAAATCTCAGGAGGAACACAAATGAAGAACAAAATCAAGAACCCCATTATTCCAGGCTACACGCCGGATCCCTCGATCTGCCGTGTGGGAGAGGACTTCTATATCGTCTGCTCCAGTATGGAACTGGATCCTGGAATTCCAATCTATCACAGCAGGGATCTCGCGCACTGGGAGCTGATCGGCAATGTCATGTCCGCTGAAAATCATTATCATGTCAAGCAGAACTCCATGATCGGCGGCATGATGGCCCCGACCCTGCGTTATCATAACGGCACCTTCTACCTGATCGCGGCCAATTTCAGCCACAACGGCAATTTTATTGTCACGGCAAAGGATCCGAAGGGACCCTGGTCAGAACCCCATTGGCTGGATGATGTGCCGGGCATTGACGCCTCCCTTTTCTTTGACAATGACGGGACATGTTATATGACCGGCACCGGGGACGTCTGGGAAAATGAAGGAGGCCGCATGGAGCGGGGCATCTGGATCGCCGAATACGATATTGACAATTATAAAGTTGCCGGCAGACCCTTTACCATCTTTAACAGTGCCCTGCGTGTAGGGTCCTCACCGGAATCTCCGCATATTTACCACATCGGAGATTATTATCATCTCCTGATCGCGGAAGGCGGAACGGAGCACTATCACGCCGTCATGCATGCCAGAAGCAAAGAATTGTTTTCTTTCTTCGAGGCAAACCCGGCCAATCCGGTGCTCACACACCGCCATATGGGTTTTGGAAGTCCCATCATCAACATCGGCCACGCGGATATTACCGATCTTCCGGACGGAAGCTGGGCAGCGGTCATGCTTGGAACAAGGCTTGTGGAGGGTACAAAGCTGCTGGGCAGAGAAACGTTCTATTGTCCCCTGGTCTGGGAGCGGGACTGGCCCCTCTTTTCCCCCGAAACCGGGAAGGTGGAATGGGAATACGACGCGCCGGCCTCCCTTCCGTGGACAGAGTATCCGCCTGCGCCTGTATGCATCGGCTTTGATGACGAAAAAGCAGATCCCCGCTGGACCGCATGGGGAACCCCCTATGGAGAGCCTTTCCGGGTATCCGATTCCAGGTTCTTTATCCGATGCATTCCACAAAGCCTGAACAACCAGATCCGCAGGCTTTCGGATGAGAAAGCGGTTGTCTATGACCATTTCGCGCCGGTATATGCGATGCGCCAGACTCAGCCGGTTCAGACCGCCGCCGCGCAGATGACATTTCTGCCGGAGGAGGGCGAGGCGGCAGGAATTGCTCTGATCCGTGCGATGAACTACCAGTTTCATTTTGAACGCTGCTGTACGGATGGACGCCAATTGCTGCGCCTCGTTTTGACAACGGCCGAATTTGACAGCCTTCCGTATTATCCGGGATTCGAATGCGAAAACAAAAGCGTTGTTCTTGCGGAAACGGCGTATTCTTCCCCGGACATTATCCTCCAGGCCGAACTGGATCATCTGAAGTTCACTTTCAGGTACGGCACCAAAAAAGAGGACATGCAGGAGCTTTGCGTGACTGACGGCAGGCTGATCTGCCCGGAGCAGATCGGCTGTATGAGCGGAACGCTGATCGGTATCTTTGCCAGCGGAAACGGCAGCGACAGCGCAAATGAAGCATCATTTGACTGGTTTGAACTGAGATAAGAGTATGATCCTGATCTCGTTTCAGAGCGCGATGTCCACGATCGCGACATTGATCACCGGTGCGGCAACGGCTGAAGAGAATCAGAGGATTCTGATGGAACGGCATGCCGGAAAAACAGAGGATGAGTAAATCTCGAATATGTACACGAAATGGAGGTATAAAATGAATTCCTACACTACAGCAAATTCAATCCGTGACATCTATAGCGAAAAAGCCATTGAGCCTTACTTAAAAATATTTTATTCCGAGGGCTTGATGCAATTTATCCCGGAGGAGCTGCGAAGCGTGCCATTAGAAGAAGTCGGGCAAAAACTGGTTTTTCCCTGGGGGCTTCCCTTCAATGCCAAGGATCTTTTGCATGCGGCCGCCCTGGCGCAGGATCTTGCATATGGCAGCGAGTATGAACTGATCCCGCTATGGCAGAGGGAGAGTAAGGATTATATCCCTGATGTGACAAAAAATGATGACTCCAGTGTATTTCTTATGCGGAAAAAATCGGTATCCAACCGTCTTCGTCCGGCAGCAGTGATCTGTCCGGGAGGCGGATATGAGACATTATCGTTTGATATGGAGGGAATTGCATTTGCGGAGAAGCTGGAAGAGCATGGATATGCAGCCTTTATTCTGAATTATCGTCTGGCTCCGAACCGGTATCCGGCTCAGCAGTATGATCTGATGCTTGCGGTTAAAATGATCCGGGCAAATGCAAAACGTTTTTGCATCGATCCAGGCCGGGTGCTTGCTATAGGCTCTTCCGCCGGAGGACACCTGTGTGCATCAACCGCGTATCTGTGCGGTGAACTTGAGCAAGGTCTGGAAAATGAGATAAAAATCCGGAATCTTCCTGCTGCGCAGGAGTACTGCATGCATAGCGGAAAGCCGGATGCGCTGTGTCTGAATTATCCTGTCATCAGTTTCATGGATGAGACCCATGAGCCCAGTTTTCAGGCTCTGACAGGAGGCGACGAATCGCTCCGGTCAAAGCTTTCGGCAGAACAGCACATTGATTCCTCTTATCCGAGAACGTTCCTTTGGACATGTGAAGATGACAGCCTGGTGCCTCCCAGTAATACAAAAAGAATGGGAGCCGCGTTGGAAAAGGCTGGCATCGCGTCCTGTTGTATTCTGTTTCCCGAAGGGGAGCACGGCTGCGGTTTGGGGACAGGAACCTCAGCAGAAGGCTGGATCGACAGAATGATGCGTTTTTTTGAAAATCCGGATTGAAAAGCGGAGAACGGCAGCATCAGCAGACGTAAGAGTTCGTCAGCACGGTTTTTACGAATGGATCCGTGGGTTGGATGATCTTTAGATCCTCCAACCACACAGACGGAATATTTTGGCGTGCAGTATAGATTGTGGCAGGGATTTTTACTCTGGTATCTTCATTAAAAACTGCCATTTATTCTGTCTCTCCTATCTTATCTGGTTGATACACTTTTTAAATAACTGCTCCATTTTTCCGTAATCGCATAAAAAAGAATCTTTACTTGCTTTTAGCATTTCCTCTTTGCTTACCTTCGCAAAATTTATCACATAGCCAATATGTAACGCCAGGGTTCGGATAAACTCTCGCTGGCTGCGGCCATTTCCCTCCCTGAACGGGTGCAGGGCATTAATTTCTGAAAAATAATATGCCAGACGACCGGCAGTATTTTCCTCATTTAAACCCTGCAAATAATCTTCACCTTTCAATTTTTTAAAAATCTCTGCTGCCTGGCTTTCGATAAACTTGACATTACAGAACATACTTCCCTTTGCAATATCAACCTTTCTGATTTCTCCTGCCCAGTCATATACATCTTGAAAAATATATCTGTGGATCAGACACAAATGCTGCAGGTCAAACTTTCCCTGAATGGGCTTATCTACCAATTCCAAAATACGCAGCATTGTCAGCCGCCTTTCCAACCGCTGAAGCTTCTCCATATCCTGTATTCCTATTTTATTTTTCAAAACATCCGAATTCGGATAACAATATATCCTGTCCGCCATTATCTGTCCTCACTCAATATTTGCTGCCGCAGCTCATCACCTGACACTTTTCCACTTTTATACGCATACAGCATCCGCACATCTTCTTCCGTCAGATCCATCCCCTCAAACGCCATCGTTGCCTCCACTTCTTTGACTGCTTCCGTATCAGAATATACTGAATGGTTCATTTTTACTTCAAACGGAATCCCTTCTGTAAGGATAATCTGTTTAATCATCATATTTACGACCGCCGACAGATTGGTACCTAACTTATTCAAAATCTCAGACGCTTTCTCTTTATCTTCGGCAGAAGTCCTTATTTGTAACAATGATGTATTAGCCATATATTCAGCCCTCCTTCTTATATACTCACAGCATCAATTTTCGTAAGAAAATTGATGACCTACTTGCACATCAGTATAACACATATTATACAACATAGTCATTACATTGTAAATTTGAATTTAACCAAGTAAAAGGTAAAAAAGAGCGAAGCCTGAAGAGGAAACTGTCAAACAGTCATCCACCCAACGACAAACAGGGATAAATGCGCTATATTAAAACTATTGTTGATGAAACAAAACATATCACTTAAACAAACGGGATACAGATCCTGAAACCTGTATCCCGTTTTTAATCTTGTATTTCTCTTTTTACTGGATTGCTAAAAATGAATCAATATTCTCTGCATTCAGCTTATACACCGGATCGGCCTGAAAATTTTCCTCTCCTTCCTGCCCATTGGAAAGACGGATTACACAGTTCGTCATCATCATACATCCATAACTAAGAGGAGCAACTGTGGAAATTCCTCTCAGTACAGCCTTGTCTTCTGCCGATTTCTTTATCAATTCATACTGCGTATTGGTACCATTGTTGCAAAATACTCCAAATTTGGAGAGATCATCCAATGGAGAATCAGCCCCTGCATAATAATTATTAATCCCAACAGCCAGATCTCCCTCTTCCGAAATGATAAAATCAATATCCGGATTGGTCATATACAGGTTCTCCGCCAATGCCATTCCATCATCCACACTGGTATCATTGGATTCGACCACGGTCTCAACAGAAATTTTAGAACTGTAATCTTCTATTTTTTCCAACTCCGAACTGATTTCTAATGTATTTTGATCAATATTCGTTGTAACAACCGCACATTTCACTTCTCCGTCTCCTGCATCCGGGAATGTGGATTCCACCCAGTCCGCAGCAACCTCACACAGGCCGATTCCCATGGAAACCCCATCAGATCCTACCCATCCATCACATTCACCACACTGGTTCACCTGGCAGATTACTTTAATCCCCTGCTTCCGTGCTTCCGCTACCGCGCTTGTCATGGCATCTTTGTTTACTGGGAAAAGAATAATGCAATCATATCCCTGAGTAACGCAATTTTCAAAGATTTCCAACTGTGCATTGGAATCCATCTCCGGGGATGAGGAACATTCTGCGTCAAACCCTGCGTCATTTAACTGCTGGACTACGGTATCTGCCATCATCTGGAAAAATTCGAGCGATAAAGATGCAGGAATATAAACGACAGAATCAATCTCATCCCCTTTTTCCCCAACCTGCTCAACAACCTGGATAAAATCATCAGATGCCTGCGTACCTGTGCTTGTCTCTGTCTGCTGGCCCGCATCATTTTCTGCCGGCTCATTTGTCTCTGTACCCTGCCCGGCATCATCCGCGGTTGGCGCATTTCCATCAGCGCCTCCGCCGCACGCCGTCATCATCCCTGTTGCCATAAGGCATGCCATCATTACTGCCAATACTCTTTTTTTCATCTCTTTTTCCTCTCTTTTTTTATTTGCAGCACACATCTGTGCATTGCATTCCTATTTTTACTGTTCTTTTACTTTGGGCAACATATTTGTAAACACACCATTTCCCATCCCGATTGCTAACAGCATTACAATACATTTCGCGACATACTGCGGGTATACTCCGAGACCGATCAATTGCATACCGTTGGAAAGGACGCCCAATATATATACGCCTACGATTACCTGCCAGAGTTTCCCATCACCGCCTTTGAGGCTCACGCCTCCGAGTACTGCCGCCGTGATTGCGGTAAATTCCAGGCCGGATCCGATGGTCGCTGTTGAGTTGCCTGTCCTGGACGTCAGCATGACGGCTGCAATTCCGATCAGAATGCCTGCCAAGGCAAATGATACGATCTTCACGCGCACCACGTTAATGCCTGCCAGCCTTGCCGCTTCCTGATTATCTCCGACCGCGTAAAGCTTTTTCCCCGCATGGGTCTTTGCCATGACCACTGCTGCAATTATAAACAGAACTACCATGATCGCAATATTGATGGGAAGGATCCCCGCAATCTTCCCCTGTCCGATCATCAGAAATGACTCTGGAAGGTTGTGCAGGTTCTTTGCCCCGCTGACAATATAAGCCAGTCCCTGATATGCCGACATCGTTCCCAGTGTTATCATCATCGTATGGCCTTTCAGGGTCAGCGCGAATACTTCGTTCAAAACAGAGCAGCATACACAGATGATGATGGCAACGATCACCGCTAATATGATCGGCTGTCCACCTTCCAGCATCATTGCGCATACAACAGACGCCAGTCCAATCTCATATCCAATCGACAGGTCAGTTCCTCCGCCAATCATAATAATCGCTACTGCGATACTTACCACCGCCGTATGTGCGTTTTGGAGCAAAATATTCCTGATATTTTTCAGATTCAGGAAATTAGGGGACATGATTGAAAACGCGATTACCAAAATAAGCAGGATAATGATAATTCCCCAATCTTTGAAATTGATTTTTTTCTTCATCTCTGTTTTCCTCCCGATTTTATGCCTGAGGCCAGGCTCAATATTGTATCTTGCTGGAAGTCGCTTTTGGAAAGCTCGCCAGTCATGCTTCCCTCATGGAGAACGATAATCCGTTCTGACATTCCAATCAACTCGGCCATATCAGAGGACACCATCAAAATTGACTTTCCTTCCTTTGTCAGTTCCACCATCAGTTGGTAGATTTCATTCCTGGCTCCTACATCAACTCCACGTGTCGGTTCATCCAGAATCACAATTTCAGGTAAAGCGGACAATGCCTTTGCCAGTACGACCTTTTGCTGGTTTCCTCCGGAAAGAGAACTCGGATTGGCATCCAGCGATGATGCTTTGATCCGCAATTTTTCCTGGTAATTCTGCGCTTCCTCATGTTCTTTATCACTCTGCCTGAATATTCCTCTGCAGAATCTTTTTATGCTGGAAAGCGTAATATTCCATACGATCGGTTTATCCAGGAAAAGCCCCTGCCCCTTCCTGTCTTCCGGAATCAGGCCAATGCCCTTTGCTATGGCTTCCCCCGGACTCTTTATATGGATCTCCTGCCCATGCAGCCAGATGGTTCCGCTTTCTCTTTTTTCAGCCCCATAGATTACCTGCATCAATTCGGTCCTTCCTGCTCCGACCAGACCTGCAAATCCCAAAATCTCACCCTTATGAAGCTCAAAACTGATATTGCTGACTCCGTTGCCGCTGACATTCTCCAGCTTTAAGACAACTTCCTCTTTACATGGCTCCTTTTCCACATAGATCTCATTTAATTCTCTTCCTACCATCATGCTGATCATTTTATTGATCGTCAGTTCTTTCATCTCATGGGTGGCAACATATTCTCCATCCCTGAGTACGCTGACACGGTCGCATATTTCTTCCAGTTCTTCCAGACGGTGTGAAATATAAATGACTAAAATCCCCTTTGCTTTCAGCTGATGGATCAACTTGAACAGATTCTGCTGCTCCGATACCGTGATGGATGCCGTAGGCTCATCAAATATCACCACTCTGGCATTCAAATTCACTGCTTTTGCAATCTCTACGATCTGGCGGTTTGCCATTGACAGGTCTGCAATCCTGTCCGTTGGCTTCAGTGTCGTATCGAACATACTTAATAGTTCTTCGGTTCGTTTATAAATCGCCTTTTTATCTGCAAATCCTGAATGTTGGGCACTTTCTTTCATGCAGATATTATCGGCCACCGTCATCCCTTCAAACTGGATCAGTTCCTGATGTACAACAGCAATCCCTTTTTCAATTGCCAGATGCGGCGTCATATTTTTTAATTCTTCACCGAAGAATCCTATCGTGCCGGATGAAGGCTGGATCACGCCTGAAATCACCTTGATCATGGTCGATTTCCCTGCACCGTTTTCCCCGATCATCGCATGGACTTCGCCTGCACGGAAGCTTATCGACACATTTTTCAGTGCCTGCACGCCTCCATAATTTTTACTGATATTTTTTAAAATCAACTCATCTGCCATTTTTCCCTCCATACATCATCTGTCACAGCTTATCCGGACTTATAACGATTGCCGCAAATCCCGGTTTCCCTTTCCCTATATCAGAGAATGAATATCCCTGTCTACAGCAGACAAGCACTTCACGTCCCTCTGCCAGAGGATGATGAAATTCCTCGCCATCTGCATAATCCAAATGCTCCGCACATTCCAAAAAACGTTCCAGGTCTCCCTGCGCCAGAGGAGCATCCTGATGTGCGATAAACTGTTTTTCCGTATTCAGCCCTATTACCTTTTTTACACTGTTTATGTATTCCGCCAGCGGCGCTGCTTCTTCCAGGAATAAAAATACAAAAGGATTCATTGCATCAGCCAGAAAGATCCAGTTCTTTTCTTTATACAGCAATGCAGTACTCCCTGGGGTATGGCCCGGAAGATGAATCGCTTCCAGCGTAATCCCCCCCAGTTTAAATACATCTCCCTCGTCGAGATGCTGATGCTCTGGTATGGATGCCGTGATATATTCTTCCTCGTTGAACGTGTCCGGAAGTATATCCCTGGCTCCCTCATATGCCCAATCAATATGCTGTCTGGCCTCTGATACCGTCATTTCCCGCATCGCTTTTCCAAGATGTTTTTTCAATACGCTTTCATCAAGGGGATGAATAAAAAATTTTTCATTAAACTGCCAGTTTCCTCCCGCATGGTCCATATGGCCATGGCTGTTCACAATTGTCAGCGGTTTCTCTGTAATCTCACGTATCGTATCACGCAATGTTCCAAAGCCATATCCGGTATCCAAAAGCAATGCCCGGTCTGTTCCGACAAATAAATCGGAGTTTACACCTTCGTCACTGTTAATACGGTATATATTTTCGTCAATGTGTTTTACTCTGTAATATCCGCTCATAGCATTCTCCAATTTTCCTTTCCGTCTTATGTTTGCTGTAATTATAGTGTAATCTTTTCTGCTGGATGCCGCATTCTGAATATAGCTTGCTTTTCTATATAAAAATTGTTTTAGAGGAATTATTTTTAAGCCTCTCCCCAAAAAAGACAATTTTCAACAGGATGAAAATTGTCTTTTTTTAGCGGAGCCTTTTCACATATCCAAAACCATTGCTTTTTGCTGAATCTGTACAGTTACAAAGAGTCATATAATTGTACCCGGAACAACACGACTGCCATCCCGGCCGTAATCACATCCGAAATTGCCTGAGACAAGATCACCCCGTCATAGCCTGCCGTCCTTGACATCACAAAGAGTACCGCTGCAAAAACGACCCCCTGCCTGCTGACCGACAGGCAGAACGCCCCGGCTGCTTTTCCGGCTGCCTGAAACGTACAGCATGTGATCAGCACGATTCCGATAAACACCATACCGATCTGCTGGCAGCGCAGCATCCGCACTCCATACGTAACAATCTGTTCGTCATTCATAAATACGCGGATCAGAACCGGGGCAAGAAGGGATAATAGAATCGAAAAGCAGCAGCCCAGCCCACACTCAAAGATATACGCAAAACGCAGGATTTCTTTCAGCCTTTTTTTATTCCCCGCCCCATAGTTATAGCCTACAAGCGCCTGTCCGCCGAATGCGAATCCCACCAGGATCAGTACTGCGATCAGGTTGATCTTCATCACGATCCCCATGGCCGCTATCGGGATATTTCCATATGCCAGCAGAAACCGATTCGTCAGGGCCACGCTGATACTGTTCATCAGATTGGTCATACATCCCGGAATCCCGATTGACAGAATCTGCCCCAACACCGGCATGGCCACATGGAAATATTTCGGATGGACAGAAAGGCATCTGCTCTTTTTCAGCAAAATATAGATGTAAATCACATCTGTCATCAGATTCCCCAGTACGGTGGCATAAGCCGCTCCCGCCGCGCCAAGACCAAGTCCGGATATGAAGATTGGATCCAACAGCATGTTTACAACAGCTCCTGTCACCGTTCCAAGCATGGCAAGGGCAGACAGGCCCTCCGCACGCAACAGATTTGCCGGAGCCATCGGAAATATCACGAAAGGCGCTCCCAGAACGATGACCGTATAGTACTGGCACGCATACTCCCACGTCTGGGTATCCGCTCCCAGAAAAGCCAAAACCTGTGCGCGGAATACCAGCAGGAAAACGGCAGCCGCAATTCCGGTACACAGGGAGGCATAGATACAGAAAGAGCTTAAGCGTTTCCCTTTTTCCATCTCTTTTTGCCCCAAAAGCCTGGAGATCACAGAACTGCCGCCTAATCCGAAAACATCTCCTACTGCGATCATCAAGCTGAATATCGGAGCGCTGATCGACACCCCTGCCACAAGGTCTGTATTTCCCGTCCGTGCAATGAAGTACATATCCACCATATTGTAGACCAGTGTTACCACCATACTGACCACCAGCGGAAACGCAAGTTTCAGATAAGCTTTTGGGACTGCTGTTTTTTCAAATAACTCTCGATTCATATCAACTTCCTATAAAACCATCCTGGCTGCCCCATAGATTCCGGCATCATTTCCGAGAGTCGCAAGGACGAACTTTGTATCCTTTGAGGCATGGAAGGCGGCTTCTTGATAAAATTTCTTCACCCGTTCGATCAGGAACTCTCCGGCATTGGACACTCCGCCGCCGATCACGAACACCTCCGGGTCGATCACGCAAGATATGTAAGATAGTGCTGTCCCCAGCTTTTTCGCCATGAAGTCTACCACTTCATCGGCTTTTCGATTCCCGGCTTTTGCCAGATCAAACACTTCTTTCGCGGAAAGCTCTTCTCCCATGATCTCTCTTGCTGCCCTGGCAATTCCGGTTGCGGACGCATACTGCTCAAGACATCCTTTTTTCCCACATCCGCAGGCTTCTGTTTCTGTGTCCGACATCTGGATATGTCCGATCTCTCCGCCTGCGCCGAACCTGCCGGAGATGATCTCGCTGTTGATCACAACACCTCCGCCCACACCGGTTCCGAGCGTTACCATTACAATATTTTTATGTCCTCTGGCCCCGCCCTTCCACATTTCTCCAAGCGCGGCCACATTGGCGTCATTTCCCGCCTTGATCACTGCATGATACTCCTTTCCCAGAAATGAAGACAGCTCTTCCTCCACATTTACAATACCCCAGCCCAGGTTCACACACTGGTTCACGATCCGGTCTTCCAGAATCGGCCCTGGGACACCAACTCCCACGCCTGCCAGGCTCTTCGTGTCAATCTTGTATTCTTCCAGCTTTTTTCGGATTGCCTCTGCGATATCCGGCAGGATCCTGTTGCCGTTGTCCTCTTTTCTCGTCTCGATTTCAAACTTATTGACCAGATTGCCTTCGGCTGTAAAAAGCCCTGTTTTGACCGTCGTCCCGCCAATATCCACTCCAAACACATATTCTATACTCATAGCTTTCTCCCTTCTTTAATAATCCATCCCTGTCAGGCTGTCCGCTCCGGCATTGTTACGATCCTGATAAACTGTACCACCCGGATCTCATGAGCCTGCAGATACCACTCCCGTTCGATGCTCCCATCCGTCACTTCAAATTTCTGCAGTGTGATTTCTGGAATGCTTGCCCGTTTCAGATATTCCTCTTCATCCCTCCTCAGATTTTTCATGCACTCCATTTTCATCCATTCGTCCAGAACACTCCCATGCTCTCGGTTGAACACATAGGTTTTCTGTAGATACCAGCCGTTTGGCAGCTGATGAAGCCGGAACCTGACCTTTTTTCCATCCTGATCATCAAAAAAGCGGTACTGATCCTCCGGCCCCATTTCATTTTCCGGCTTTAAATAATACAGGTAGTTGCGTTCCTTGAAGTTATGGCATGCGACCGCTATTTTCTGCGAGCGGTCTGTTGTGATCATATAATCCTTCCCTTTCTGTATCATCCATGGACTCAAAAGTCCCATGAACCGCATTGCGTGAAAGGAAGGCTTTTCAATGCCGTCCTTGGAAAGAGCCCCTCTGCATCCATTTAAAATTCCCTGTGTATCATAATGCTGGGATATGCAGTCCGACAGACAGTTATATGCCAGGGCATCCACCTTACCTACCGCGTCAAAATAGCTCTTGATCATCCATGCTGCTTTCCAGCAGCTGTCATTGGTGAAATTCCGGTCGGATATGGTACCGTTCCAGTCCGTAATATAAATTTCCCGGGTTGGGAATCCGCTTTTTGCCAGCTCCTCCTGCAGCTCTTCCAACGTGATCCTGAGATTATCTTCATCCGTTTTCCTCTTGGAATAGATCTCTCTGTTGAACTCCCCAGCCGAATAAGGGAAATAGCTGTATGTCAAAAAGTCCGGATAAATTCCTTCGTCAATCCACTGCCGGATCCCTTCTACCGTATGACTGTGAAACCAGCCCAGATGCCTTCCCGCGCCGCCTACCTGCGCTTTTGGGATATATTTCTTGATGATGTCCCTTGTGTCCTGGAACAGTCGGTTGTATGGCTGTCTGTTTTGCGCGGTCTCTTCCCGCCTGTCATCCCATATTTCAAATTTCCACTGTGACACCTGCTTTTCCCCGTAATGTCCCAGCAGATGCTCCATCAATGCTTCCAGTCCCCGGAGACGCTCCTCATAGCTCTGAAACACGGTTCTGTTATCCGGGGATACGATAAAGTCTGAAACTGTACGCTGAATCCTTCTTGGCTTTTCCCCCAGTTCAATGAACGGAAGCATCCTGTTCTCGATAAGAAAATCCAGGATATTGTCCAGCTTTCCGAAATTAAACTCATCTTTTTCAATATCCCCTACAAAATACATATCCTGAGAAAAAATATCCCAAAACCTGATATACCGTATCCCCAATTCCCTTTGAGCCAGAAGTAAATGCTCCCGGAGATTATAGGACATCATATCTACGGCCGACCCTGCATTGATGATCTGATTCCAGCACGGAGTATACGGCTCCCCCTCCCGGTAATCCGCCGTAATGTCCGTGACATCCGAGGTCTCCGCTTCTTTCTTCACCAGCGCGCCGGTCATAAAATATTGTTCCAGACGGTCCTGAAGCTGCTTCTTCTTTTCCCCCGAAATCTCATCCGTTTTTAAATACTTCATTTTCTGCCGGTACGCGGACGGCACATCCTGATAATATTCCTTGAACAGCCTATTGAAGACTGTCGTATTTGTGAAACCATTATCCAACGCGATGCGTGTGATGGAATGCTCCGTATGGATCAGGTCATCCATGGCATGATGGATACGGATATTATTGAGATAATTCAAAAAGTTCATCCCCAGATTTTTCTTGATATATTTGGACAGGTAGGATTTGGTCAGATACAGGTGGTCCGCCAGCTCCTGCAGGCTGATCGGGCGATTATAATTGCCGTGCACATAGCTTATGATCTCTGACAGCCGTGCCTCCTGCTTTCCTTCCTGCTCTTCCCTGTAAAAATCTTCTTTCGCAATCTGATAATAGGTGGTGAGGAAATGCAGCAGCCGATAGTACAGACTATAACTGTAAAAATTTCCGCCCTTTCTTCCATTCACATGGTCATTCGTCAATTCGTGCAGCAATTTCCTGAATTCCCGGTAGCTTTCCCCTTTCTCCATCGTAGAATTGCACCAGAACAGGAGAAGCGGGGTTCCGATCACATCGCTGATCGTCTGATAGGAGATGTGGATCCTGCAGAAAAGGCAGTCCGGTTCAGACCTGTATGCATGGTGCTTATTGGAATTGACCGCAACCACGTCCTCGGCCTGCATCCGGTACTCCTGCTCCCCTACTATAAGCTTTAGACTTCCTTCCATCACATAGAGCAGCTCCACCTCCTGGTGAAGATGCCCTTCCTCATTTTCTCCAAGAAATATTTTCAGTTCAATGCCGATCGTATCCTTTAATTCCTGCATATCTCTTCCCCTATGCCGTTCAGTCACAAGAAAGTGCCTACGGCACATCAACTCCCCTAACCCCTCATTCATGAGGGGA
>CAYQBE010000075.1:0-5996 GCA_964415625.1 uncultured Clostridium sp.
TGCCGGAACAAAGCCGCAAAAAATACATAGAGCATGAAAAATCCGGAAAGGAAGCTCCAACAGATCCGGAAGGCAGTAGTGAGATCCGGAATATCCGGGATCGTGATGCAGATCCGGAAATATCTGGCAAAGACCGGATCAGACCCGATCAGCAGCGGCATCACGCAAAGCAGGAAGAGGGCGGCGATAGCAGCGCCTGTAAGCACAGCCGGGGCTTTCTTTTTTACATTCTCTTTTTTCCGCAGGGCTTCCTCAGAGCTTGCTGTCTTGTGCTTCGAAATAGAATACAGCATATGTTCGAACGGTTTGAACAGAGACACGAAGCAGGTTCCGGCAAAAAACAAGAGCTGCTTTAAATTGGCGGAAAAGCTCCAGCGGCTGTCCTCATACATCTGATGCAGCATGCCCGTACAGAACAGAAGCAGGATGCCGACGCGGTTGAACAGGTGGATCCAGGCATTGGCCGTCATGCAGGTGGAAATGCCAAGTAACAGCATTCCCGCAAAATAGAAGAACAGTCCCCGCTTCAAAGGAATGCCGGCTTTGCCAAGCCACAGGACAGAAAACAGGATCACCGCGGCAACGGCAGCCGGAAAGGTGATTCCTGCCGGATTGTCAAAGAGACAGAAGGTATAGATCAGCCCAAACAGGCAGGCTGTTTTGCCAAACCACGTGAAGTGCTCCTTCATATACTGCAGGAGCGGGCTGTCCGGGGCTTTGATGTTCTCTGCCTGAGGAAGCTGCTCCGAAACGGCTTCATATTTGTTGCCGGCTGAATTTTGACGTGCAGGTATCGCTTCCGATGCAGGTATGGTTTCCGGCGCGGGTATTGCTTCCAGCGTGGGTATGGTTTCCGATGTAGTCATAATTTGTTGTGTAGTCTTACGTTCCTGTTCCATAGTGATTCTCCTTTCCATATCATGGCTGCGCGGTTCAGGACAGTCCCTTATGCACAATTTTTATGCCAGATTGTTTCCGAAATTGTTACAATCCACAGCCTGACCGTCCGCGAATTGTAACGCATCAGGCTCACTGTGTTATCTTTCAATCACGGATTTCGTCGTCATCCTCCACATATTCCAGGATATCCCCCGGCTGGCAGCGGAGGGCCTTGCAGAGGGCATCCAGGGTCGTAAAGCGCACGGCCTTGGCCTTATTATTTTTTAGGATCGATAGATTTGCCATCGTAAGGTCGATCTCCCTGGCCAGCTCCGTGACGCCGATCTTTCGCTTGGCCATCATCACATCCAGATTTACAATAATTCCCATAGACTTATCCTGCCTTTCTTTTCCTTGGGATCTGTTATGAAATAAACTTTTATTTTGACATGTCTAAATCTGCATATGCGTCAAAATGAAAAGTGATTTCATGACAGCTCCTCATATGGTCAGATCATTTTCTTCTTTATAGCGGATCGCTTCCCGGAATACAAAGGAGAGCACCTCACTGAACAGCCCGGCGATAAAAAAGGTAAGGACCACGATAAAGGTTGCCGGGGTGGGCAGGAAAAAGCACTTGATAAAGAAAAGCAGTACGATTACGGCGCTGGTGATGCCCATCACCTCCAGGCTCTTTACATTTTCATAGATAAAACAGTTTTTCTGCATCACGGTGCGCATCATCTTCCGCAGCTCTCCGATGATCACGATCCCGCATACGCCTGACGCGGCGAAGATCACCAGCATCAGTGCATAATACTCCTGAAATGCCCTGGAATAATAAATCCCAGCGTACCGCAGGGACAGCGGAAGGGTCACGATGACCGCAATCCCACTGTAAAACATCACATCCAACAATAACTTAGTAACCCGGATCAGCTTTTCACTATGCATCATTCTGCCTCCTTATATTTGTAATCAATTTGTCCGCCAAGCTTTATATGGCTGTTCATACAAGAAATCTGTTCGATTTTCCATATTATAGCACGGCGTATTTTGAAAATCAATATGAATTTATCGAAAAACAATAAAAATGTATTGAATATCAGATTTTAAAAGTGACTCATAAATACGGATCTAAAAGTTGTATATATACAATTAAGGCGAAATAGGGTGATTAAATTGAAATATGCACAAAAAGTTGTATTCAAATTTGTGACATATTAAGACTTGAAAAAGGAGAACTTGTACAGTACAATATATGTATAAAATATAAGATGTTTTGAAAAAAGCATCAAAAAAAGGAGGTAAAAAGGATGAAGAAAAAGATTCTCAGCGTGGCTCTGGCCGCCGCCATGGTGCTTTCGCTCACACTGGCAGGGTGTGGTTCGAGTGACGGTGGGGAAAAACAGGGAGGCAACGGAAAACTGGTCGGTGTGGCCATGCCGACGCAGAGCTCGGAACGGTGGATCAAGGACGGCCGGAACATGAAAGCGCGGCTGGAGGAGCTTGGCTATGACGTATTCCTGCAATATGCGGAGGACGATGTACAGGTACAGCTTGCACAGATCGAGACAATGATCGCAAAAAAGGTGGACTGCCTGGTCGTTGCGTCAGTCGATTCTTCTGCATTGATCAACGCCCTGCAGACGGCAAAAGAGGAAGGGATCCCCGTGATCTCCTACGACCGCCTGCTGATGAACACCGATGCGGTCAGCTATTACGCATCCTTTGACAACGAGGGAGTGGGCAGGAAGATCGGGGAGTACATCGAGGAAAAGGCCGGACTGGCAGATGCGTCTGAGCCCCAGACTATCGAATTTTTCATGGGCTCGCCGGATGATAACAATGCAGTCCTTCTGTATAAAGGCGTGATGAGCGTACTGCAGAAATATCTGGACGACGGCTCGCTGGTATGCAAATCCGGGAGAACCTCATTTGACGACACCTGTATCTTGAGATGGTCTCAGGAAGTAGCCCTGCAGAACTGTGAAAACTATTTGTCCGGATTCTATGCGGATGAAAAGCTGGACATCTGCTGCTCCGCGTTTGACGGATTTGCCTATGGGATCAAGGCAGCCCTGGAGGCGGCCGGATACACGGAGGAGGACTGGCCCATCATTACCGGGCAGGATGCGGAAGTGATGGCGGTGAAAAATATTATCGATGGAAAGCAGACCGCGACCATTTTCAAGAATACGGAGCTGCTGGCTGAAAAATGTACCGGGATGGTGGATGCGGTGATCGAGGGCAGCGAGCCGGAGATCAATGATACGGAAACCTATGACAATGGAAAAATGGTCGTTCCGTCTTACCTGTGCGAACCGCTTTCCCTGGACAGGGATAATTACAGGGAGCTGGTCATTGACAGCGGATATTACAAAGAGGAAGAGATTCAAAATGCAAAATAAAGGAAAGGAGTTGAGAGGATGTCTGATTATATTCTGGAGATGAAGCATATTGTCAAAGAGTTTTCCGGCGTCAGGGCATTGAACGATGTAAACCTGAAAGTAAAACGGGGCGAGATCCATGCGCTCTGCGGGGAAAACGGCGCGGGCAAGAGCACGCTGATGAATGTCCTGTCGGGGGTGTATCCGTTCGGAACCTATACAGGAGACATCGTATACAACGGGGAAGTGGTCAAGAACCGCAATATCAAGGACAGCGAGAAAAAGGGAATCGTCATCATCCACCAGGAGCTTGCGTTGAGCCCGTACCTGTCCATTGCGGAAAATATTTTCCTGGGAAATGAGCAGATGAAGGTGAACGGTGTCATTGACTGGACGCAGACCCGCAACGAGGCGCAGAAGATGCTGGAAGAGGTGGGGCTGGGAAGCGAAAACCTGGAAGCGCCCATCAATTCCCTTGGGGTCGGCAAGCAGCAGCTGATCGAGATCGCCAAGGCGCTGGCGAAAAAGGTAGACCTTCTGATCCTGGATGAGCCGACGGCGGCGTTAAATGACGAGGAAAGCGCACAGCTCCTGGAGATCATGCTGAAGCTGAAATCACAGGGCATCACAAGTATCATCATTTCCCACAAATTAAATGAGATCAGCTATGTGGCAGACGCGATCACAGTCATCCGCGACGGGCAGACGATCGAGACCCTGACCAAGGGCGTGGACGATTTTTCGGAGGACCGGATCATCAAGGGCATGGTCGGGCGTGAGCTGACCAACCGTTATCCGGAGCGTACAGACTGTCCCATCGGGGACGTGGTCATGGAAGTAAAGAACTGGAATGTCTACCACCCGGAGGATCCAAACCGCCAGGTGTTAAAGGATATCAACATCAAGGTGCGCGCAGGCGAGGTCGTGGGGCTTGCGGGCCTGATGGGCGCCGGAAGGACGGAGTTTGCCATGAGCCTCTTCGGGCGGCAGTACGGACAGAAGATCAGCGGGGAGATCCTTATGCACGGCAAGCCGGTGAAGATCCGGAGCGTGAAGGACGCCATTGACAACAAGATCGCCTATACCTCTGAGGACCGGAAAAATTACGGGCTGATCCTGTTCAATGATATCAAATGGAATATGTCCCTGGCGGCCCTGCGCGGCTTCTTCTCCCAGAACGGGATCGTGGATTCCAACAAGGAGATTCTGGAGGCGGAGAAATACAAAGAGCTGATCAACATCAAATCCAACTCGGTCCACCAGGCGGTGGGAAGCCTGTCCGGAGGAAACCAGCAGAAGGTCATCCTGGCAAAATGGATGCTGACGGAGCCGGACGTGCTGATCCTGGATGAACCTACCCGTGGAATCGATGTGGGAGCGAAGTATGAGATCTATTGTGCCATCAATGACCTGGCAAAATCCGGAAAGGCGGTCATCGTCATTTCCTCCGAAATGCCGGAAATCCTGGGCACATGTGACCGGACCTATGTATTGAACGAGGGCTGTATTGCCGGTGAAATATTCAAAGAAGATCTGTCTCAGGAAAGAATCATGAAATGCATCATGCAGCATAATAACAGGAAAGGGGAATAACAATGGAAAAGAAGAAAACCGTAAACTTAAATTTAAAGCAATATGGCATGGTCTTTGCGATGCTCGCGATCTTTATCGTTTTTTACGCATTGACAGGAGGCGTCAATGCCACGCCGATGAACATGAACAACCTGATCATGCAGAACAGCTATGTGATCATCCTTGCAACTGGTATGCTGCTCTGCGTACTCACCGGAAATGTAGACCTGGGCGTGGGCTCCTATGTGGCTCTCTGCGGCGCGGTTGCAGCAAAGCTGATCGTAGAGAATAATATGAGCATTCCGCTGGCCTTTCTGATCGCCATTCTGGTGGGGGTCGCGTTCGGCGCGTTTAACGGATTTTTCATCGCATACCTGAACATCCCGCCCTTTGTTGTTACGCTGGCAGGCATGCTGATCGGCCGGGGGCTTACATATACACTGCTGGAAAATAAGACTGTAGGACCGCTTCCCAATGCGTATGTAAAGGTCGGAGCAGGCTTCTTCGCTTCCAGCAAGATCGAATTCGGCGGCGGAACACTGGATATCATCACGATCCTGGTTGCCGTGATCGCCACCGTCCTGGTGATCGGCGCGGAATTAAAAACCATGAGAACCCAGCAGAAGTACGGGTTTGCGATGGCGCCCACCTGGCAGACCGGTGTCAAGGTGGCGGCGACGCTTGCGATCCTCTGGTTCTTCTTTTTTAAGATCGCATCCTATAACGGAATCCCGATCATACTGCTTTTGATGGCCGTGATCGTAGGGATCTATCATTTCATTACCAGCAAGACCGTTGCGGGACGCCAGGTCTACGCGCTGGGCGGAAATGAAAAGGCTGCAAGGCTGTCCGGTATTGATACGAAAAAGGTGTACTTCTGGGTTTATACCAACATGGGCTTTTTGGCTGCCATCGCAGGAATCGTGCTGTCCGCACGAAACGCTTCCGCGACTCCCAAGGCCGGGGACGGGTTTGAATTGGATGCCATCGCTGCCTGCTACATCGGCGGAGCCGCGGCATCCGGCGGTGTGGGTACGGTCGTCGGGGCCGTGATCGGAGCATTCGTCATGGGAATCCTGAATAACGGGATGTTCCTGATCGGGTTGTCTACCGACCTGCAGAAAGTAGTCAAGGGACTGGTACTCCTTGGGGCAG
>CAYQBE010000075.1:6006-23085 GCA_964415625.1 uncultured Clostridium sp.
TTGACGTATTATCCAGCAAAAAGAAAAACTAGAAAACACAGCATAAATATACAAAAGGCTATCCGCTGACGGCGGGTAGCCTTTTGTATATTTATGCAGAAACGGAACCAGATAAAGTATATATGCACAAAAAATGTATTGCTTTTTTAGTACATATTACGGATTGTAAAAACAAAAGTTGTATTGTATATTAAAGGAAAGTTATCACGGAATAGTTATCGAGTTGTATTCAATAGTAGATTGTGGAGGTAGACATTTGGAAGAAGCAGTTGCGAAATATCAGGAAATCTGTCTGTGGGTGAAAGAACTTCTGGAAAGCGGGGAACTGAAACCGGGGGATAAGGTGGAATCGGAATACAAGCTGTGCCAGCGGTTCCAGGTCAGCAGGCAGACCGTACGGCATGCCATCTCCGTGCTGGAGGAGGAAGGCATCGTAGAGCGGTTCAGGGGAAGCGGAACATACATCAGCAGCAAGGATCAGGTGACTCCGAAAAAAGAGAAGACCATGCAGATCGCGGTGATGACAACTTTTGTTCAGGAATATATTTTTTCCACGATCATCCGGGAACTGGAGGCACAGTTTTCAAACGCTGAATACAGTCTTCAGATTTCAGTGACCAATAATTCTGTAGAAAAAGAACGCTTCATATTAAAAAATATTTTGAACAAAAATACGGTGGACGGACTGATCGCCGAGACCACAAAGAGCGGGCTGCCCAATCCCAATCTGGATATCTACAGGGAGATCATGGCACGGGGGATCCCGGTGCTGTTCATCAACAGCTATTATCCCCAGCTGGAGGCTCCTCATGTCAGCCTGAATGACAAGATGGCAGGGAAACTGGTGACCAACTATCTGCTGCAGTGCGGCCATCAGAATATCGCAGCCATTTTCAAGTCTGACGACGGGCAGGGGCACCAGCGCTATGCGGGATATCTGGAGGCTCTTATGGAGGCGAATGTCAGGATCCTTGACAGGCGGGTGGCGTGGCTGGATTCGCAGCAGATGTCTGAGTTTGAACAGAATGCGGACTGGATCTGCCGCAGGCTGGAGGGCTGTACGGCCTGCGTGTGTTATAATGATGTGATGGCGAATAAGCTGCTGGCTGTCTGCAGGAGCAGAGGGATCGGTGTTCCGGAAGACCTGTCGGTGATCAGCATTGATAATTCCGATATTGCCGCCTACTGCGAGGTCCCGCTGACCTCTGCGGAGAATCCTATCCGGGATCTGGCAAAGATCGCGGCGCTGGAGATGCTGGATATGATCGACGGAAAGAAGGTTCCCCACTCCACAGAACTGGAAGGGGAGATCGTGACCAGGGTGTCCGTGGCGATTTTGGAGCAGCCGCAGCTGTAGATTCGGAGAGGGGCAGCGGCTGCATTTTCGTATCACGGGATTCGTTTTTCGGCTCTGAAAGATGTAAAATCCCCGGCGATCTCTTTGTTGGGGATAAAGGCTTCTCCCGTCTCCGCGTCATATCCGAGATAGCCCAGATGGATCAGCAGCGTCAGTACGCCATCCTTGGTTTTGAAGGTCTGCATTTCATGGCTGCCACAACAGACCTGGGATTGTAAATGTGCTGAAACCTGCGGAATCTGTAGCCGTCATGGAGTATTCCCAAAACATATTCAGGGCGGAATGGGAGCCATATTTTTTTACAGGCAGTCTCCGTATTCCTCCAGAAGCTCTTCCAGAACCTCCTGCTCCAGATATTCCGTTGCGCTTATGCTTTTCGCGCCGATTAAAAACTGCTGCATATTCACAAAGATCACATCATATTGATTCAGGTGTTCCAGGAAGCCGGCATCCTGTTCAATGGCTTTTCCTTCAAACAGCGTTCGGGAATCGCATCCGCGGCTGTAATAAGCAGCCAGCATTTCAAGAGCCATGGACTTTCCGAAACGCCGCGGCCGGCTGACACAGATATATTTATCCATCGTATTGATCAGCTCATTGGTACATGCCGCCAGTCCGGTTTTATCTACGTAGATTCGGGAGCGGACAGCTTCGGCAAAGCCTTCATTTCCCGGATTCAAATAAATTCCCATACAAAACCTCTTTCATCATTATTGTTGACTCTATTGTATCATTTCGATCAGATTTTGAAAATAAGAAAGTTTTCCACCTGTACGGTTGGAAAAATTTTCGTTATCAGGCATGTTAAAAGAAAGCGTGTATGACTTGAAAACCGTCAGGAAAGAGGCTATAATTGACAGAGTTTTACACTATTCGGAACAAAACCGCAGGTATAAGGGACTGGACAGAGACGCGGAAATTAGGGAATGGAGTGTGGGAGAGGAATGCAGGTACAAAAAATAAATTACCAAAAGAAACTGGATCAGATTCTGGAAGCGCTGCAAAAGGAGGGCAGAGTGCCCCGCCTTCTGCTCCACAGCTGTTGCGCCCCCTGCAGCAGCTATGTGCTGGAATATCTTTCAGACTATTTTGAGATCACGGTATTTTATTACAATCCCAACATTTATCCGGAAGAGGAATACTACAAGCGGGTGGAAGAGCAGAAGATGCTGATCTCCAAATTAACAGCGGCCCATCCCATTTCCTTTCTGGAAGGCATGTATGATCCGGAACGGTTTTACCGGATGGCTGCCGGTCTGGAACGGGTAAAAGAAGGCGGCGAACGGTGCTTCAGATGCTATGCCCTGCGCCTGAAGGAGGCGGCGGAGAAGGCAAAGGAAGGCGGGTTCGACTATTTTACCACCACCTTGAGCATCAGCCCTCTGAAAAATGCGCAGAAGCTTAATGAGATCGGCATCGCTCTGGGGAAGCAGATCGGGGTGCCTTACCTGGTGTCGGATTTTAAGAAGAAAAACGGATATCAGCGATCGGTGGAGCTGTCCGGGGAGTACGGGCTGTACCGCCAGGACTACTGCGGTTGTCAGTTTTCACTGGAAAACCGCGGAATCCTGGGGTGAAACTGTAAGAAGTTCCTAAGGAACTGTGAAAAAATAATCTTACCATTTAGCTTGCCCAAATCTCCATGCACTGCGTTGTTGTCAATCGGCGTACCCCAGTACGCCTCATTCCTCCGCCTTGCGCATGAAGATTTGTTCTGCGCAAAATGGAAAGTTATTTTTTCACAGTTCCTTATAGACATAAGTCCGGATGTATGGTACGATGATTGATATTTTAAGAAGAGAGGGAACAGGAATGGCACAATTATGGGGCGGTCGTTTTACGAAGGAGACGGACAAGCTGGTATATGATTTCAACGCGTCCATTTCATTTGACAAGAGGTTTTACGCGCAGGACATCCGGGGCAGCATCGCCCATGTGACGATGCTCGCCAGGCAGGGGATCCTGACCGAAGAGGAGAGGGATCAGATCATAGAAGGGCTGAACGGCATCCGAAGGGATGTGGAGAACGGGACGCTTTTGATCACAGAGGAATACGAGGATATCCACAGCTTCGTGGAGGCGAATTTGATCGACCGGATCGGGGACGTGGGGAAGAAGCTCCACACCGGACGCAGCCGGAACGACCAGGTGGCTCTGGATATGAAGTTATACACAAGGGATGAGATCCTGGAACTGGACCGGCTTTTGAAACGTCTTCTGGAAACGCTCCTGAATATGATGAAGGAGCACACAGAGACGTACATGCCGGGATTCACCCATCTGCAGAAGGCGCAGCCGGTCACGCTTTCACACCATCTGGGAGCCTATTTTGAGATGTTCAAAAGAGACCGTTCCCGGATGAAGGACATTTACCGCAGGATGAACACCTGCCCGCTGGGAGCCGGGGCGCTGGCAGGCACCACCTATCCGCTGGACCGGGATTATACGGCGGAATTGCTGGAATTTGACGGGCCTACGCTGAACAGTATGGATTCCGTGTCAGACCGGGATTACCTGATCGAGCTGTTGTCCGCCATGTCCACGGTGATGATGCACCTAAGCCGGTTTTCCGAGGAGGTCATCATCTGGAATTCCAATGAATACCAGTTTGTGGAGCTGGACGACGCCTACAGTACCGGGAGCAGCATCATGCCCCAGAAAAAGAATCCGGATATCGCCGAGCTGGTCCGTGGAAAGACAGGCCGTGTATACGGGGCGCTGATGTCGCTGCTGACCACGATGAAGGGGATTCCCCTGGCATACAACAAGGACATGCAGGAGGACAAGGAGCTGGTCTTTGACGCTATGGATACGACAAAGGGATGTCTGACCCTGTTTACTGGAATGCTGGCCACCATGCGGTTCCGGAAGGACAGGATGGCGGACAGTGCAAAGCACGGATTTACCAACGCCACGGACGCGGCGGATTACCTGGTGAACCACGGCGTACCATTCCGGGACGCCCATGGGATCGTGGGACAGCTGGTGCTGTACTGTATCGAGAAGGGGAAGGCATTGGATGATCTGACGATGGAAGAATACAGACACATTTCCCCGGTATTTGAAGAGGATATCTATGAGGCGGTCAGCATGAAGACCTGCGTGGAGATGCGCAATACCATCGGCGCGCCGGGAAAGGCAGCCATGGAGCGGGTGATCGCGCAGGAGGAAGCGTATTTGATCGGGGAATAAATGGATACTGCGCACAGCCGTATCAGGAAATCTGCCGCTTTGCGGCTGCGGCCGGCGCGATATTCAAGGCTGATTTTCATCGGCCGTGAATACTATCGTATGCAGAAAGGCTGCCAGTGGCAGGCTTTCTGTATATAAGATATTTTGAAAGGAAAAAGGAGAGGATCAGAATGGAACAGAAGTTAAAGGTTGGGATATTAGGAGCGACAGGTATGGTAGGGCAGAGATTTATTTCTCTCTTGGAGGAACACCCATGGTTTGAGGTGGTGACGGTTGCGGCAAGCCCCCGCTCCGCCGGAAAGACCTACGAAGAGGCAGTCGGGGGCAGGTGGAAAATGGATACCCCCATGCCGGAAGCAGTGAAGAAGTTGGTGGTGCTGAATGTGAATGAAGTGGAAAAGGTTGCTTCCACGGTGGATTTTGTATTCAGCGCGGTGGATATGTCGAAGGAGGAGATCAAGGCCATCGAGGAAGCTTACGCTAAGACCGAGACTCCGGTGGTATCCAACAACAGCGCGCACCGCTGGACTCCGGATGTGCCCATGGTGGTGCCGGAGATCAATGTAGAACATTTTGACGTGATCGCAGACCAGAAAAAGCGTCTCGGAACCACCCGCGGCTTTATCGCCGTAAAACCCAACTGCTCCATCCAGAGCTATGCGCCCTGCCTTGCGGCGTGGAAGGAATTCGGCCCGAAGGAAGTGGTGGCGACCACCTACCAGGCAATTTCCGGCGCAGGCAAGACCTTCAAGGACTGGCCGGAAATGGTGGAAAATGTGATCCCCTATATCGGCGGGGAAGAGGAGAAGAGCGAGCAGGAGCCGCTGCGGATTCTGGGCAGGGTAGAGAATGGGCAGATCGTCAAGGCAGAGCTTCCGAAGATCACCTGCCAGTGCGTCCGTGTGCCGGTGCTGAACGGCCATACGGCGGCAGTATTTGTAAACTTTGAGAAAAAGCCGACGAAGGAGCAGCTCATCGAAAAGCTGGTGAATTTCAAAGGATTCCCCCAGGAGGCAGGGCTTCCCAGCGCACCGAAACAGTTCATCCGCTACCAGGAGGAGGACAACCGTCCCCAGGTGAAGCTGGACGTGGACTACGAGAACGGGATGGGCGTGTCCATCGGACGTCTGCGGGAAGACAGCATGTTCGATTATAAATTTATCGGACTTTCCCACAATACCGTCCGCGGCGCGGCAGGCGGCGCGGTGCTGTGCGCGGAGGCGCTGACGGCGAAGGGATATATTGCGAAAAAAATAAATTGAGAAAAATATAAAAGCGGGAATTTGTTAGATTGCATTGACAAATTCCCGCTTATCGTTTATTATCAAATTACTCGTCTTGGGACATTTCTTTTTTTCATGGGGAGCATCATCCCATTATCCAAAAGCGAGGACATAGCTATGTAGTTTGATTTACAGTTCGTATTTTTACAGAAAGGAGGATTTGCTTTTTATTTTCAGTGGCGCTTTTTTTCGTACAGGCATTCCAAACAGCATCGTTTTGACTGTATTTTATGGAGGAGAAAAAAAGTATGAGAAGATTTTTTTACAACATGCCGGGCATGTTCCGTACAGCGGCGGCCTTTCTGCTGATTTTCAGCTGTATGGCCTCGGCAAGTGCTGCTTCCGTGCGGGCGGAAGAAAGAATGGAAAACCAGGTATTGGCAGAAGGCTCAATGGCAGAGTCGGAGCCGGAAACAGAAGGAGGAGTATATGAACAGGTAAAACAGGAGACACCAGAAGAAACAACAAACATACAGAACCAGGAATCGCAAGGACAAAAAGAAACATTCGGTACAACGGAAGAAACCGGGAACTTTGGCGATGCTTCGGGCTCATCGAAAGGAGAGACCGGGGAAAAAATCAATCTCCCGGATCAGACAGGAGAGGCGGATACAGATGAGGAAGAAGCCGGGGCAGCTTCCGTTTCCGGAAGAGTTCCGATCGGAAGAAGAGTGGCCGGGAATTATGGTACGGCTTATGTGTCCGGCGGAAGCAGCAGGATGATGCGTTCGGCAGCCGGCTCGGACTGTACGATCACTCCGGGAACGCCTCACAGTTATGGGAATTGGAGCACCACAGAGTTTTATGTGGTGACAGAGAAAGGCCATTATATGGGATACTGCGCTCAGCCCAATAAACCGACTCCGGCCGGGCACTACCAGATTTCTGAACTGAATAATGACAGGATCAAAATGGCGCTGATGTTCGGGCAGGACGGACCCTGGGCAGGAGAAGCTTCGGCCATGTTCGGCGGGACTGCCAATCCATACCCTTATGTCCATGCAATGATCGGAATCGAGTATACCGGTGAAACAGATGGGTTGACGGAGGTACAGATCCAGGCCATGCGAAATGCGCTGAATGAGAAGATGAACAGCGACAGGGTTTCCATGTCAATATTCCGGGAGTATAAAGCATATGTTGCTTATAATGACGATCAAGATATTGTATGGCTGGAATATGAAGGACCCACAAAAGGTACGGTAAAATTGCGTAAAAGCTCGTCGCATCCCGGCATTACCGATGGAAATCCGTGCTATTCCTTAAGGAACGCAGAATATGGAATCTATGCAGATGCATCCTGCACAACCCTGTCAGCTGCGGCAGTCATCGGAGATTCCGGAGAAAGTGATGCTGTGGAGCTGCAGGAGGGAGACTACTGGGTAAAAGAGACTGCGGCTCCGTCAGGTTATCAGAAGGACGGCCAGGTTTATCTGGTCCATGTGAAAGCCGGGGAGAATAAACAGCTGGATGTGACCGATACGCCGGTCAGTGACCGGGCAGGGCTGGAACTGGTCAAACGGGATCAGGAACTGGCGGACGGCATGCCGATCAACGGCGCGTCTCTTGCAGGCGCACAGTTTACGGTCAGATATTATAACGGATTTTATGAAAAAGGAAACCTGCCGCAGACACCGGACAGGATCTGGGTGCTGGAGACCAAAGCGATACCGGATGGAGCAGGAAATGCTGTGAAATACCAGGCATTGCTCCGCGAAGAATACAAAGTCTCAGGCGATGATTTTTTTGTCATGGATGGAATCCCGGTGCTGCCGCTTGGGACGATCACCATAGAAGAGACAAAGGCTCCCGAAGGGTATCTGCTGGAGGATGCATATATACAGGCAGAAGGGAGCACGGAAAAAATAACCGGATCCTATGCCGCACAGATCCGTCAGGCGGGCAGCAAAGCGGCGCTGCAGGGAGGAAACCGATACGCCGTGTATAACCAGGTGATCCGTGGCGGTGTGAAGCTTCGGAAGCGTGATCTGGATACGAAGGCAGCAGTTCCCCAGGGCGGCGCGTCTCTGGAAAATGCGGTCTTCTCGGTGGTCAATCTGAACGAATACACTGTGGTCGTGGACGGAAAAGCCTGTGCACGGAACGAGGCAGTTGCTGTGATCAAGACAGATGAAACCGGAATCGCACAGACGGCAGAAGATCTGCTTCCATACGGAAAATACCGGGTCATTGAGACGGGTGCGCCTGCCGGGTATCTTGAGAAGGGAATCCTCAGCCGGGAATTTATGATCACGAAGAATGGAGGGATCGCAGACCTGACGGATACAGACCATTCCATCCAGAACCGGGTGAAGCGGGGCGACTTTGAACTGCGCAAGATCGATTCCAAGACCCAGAAGGTGATGCCGGGCGTCGAGTTCAGCCTGACCAGTACCACGACAGGGGAATCTCACCGGATCACAACAGACGATAACGGTTACTATTCCTCTTCCGCAGACTGGAATACGCACACCAGAAATCCCAATCAGGGGGGAACAGAAGACGGCCTCTGGTTCGGACTGGACGGAGAAGGAGGCAGCGCGCCTGTGGACAACAGCCTGGGCGCCCTTCCCTATGATACCTATATTCTGGAAGAGCTTCCTACGGATGCAAACAAAGGAAAAGAAATGCTGACGATTCCTCTGGTCATTTACAAGGATAAAGTAACCGTCAACCTGGGAAACCTGGAAAATAAGGATCTGATCGAGGACAATCCGGCCATCTCCACCAGCGCCAGAAACGAGGCCACCGGAAACCATTATGCACAGACCGGAACGGTGACAGTGATCGATTCCGTGCTGTACAGCGGATTGAAGGAAAAACAGGAATATCTCCTGAAATGCGTTGTGATGGATAAAAAAACCAAAAAGCCGGTTACGGATCCGGAAGGAAATCCGGTTACCGTGGAACAGACATTTACCGCAGCCGCCTCTGCCGGCATGACCGAGGTGGAGTGTACCTTTGACGCCTCCGGGCTGCACGGCCGGGATATCGTCCTTTATGAAGAGCTCTACTGTGAGGAGAAAAAGATCGCGGAGCATAAGGATATCAACGATGAAGGCCAGACCATCCACTTCCCGGGCATCGAAACGAAAGCGCTGGACGAGGCGAGCGGAACCAATACGGTCGTAGCAGGAGAACAGGTTTCCATCGTGGATACCATTACTTATCAAAATCTGAAACCGGGTCAGGAATATACACTCCGCGGAAAACTGGTGGACAAGGAAACAGGCATGACCGCGAAGGACGCTGCCGGAGCGGAGATTACCGCAGAACGAAAATGGACGCCAAAGGAAAAGGACGGAAAAGCCGAAGTCGTATTTACCTTTGACGGATCCAACCTGGAAGGAAAGACCCTGGTCGCATTTGAAACCCTGGAGAAAAACAACAAGATCTATGCCGTCCACGCGGACATTGACAGCCAGGAACAGACCATTTATTTCCCGAAAGTCAGGACCTCCGCCCGGGATGTCGAAACCAACAGCCGCAGCGCCCAGACAGCGGAAAAAGCGATGATCGTGGATACCGTCTTTTACTCCAATCTGACCCCGGGTCAGGAATATACGGTAGAGGGAACCCTGATGGATCAGGAAACCGAAGCGCCCCTTTTGGAAAACGGAGAACAGATCACGGGAGAAACCACCTTCACCCCGGAAGCCGATTCCGGAACCGTGGACGTGACCTTCGAACTGAACGCCTCCCGCCTTGCAGGCAAAACCGCCGTGGCATTTGAGAGCGTAACGAAAGAAGGCGAAGAGGTTGCCGCCCACAAGGACATCCACTACGAGGGCCAGACCCTCTACTTCCCGGAACTGAAAACCCAGGCCGCCGAAAAACAGACCGGCAGCCAGAAGATCACCGCCGAAAACGAGATCACCATCGTAGATAAGGTGACTTACCAAAACCTGATCCCCGGTGAAGAATACACGATAAAAGGCATCCTGATGGACAAATCGACAGGCGCTCCCCTCCTGATCGAGCAAACCGAGATCAAAGCCGAAACCACCTTCACCCCGGAAAAAGCAGCCGGAACCGCCGAAGTAGAGTTTACCTTCCAGGCAGCCACCCTCAAAAACAAAGAACTCGTAGTATTTGAGAAGCTATACACCAACGGAGCGGTACTGGCCACTCACGAAGACCTCAACGCCGAGTCCCAGACCGTCCACATCAACACCCCCCAGTCTCCCCCGGAAGACCATCCTCAACAGCCAGCTTCATCTTCCGAACCGCCAAAATCCGTCAAAACCGGAGACGCAGCAGACATCCTGCCATCGGTGATCCTTCTCCTGCTATCCCTGGCGGTTTTAATCACCGCCGCCAGAAAAAAACTGGGCTAACCCCCATCCTTTAACAAGAACACTACAACAGAACCGCAATTTTACAGAATAATGTATTGTAAATATCATTTAGCAACTGTTCATAACAATATGCCACAGAGCCGGTAAAGCGTAGCACCGCATTTCCACTCCCGCACCGCAGCGCTTCCAGGCTGCCGTCCATACTGCCGCTTTACAATCGTAGAACGGCCGATACACAGCACAGGCGAAAACAATTGCCCAAAGGAACCTCTCAAAAAACGCCAGCGCTTAGCGAGGTTTTTCCGAGCTTAGCGCCTGCTGCGTTTTTTGCGAAGCGAGAGCGGGGTGACGCGGGCAATTGTTTTCGCCTGTGCGTCCCCCCGCATTTCTCCCCTTGCTCAGGCAGCCTCCCACAATTTCCACTTTTCTTTCCCGATATTGTGTGTTAGAATAGCAGACAGAAAGCAAATTTGAAGGAGGTTCTCACAATGGGAATGACAATGACGCAGAAGATATTGGCCGCTCATGCGGGACTGGATTCTGTCTCGGCCGGTCAACTGATCGAAGCGAAGCTGGATGTGGTCATGGCAAATGACATCACCGGCCCGATGGCGCTGCCGATTTTCAGGGAGATGGCAGACACAGTTTATGATAAAGACAAGGTGGTCCTGGTTCCGGATCATTTTACACCGAATAAGGATATCAAGTCGGCAGAAAATTCAAAAGCGATCCGGGAGTTCGCGAAGGCGCAGGGCTTAAGCTGGTTCTTTGAGCAGGGCAAGTCCGGAGTCGAGCATGCCATTCTGCCCGAGGCGGGAGTCGTCACCGCGGGAGAGTGCATCATCGGAGCAGATTCCCATACCTGTACATACGGGGCGCTGGGGGCATTTTCCACCGGCGTTGGGACAACCGATATCGCAACCGGGATGGCGACAGGGGAGCTGTGGTTCAAGGTGCCTTCGGCCATCAAGTTTGTACTGACCGGGAAGCCGGGACCCTATGTCAGCGGCAAGGACATCATCATCCATATTATAGGAAAGATCGGTGTGGACGGGGCGCTGTACAAGTCCATGGAGTTTACCGGGGACGGCATTGCCAGCCTGTCCATGGACGACCGCTTTACCATGGCCAACATGGCCATCGAGGCAGGGGCCAAGAACGGGATCTTCCCGGTAGACGAGCAGGCGGAGAGCTATATCAGGGAGCATTCCAAAAAGGAATATCAGATCTATACTGCGGACGAGGACGCAGAGTATGACGAGGTAGTGGAGATCCATCTGGATGAGGTCCGTCCCACCGTCGCATTTCCGCATCTTCCGGGCAATGCAAAGACCATCGACGAGGTGGAGGCCATGGAACCCATCTGGATCGACCAGGTGGTGATCGGGTCTTGTACCAACGGACGGATGGAGGATATGCGGAAGGCCGCGGCGATCCTGAAAGGGCATACTGTACATCCGGATGTCCGGGTGATGGTGGTGCCGGCTACCCAGAAGATTTATAAGCAGTGCATCGCGGAGGGCCTGGTGGATATCTTTATTGACGCTGGCTGCGCGGTGAATACGCCGAGCTGCGGTCCCTGCATGGGCGGACATATGGGCGTAATGGCAGCAGGGGAGAAGTGCGTTTCCACAACGAACCGCAATTTTGTGGGTCGGATGGGACACGTGGATTCCCTGATCTATCTGGCTTCCCCGGAAGTGGCGGCAGCCAGCGCGATCGCAGGATGCATTGCAAATCCGGAGAAAGTAGGTGACAAGTCATGAAAGCATTGGGACACGTTTTTAAATATGGAGATAATGTAGATACGGATGTGATCATTCCGGCAAGATACCTCAATTCCTTTGACGCACAGGAGCTGGCGAGCCACGCGATGGTGGATATCGATCCTGAATTTGTGCACAAGGTACAGCCGGGGGATCTGATCGTGGCAAATAAAAACTTCGGCTGCGGCTCCTCCAGGGAGCACGCGCCGCTCTGCCTCAAGACGGCGGGAGTGAGCTGCGTGATCGCGGAGACCTTTGCGCGTATCTTCTATAGAAATGCGATCAATATCGGACTGCCGATCATCGAATGCCCGGAAGCAGCAAGAGGGATCGAGGCAGGAGACGAGGTAGAGGTGGATTTTGACAGCGGAAAGATCTACAACCGCACAAAGGGCACTGAATTTCAGGGACAGGCATTCCCGGAATTTATGCAGAAGCTGATCGCCGCCGGAGGGCTGGTCAAGTATACCAACGGCAAAAAAGCGGAAAAATAGAGAATAGAAAAAGAAAAGGGTGGAAGAGATGAATCTACTATATAAAAGCACACGGGATGCACAGCATACGGTTACGGCTTCCGAGGCGATCCTGAAAGGGCTTGCTCCGGACGGCGGATTATTCGTTCCGGTTTCTATGCCGAAGCTGGATGTCACCATGGAGCAATTGAAGGACATGTCCTATCAGGAAACGGCATATGCTGTTATGAAGCAGTTCCTGACCGATTTTACGGAGGAAGAACTAAAGCACTGCATTACATGTGCCTATGATTCCAAATTTGACACAGAAGTCATCGCTCCTCTGGTGAAGGTGGGAGATACCTATCACCTGGAGCTGTTCCACGGGGCGACGATCGCGTTTAAAGACATGGCGCTTTCTATCCTGCCCCATCTTCTGACTACATCGGCAAAGAAGAACCATGTGACCCACGAGATCGTCATCCTGACAGCAACCTCCGGCGACACCGGAAAGGCTGCGCTGGCCGGGTTCGCGGATGTGCCTGGGACAAGGATCATCGTGTTCTACCCGAAAAACGGGGTGAGCCGGGTGCAGGAGCTGCAGATGGTGACCCAGAAGGGAGCCAATACGTCGGTCGTAGCCATTCATGGGAATTTTGACAATGCGCAGACCGGCGTGAAGGCGCTGTTTGAGGATCAGGAGCTGGAGCAGGAGCTCTCGGAAAAGGGCTTCCAGTTTTCTTCCGCAAACTCCATCAACATCGGGCGTCTCGTTCCCCAGGTGGTCTACTATGTATATGCGTATGCGAAGCTTTTAAAAAATGAAGAGATCGCCCCGGGAGAAGAGATCAATGTGACGGTGCCTACCGGGAATTTTGGTAATATCCTGGCGGCTTATTACGCGAAGCAGATGGGAGTGCCGATCGCGAAGCTGATCTGCGCTTCCAATGAAAATAAAGTCCTGTTCGACTTTTTCCGGACTGGGACCTATGATAAAAACCGGGAATTTGTCCTGACCTCATCCCCCTCCATGGATATCCTGATCTCCAGCAACCTGGAGCGGCTCATCTATACGATCGCCGGAGCGGATGCCGAGAAGGATCAGGAGCTGATGGACGCACTGAAGACAGAGGGCAGATATGACATCACTCCGGAGATGAAAGAGAAGCTTTCGGATTTTGCGGGCGGCTATGCCACTGAGGAGGAGACCAGGGCGGCGATACGGGATACGTACCAGTCCACCGGATACGTGATGGATACCCATACGGCCGTGGCGGCTCATGTGTGCCGGGCCTACCGGAAGGACAGCGGGGACCAGAGGAAGCAATTGATCGCCTCGACCGCAAGTCCTTACAAATTTGTAAAGAGCGTGATGACTGCGATTGATGAGAAATACGGCAGCATGGAGGAATTTGCACTGATCGATGAACTGGAAAAGGCTTCCGGGACGCCGGTTCCCCATGCGATCGAGGAGATCCGCAGCGCACAGATCCTGCATACAAGGGAGTGTGACGCGGATAAGATGAAAGATACGGTGAAGGAAATATTGGCAATCTGATCCGTTACTGTGCTGTCCGTATGAAAAGGTAAAACGGATCAGGGCAGTGATGTAAAGAAAGAGATCCGGGCGGATCTCTGCTTTAGAAAGGAGCATGGACAGAATATGAAACAGATCAGTGTATTTCTGGCTGACGGATTTGAAGAGATCGAGGGGCTGACCGTTGTGGATATCCTGCGCAGGGCAGGGGTTCAGGTCCACATGGTATCCATCACAGGAGAGAAGACCATTCATGGCTCACATCAGATGGATGTGCAGGCGGACTGCCTGTTTGAGGAAATGGATTTTTCAGACACAGACATGCTGGTGCTTCCGGGAGGCATGCCCGGAACACGGAATCTGATGAACCATAAGGGGCTGCAGGAGCTGCTCCGGGTATATCATGAAAAAGAAAAGTATCTTGCGGCAATCTGCGCGGCGCCCAGCGTTTTCGGCAGGCTGGGCTTCCTGAAAGGACGGAAGGCCTGCTGCTATCCGACATTTGAAGAAAAGCTGGAAGGCGCGGAGGTGGTTCGGGATCCGGTTTCTGTGGACGGACACATCATCACCAGCCGGGGGATGGGAACCGCCATTCCTTTCGCGTTGAAGCTGACCGCATTGCTGTGCGGAGAGGAAAAGGCAGAGGAAATCGGCCAATCCATCATTTTTTACGAATAAATCGAGGCTGCCGCGCGCACCCGGTCCGTGTGTGGCCAAGGGTGAATGGGGGAGACAGTTTACGGAAGTTTAGTCAGTGAACTATAACGCATCGGGTAAATAGCGGTAATTCGTGCAAAAAGTGCTGGAAATCAGGGAATTCTTATGCTATACTTGTTTAATGACTGTGAACACCCATGGAGTGTGAACGGAAAATGCGAATAGAAAGATGATATAGATTGGCCCGTGTACGGCCGGGTATCTGCAAAGTCAAGGAGGAAATGAAAATGAGTCTACAGGTAGAAAAGTTAGAGCATAATATGGCAAAGCTTACGATCGAGGTTGCCGCTGAGGAAGTGGAGAAGGCGATCCAGGCCGCATATCTGAAGCAGCGCGGGAAGATTTCTATCCCGGGCTTCCGTAAGGGGAAGGTGCCGCGCCAGATGCTGGAGAAGATGTACGGAGTGGAGATCTTTTATGAGGACGCCGTCAACCGTATGATCCCCACGGCTTACAGCCAGGCTTATGACGAGTGTGAGTTGGATATTGTGTCCCAGCCCGAGGTAGACGTGGTACAGATGGAGAAGGGCAAGCCCTTTATCTTTACAGCGGAAGTGGCGGTGAAGCCGGAAGTGACGCTGGGAGAATACAAGGGCCTCAAGGTAGATAAGATTCCTGTGGAAGTGACTCCGGAGGATGTAGAAGCAGAGATCCAGAGGGAGCGTGAGCGCAACGGAAGAACCGTGGAAGTGACAGACCGGAGCGTGGCAATGGATGATATGATCACATTGGACTTCGAAGGATTCGTAGACGGAGAAGCATTCGAGGGCGGCAAGGGCACGGATTATCCGCTGACCATTGGTTCCGGCGCATTTATCCCGGGATTTGAAGATCAGCTGATCGGCGCTGAGATCGACCAGGAAGTGGAAGTGAACGTGAAGTTCCCGGAAGATTATCATGAGAAATCTCTGGCTGGAAAGGATGCCCTTTTCAAATGCGTGGTACACACAATTAAGGAAAAAGAACTGCCGGAGCTGGATGATGAATTTGCATCCGATGTGTCTGAGTGCGAGACTCTCGAAGAGTACAGACAGGAAGTAGAGAAGAAGCTGACAGACCGGAAGCAGGCAGAGGCCCGGGAGAAGATCGAAGACCAGGCAGTGGATCAGGCAGCGGAGAATGCCGAGATGGATATCCCCCAGCCGATGATCGACCTGCAGGTACGGCAGATGGAGGATGATATGAGCTACCGTCTCCAGATGCAGGGCATGACCAAGGAGATGTACTTCCAGATGACAGGCCTGACAGAGGATCGGATGAAGCAGGATCTGGAAGCGCAGGCGCTGAAGACCATCCGGACCAGACTGGTACTGGAAGCGGTCGCGAAGGCAGAGAATATTGTCGTGTCTGAGGAACGCCTGGAGGAAGAGCTGAAGAAGATGGCGGAGACATACGGCAGAGATCTGGAAGGCTTCAAGGAGTACATGGGCGAGAAGCGGATTGAAGAGATGAAGGAAAGCATCGCGGTACAGGATGCGATCACCCTGATCGCGGATGCGGCAGTGGAAGAAGAATAATAAAAGTGCGCCCGGGCGCACACAGGCCGTCCATTCCGCGGGGATGGCGGCAGATAGAAAGAAGGAGAAGTTTAAATGAGTTTAGTACCTTATGTCATTGAACAGACAAGCCGGGGGGAACGCTCTTACGATATTTATTCCCGATTATTAAAGGACCGGATTATTTTTCTGGGAGAGGAAGTAAGTGACGTGTCGGCAAACATCGTGGTTGCTCAGATGTTATTTCTGGAAGCGGATGATCCCAACAAGGACATCCAGCTCTATATCAACAGTCCGGGCGGTTCCGTGACCGCAGGGCTGGCGATCTATGACACCATGCAGTATATCAAGTGTGATGTGTCTACCGTATGCATCGGCATGGCGGCCAGCATGGGTTCCTTCCTGCTCTCCGGCGGTGCGAAGGGTAAGCGGTTTGCCCTGCCCAATGCGGAGATCATGATCCACCAGCCGTCCGGCGGCGCCAGAGGACAGGCGACGGAGATCCAGATCGCGGCAGAGCACATTCTGCGTACCAGAAAGAGATTGAATGAGATCCTGGCGGCCAATACAGGGCAGTCCCTTGAGGTCATCCAGGTGGATACGGAGCGGGATAACTTTATGTCCGCCCAGGAAGCAAAGGATTACGGACTGGTAGACGAAGTCATTGCGAAGCACTAAAGTATGAAAGTAATCTTTCATTGAAGAAAAGCAGTATACTCAATTTTATTATGAGGTGAAAATAGAAATGGCAGGAAAAGTAATGGATGAGATTGTAAGATGTTCCTTCTGCAATAAATCGCAGAACCAGGTCCGCAAGCTGATCGCGGGACCGAACGGGGCGTATATCTGTGATGAGTGCGTGGATGTCTGCTCCGAGATTATTGAAGAAGAGCTGGAATACGATGAGAGAAATCCGTTTGCTGACATCAATCTGCTCACACCGGAAGAGATGAAAGCATTTCTGGATGATTATGTGATCGG
>CAYQBE010000076.1:0-23056 GCA_964415625.1 uncultured Clostridium sp.
GAACCCGTGTTACCGCCGTGAAAGGGCGATGTCTTAACCGCTTGACCACGGAGCCAGTATCATGCGCCTTGACAAATGACATCGTAGCGACAACTTGAATGATAGCATATATTTTGTCGGTTTGCAAGCTTTTTTTAATTTTTATGTTGCTGATTTTCAGGGAGCGAAGTATAATCGTTACAGGTCATGCAGATTTTCGTTTATACTCACAGCCCATTTATTTGGCGCTCAGTATAGAACAGCGATATTTCCTGCAATAATAGAGAAAGAACAGAGGAAAGAGCTATGAATTTGGATGCGGAGAACGCCAAGGCTGTGGAAGGACAGGGCACATTTCCTGAGCAGAAGGCAGAAGAACATATTTTAAATGAAGAGCTTCATATGCATATGCATGAAAACGGCATCGCCCACAGCCATGGGACGGGGCACAGGCATGTCCACAGCAAGGCGGAAAAGAAAGCAGTATTGAACCGGCTTTCCAAGGCGATTGGCCATCTGGAAGCAGTCAGGCGTATGGTGGAGCGGGATGCGGACTGCAGTGAGGTTCTGATCCAGCTGGCGGCAGTCCGTTCCGCGATCAACAATACCGGAAAAGTTGTTTTGAAAAATCATATGAACCACTGTATCGTAGAAGCGGTAGAAGAAAATGACCAGGATGCGATCACAAGGCTCAACGAAGCGATTGACAAGTTTATAAAATAGCGTAATGAAAACCAGCCGAACCGGGCATACTGTTCATGCAGAAAAATAAGGAGGCTGGTTTTTATGATAGAAGAAGATACAATAAAGCTGCTCAGAGAGTGCGATGCGGGAATCAAGATGGGAGTGGCATCCATTGACGAGACGCTGCAGTCCGTAAAAAGTGAAGAGCTGAAAAAATATCTGGAGCAGTGCAAAGCGAAGCACGAAGCATTGAAGGAGGAGATCCAGGTGCTTCTGGAGCAGTATCATGATGAGGGAAAGGATCCCGGCGCGATGGCAAAGGGGATGTCCTGGATCAAGACCAATGCCAAGCTTGCCATGGATGAATCAGACAAGACAGTTGCAGATCTGATGACCGACGGCTGCAATATGGGGATCAAAACTTTAAATCGGTATCTCAATCAATACGAGGCGGCGGATGAAAAATCCAAGGACATCGCAAAGCGGCTGATCAAGCTGGAGGAAAAGCTGGTGGAGGAGATCCGGCAGTTTTTATAAAAGCAAAAAGAAAGAAGTGCATCGGTAATGCAAAAATCCGGCAACGTTGACTTTTGTCCCCATTTCCTATATCATTACCATATAAAACAGACAGAGGTTTCGAAGCGGGGCTTGTTTGACCAGGGCACCCTGTTATGGCCATTCGACCATTTCACAAGGTATACCCAAGTGCATCCCATGATGGCCATGCGGCCGTTTCACAAGGTATGGAAAGGCGGAGTATTGTGTACCGGATTTTAATTGTAGAAGATGAGGAAGGAATCGCGCAGGCAGTCAAAGAACAGGCGGAATTGTGGGGGCTGGAGGCAGAATGTGTCAGAGATTTTCGGAATGTCATGACAGCATTTGCGGAATATGCCCCGCATCTGGTTCTGATGGATATTGGACTGCCTTTTTTCAATGGGTATCACTGGTGCGGCGAGATCCGCAAGATTTCCAGCGTGCCGGTCATGTTTATCTCCTCGGCATCGGACAGTATGAATATTGTGATGGCGATGAACATGGGAGCGGACGATTTTATTGTCAAACCCTTCGATGGCAGTGTCCTGATCGCCAAGATACAGGCACTGCTCCGCAGGACCTATGATTTCGCGGGATCGGTTCCGGTGATGGAGCATCGGGGAGCCCTGCTGAATCTGGGCGACAATACACTGGTCTATCAGGGGGAAAGGATCAACCTTTCGAAAAATGAGTACCGGATCCTTCTGGCGCTGATGGAGAATAAAGGAAAGGTAGTCAGCAGGGAGCGGCTGATGGAACGGCTCTGGGAGACGGACAGCTTTGTGGATGAGAATACACTGACCGTCAATGTGAACCGGCTGCGGAAAAAGCTGGACGGTGCCGGTCTGGAAGGCTTTATAACGACCAAAGTGGGCGTGGGATACATCATTATGGTTGATTAGGAACTGTATCGGCCATTTTCCGCAGATATTCAGCAGAGACGTGCCAGTGAAAAGGAGTTTTATGGATTTTATCATCGGATATTTCAGACAGCGGAGAAAAGGGATTTTCATATTTTATTTATTCTGCCTTGTGTTTTTAAGCGCATTTTTATTGTACCATCTACCGGCCGGGGCGGTTCTGTATCCAGCATTCGTGTGTACGGTGCTGGGGCTGCTTTTTCTGATTTGGGATATGCGCCGGGCACGGCAGAGACATCGGAGGCTGGAAGAACTCAGCAGCCTCCCTTCTGTGCTCCAGGAAGATTTCCCGGAACCGGATTCGGCGGAGGAACGGGACTACCAGCAGATCATCAAACGGCTGTGCGGGGAGCAGAAAGAGCTGGAGACGCAGATGAACCTCCGTTATTCGGATATGATCGATTATTATACGGTGTGGGTGCATCAGATCAAAACGCCGATCGCATCCATGCGGCTGAACCTGCAGAATCAGGATTCGGAGTTTGCAAGGAGGATTCTGGAGGATCTGATGCGGATCGAACAATATGTGGATATGGTGCTGGGGTATCTTCGACTGGATTCTGATTTTACAGATTATGTGATTCAGGAGTACGATCTGGATGACATTGTAAAGCCTGCTGTGAAAAAATTTGCAGGACAGTTTATACGGAAAAAGCTGCAGCTGGATTACCGTCCCTTACATACCAAAGTAGTGACGGACGAAAAATGGCTTCAGTTCGTCCTGGAGCAGGTGATCTCCAATGCGCTGAAATACACGGAAGCCGGACGGATCACGATCGAGATGGAATATGGGCCGGGCACGGAAAAAGACAGCGCGGTTCTGTGTATCCGGGATACAGGGGTCGGGATCGCGCCGGAGGATATCCCGCGCATTTTCGAAAAAGGATATACCGGATATAATGGAAGAAGCGATAAAAAGGCAAGTGGGATCGGGCTCTACCTGTGCCATAGGATCTGCAGCAATCTGGGACATGCGATCACAGCAAATTCGTCCCTGGAAAATGGAACGGTCATCCGGATCCGGTTCGGGAGAGCGTCTTACAAAACTGTAAGATGAACAAAGAGAAATGTAAGTCAATTCGATGGCAGTACATTTCTCTTTTTTGTATGATGATGGAGAAGCAAATGATATAGAAAAAACGGTTCCTATGAAAGCTCTTCCGTATCTGCCGTGACCGCTGGATATCCGGCAGCGTTCAGAGAGCTTTTGGGACAGGATTGAAACATATGGAGGGATTGCAATGAGTATCTTGGAAGTCAATGGATTGAAAAAAGTGTATGCGACCCGTTTCGGCGGGAACAAGGTGGAAGCATTAAAAAAGGTGACCTTCAGCGTGGAGGAAGGCGAATATGTGGCGATCATGGGGGAAAGCGGTTCCGGAAAGACGACCCTTTTAAATATCCTTGCGGCACTGGATAAGCCCACCGGCGGCGTGGTCAAGCTGGACGGCTGGGATTTTTCAAGGATCAAGGAGTCCGCTGTGGCCGCGTTCCGCAGGGATAACCTGGGATTTGTATTTCAGGACTTCAACCTGCTGGATACATTTTCCCTGGAAGACAACATTTATCTTCCGCTGGTGCTGTCGGGAAAGCATTATTCGGAGATGAGCGAGAGGCTTGCGCCCATTGCGGTACAGCTTGGGATTACCGATATTTTGAAAAAATATCCCTACGAGGTGTCAGGCGGACAGAAGCAGCGGGCGGCTGTGGCAAGGGCGCTGATCACGAATCCAAGGCTGGTGCTGGCGGATGAGCCAACCGGGGCTCTGGACTCCAACGCGACGGAAGAACTGCTCAAGCTCTTCGGCGAGATCAACCGGAACGGGCAGACGATCCTCATGGTGACCCATTCCGTAAAAGCGGCAAGCCATGCGGGAAGAGTATTGTTTATCAAGGACGGGGAGGTATTTCACCAGATCTACCGGGGCAACAGCACAGACGAACAGCTCTATCAGAAGATTTCAGACACGCTGACCGCGCTGGCGTCAAAAAAGTTTCAGGGAGGTGAGGTATGATGAAAAGCATGTTTTATCCAAAACTGGCCTGGATGGGGATCCGGAAAAACAGCCGCCTGTATGTTCCCTACATCCTGGCATCCATGGGCATGGTCATGATGTACTATATTGTGGCATTTTTAAATACCAGCAGTGCGCTGCAGTCTCTTCCGGGCGGGGACACCATGCAGTCTATGCTGGGATTGGGGATGTATGTGATCGCTGTGTTTTCTCTGCTGTTTTTGTTCTATACCAACTCCTTCCTGAACCGCAGGCGGAAAAAGGAATTTGGTCTTTACAATATCCTGGGCATGGGGAAATGGAACCTGGCCAAGATATTGGTGTGCGAAAGCGTGATGAGCGCCGTACTTTCCATGGGCGGCGGCCTGCTGGCCGGGATCACATTTTCCAAGTTCGCGGAGCTGGGGATGGTCAATCTGCTGATGGGCGAGGCGGAATTTTCCTTATCACTGGGGGTAGGGGCAATTTTGGAAACATTAAAATGGTTCTCCATCATTTTTCTGGTGATCCTGCTCCAGACCTTATGGCAGATCCGTGGAGCAAGCGCGATGGAGCTGCTGCACAGTGAGAATGCGGGGGAAAAACCGCCCAAGGCAAACTGGCTCCTGGCTCTGGCGGGGCTGGTGATCCTGGCGGCGGCCTATTATCTGGCGGTTTCCATTGAAAATCCGATCGAGGCGCTGCTCTGGTTTTTCGTGGCGGTCATCATGGTCATCATCGCGACTTATCTACTGTTTATCGCAGGCTCTGTGACGATCTGCAGGATCTTGCAGAAGAATAAACGCTACTACTATAAGACCAGCCATTTTGTATCCATTTCCTCCATGGTTTACCGCATGAAGAGAAACGGCGCGGGCCTGGCGTCCATCTGCATCCTGTGTACCATGGTGCTGGTGATGCTCTCGGGAACCGTGTGCCTGTATGCGGGGACGGAGGACAGTCTGCGTTCCCGTTACCCGAGAAATATCATAATCGACGCAACTTTTGGAAATATGGAAGCCATGGAATCCGAGGCGGCGGATCACGTCCGGGAAGCGGCCGGGCAGGCCGTTTCGGCGGAAGGGGACGGGACTCTGATTGCGGAGAATGTGCTGGACTATCGGATCGGGGATTTTTCATGTATCATGGAGGAAGGCCGGGTTTTTACCTATGATGAAAATATCTTCGCGTTTCAAATGAGCGAATTTGCCGATACGTGGCAGATATTTCTTGTGCCGCTGGAGGATTATAACCGTATGATGGATCAGAAGGAAACTCTGGCGCCGGGAGAAGTCCTGATCTATACGACGAAACGTGATTATGAGAAGGATACCATTACGATCAATGACGGAGAGGCGATGCGGGTTAAAAAGGTAGTTCCGGAGTTTGTACAAAACGGTGTGGATGCGGAGCAGATCTTCCCGTCTATGTTTATCTTCGTTCCGGATCTGGCGGAAGCGGCGCGTCCGCTGGAAGGACTTGTAAATGAATGGGGAAAACCGGTTCTGGGTCTGCATTGGAACTATGGATTCGACCTGGACTGCGGGGATGAGATGCAGATGCGGATCCAGGACAGGGTTCAGGCAGCGCTGGAGCAGGAAATGATACGGATGAAGGAAGAGCAGGCAGCGCTGGAGCAGGAAATGACGCGGATGACGGCAGAGCGGGACACGCCGGACAGTACGGGGGAAAGCGACGGCACAGAAGAAGCGTCTCCTTTCCTGGCATACAGCCGGTGCGCGGCAGAGGAGCGGGCGTCGTTCTACGGACTGTATGGAAGCCTGTTCTTCCTGGGAATCCTGCTGGGCGTGGTGTTCGTCTTTGCTGCCGTGCTGATCATTTATTACAAGCAGATCTCGGAAGGCTATGAGGATCAGGCCCGGTTTGAGATCATGCAGAAGGTGGGCATGACGGAAACGGATATCCGGCGGAGCGTCAATTCGCAGGTGCTGACGGTGTTCTTCCTGCCCCTGATCATGGCGGGGATCCATCTGGCCTTTGCGTTTCCGATGGTCCATAAGCTGCTGATCCTGTTCAGCCTGACCAACCTGAAGCTGCTGCTGATCGTTACGGTCTGCTGTTATCTGGTATTCGCGGTATTCTACATGCTGGTATACCGGATCACCTCAAGAGGATACTATCATATTGTAAGCGCGTGGGCGGAGAAAAAATAAAACTGCTGTTACTGTTCATATGGTGTCGTGCACTTGCTGCACGGCATCCGCCCAATACAGTGATGGGGCGGGCATCCGGCCCCTGTCCGCTCCTGAGGCATGAATTGTAATAATTGACAAACGCGCGCTTGTGGGATAATATAATGATGAAGTTACAGGCCAGTCCCGCAACGGGGCTGGAATCCGGCCTCTTGCCGTAAGGCGGCTTCCTGGGCCGGATTTTGCTGCTGTTGGATACTGCGGGTGCGAATAGCAGCATAGAGTGATGACAGGACAGACGACCATCACGTTAATAAAAATTCGGCTGGATATCACAAGTGCCGCATATGCGGCGGAAGGAGAGAGAAGAAATGAGTAGCGAAATCAGAGACATCGGCCTGGCGGAGTCAGGCGAACAGAAAATCGAATGGGTGAAGAGAAACTGTGACCTGCTGCGCATGCTGGAAGAAGAGTTCAGCCGGACGAAACCATTTACAGGGAAGAAGATCACCCTTTCCGTACATCTGGAGGCAAAGACGGCATACCTGTGCAAGGTGCTGGCAGCAGGCGGGGCAGAGATGTATGTAACGGGTTCCAATCCGCTTTCCACCCAGGATGATGTGGCGGCCGCGCTGGTGAAGGCGGGGCTGGAGGTGCATGCTTGGTACGGGGCGACGGAGGAGGAGTACAACTCCCATATCCGCGCGGTGCTTTCCGCGGGACCCAATATCATCATTGATGACGGCGGCGATCTGGTGCACATGGTCCACACAGAGATGCAGGAGCTGATCCCGGCCATCCTGGGCGGCTGCGAGGAGACGACAACAGGCATCATCCGCCTGGAGGCGATGAACAAAGCCGGCGATCTGAAATTCCCCATGATCCGCGTAAACAACGCGCAGTGCAAGCATTTCTTTGATAACCGGTACGGCACGGGACAGTCTGTGTGGGACGGCATCATGCGAACCACAAATTTGATCGTGGCAGGAAAGATCGTGGTGGTAGCCGGCTATGGCTGGTGCGGAAAAGGGGTCGCTATGCGGGCAAAGGGCCTGGGCGCAAGGGTCATCGTGACAGAGATCGATCCGGTGAAGGGCATTGAAGCGGTGATGGACGGATTTGACGTGATGCCGATGAAAGAGGCGGCAAAGCTGGGCGACTTTTTCGTGACAGTGACCGGCTGCGACAAGGTCATTGATGAAGAGGACTTTGTGGAGATGAAAGAGGGCGCGATCCTTTGCAACGCAGGACATTTTGACTGCGAGATCAACATGGCGGGCCTGCGTGCCATGGCAGCGGAATCGAAGGAAATGCGCAAAAACATCCAGGGCTATAAGCTGCCGAACGGACGGTGGATCTTCGTCCTGGCGGAAGGCCGTCTTGTGAACCTGGCAGCAGGGGACGGACATCCGGCGGAGATCATGGATATGAGCTTTGCCATCCAGGCGCTGTCTGCAAAATACCTGGTTGAGCACGGAAAAGAAATGACGGAGATGCTGGTGGATGTGCCGGAGGAGATTGATAAGGACGTAGCGGTGAGAAAGCTCCGTTTCCTGGGGAAGGAGATCGACACGCTGACTGCGGAGCAGGAGGCTTATCTGAACCAGTCCCTGGTATAAGGAATAAGATAAACTACCGCTTTGCGGGTATATGTTCAGAAAAAGAAAAGCTGCCTCAGGCAGCTTTTCTTATGTAAGGAGGTATTCTATTTATTCGCCAGTGCACTCAACTCTTCCAGCATCTTGGGCAGTTCCGTATCCATGGTTTCGTTGCTGAACTGGCAGGTGCCGACCTTCTTGTGTCCGCCGCCGTTATATTTTAACATCAGGCTTCCTACATTCACATCCGATGTTTTGTTCAGGATGCTGTAGCCTACCGCTGCGGAACAGCCCTGTCCGCCCCGGCCGCTGACGATCCATGCGGAGATGTTCTGCTCCGGATACATGCTGTAGATCATGAAACGATTGCCGGTATAGATCGGATCCACGTGTCTCAGATCAGTGATGATCAGATTGCCGTACACCCTTGTATGCTCGGTTACCATCTTTTTAAACTTCTCAGTCTGCTCATTGTAGATCACAATCCGCTCCTGCACATCCGGCAGCGCCAGGATCTCTTCGGTAGTCATGGTCTGGCAGGCTTCCATCAGCTTTTCCATTAACTGATAATTGGAGATGGAAAACTGTCTCCAGCGTCCCAGGCCGGTCCGGGGATCCATCAGGAATCCGACCAGGATCCAACCTGTGGGGTTCATGATCTCATCGATGGTCAGATCGCCGGAATCTACCTTATCGACTGCTTCCATCAGATCATCGAACTGGGGGAACTGTTCCTTTCCGCCGTAGTATTCGTAGATGATCCGCGCGCAGGACGGGCAGATGCGGCTCTCTCCCTTATATTTGCCTTCCAGCTGCAATCGTTCGTGTTCGCTGGAATGATGGTCAAACCAGAGACCGCAGCCCTCTACAAATGGTACATTGGCAAGGCAGTCATTCTCATCGATCTCCATCAGGCCATCCTGGATATCCTTGGGATGGGCGAATTTCCAACTGTCAATGATCCCTGCCTCCAAAAGCAGCGCGCCGCATGCAAGACCGTCAAAATCAGAACGTGTTACTAATCTCATCAATAACTCCTCCTTGTATCTTAAAATTTATAAAATTTCTGAAATCAGACACAAAAACTTATGCCGTTTTCTGCTGCTTGCGCCTCAGCGCAATTCTTATTATAGCATATCCAATGTTTTTCATCAAACATAAATTGCAGAAAAGCCATAAAACAAGCATGGGAAGAATTTGCAAAAATAAAAAAAGATTGCATTCTTTGAAAAATCATGTATAATGGTAGCGTAACTCAGAAAAACGTTAGAAACAGAAAACAATATTTTTTGAGGAGGTCATTGAATTATGAAAGTTCAGAACATTACAGACATAGAAGGATTCTTCAAGGTGGTTGACCAGTGCAAGGGCAAGGTAGAGCTGGTGACAGGAGAAGGGGACAGACTGAATCTGAAGTCTAAGCTTTCCCAGTACGTATCCATGGCGAATATCTTTTCCAATGGTGAGATTCCGGAGCTGGAGATCCTTGCTTATGAAAAGGAAGATACAGACAGGCTGATCGGATTCATGATGAACGGCAGCAACTAATATGGAGCAGGCTGGGTGGTTCTTGTGGGAGCCACCCTTGTTTTTTTACAAAACGGCAGTCATTTTTTGCGGAAATAGAAAAGCGGCTGCAGGCGGGAGGTGAAGCATGGGGTTTGTGCATTTACATGTCCATACGGAGTATAGTCTCCTGGACGGTTCAAACAAAATTTCAGAATATGTGGCAAGGGTAAAGGAGCTGGGCATGGACAGCGCGGCGATCACGGATCACGGAGTCATGTATGGGGTGATCGATTTTTACCGGGAAGCAAAAAAAGCAGGGATCAATCCCATTCTCGGATGCGAGGTCTATGTGGCGCCGGGTTCCAGGTTCGACCGGGAGATCACGGGCGGGGACGACCGTTATTATCATCTGGTTCTTTTGGCGGAGAATAACAAGGGTTATGCCAATCTGATGAAGATCGTGTCCAAGGGGTTCGTGGACGGATATTATTATAAGCCCCGTGTGGACAAGGAGCTTCTGCGGGAGTACCATGAGGGGATCATTGCACTGAGCGCCTGCCTTGCCGGGGAGGTGCAGCGATACCTGGCCCGGGGGATGTATGAGGACGCGAAGGAAAAAGCGCTGGAATACCAGGACATTTTCGGAAAGGGCAATTACTTCCTGGAGCTGCAGGACCACGGCATTCCGGAGCAGAAGCTTGTGAACCAGCGCCTGCTGCAGATGTCCGAGGAGCTGGGGATCGAGCTTGCGGCCACCAATGACGTGCATTACACCTATGCGGAGGACGAGAAGCCTCATGACATCCTGCTCTGCATCCAGACGGGAAAAAAGTTGGCGGATGAGAACCGGATGCGCTATGAAGGCGGACAGTACTATGTAAAATCCCAGGAAGAGATGGCCGCGCTGTTTCCTTACGCACGGCAGGCCGTGGAGAATACACAGAAGATTGCCGACCGCTGCCATGTGGAGATCGAGTTCGGCGTGACCAAGCTGCCCAAGTACGATGTGCCGGATGGGATGACCTCCTGGGAATATCTGAATAAGCTGTGCTATGAAGGCCTGGAACGGCGTTACGGCGAAGAGGCGCAGGGGAACCGGGAACGGCTGAAATACGAGTTGGACACGATCCAGAATATGGGATATGTGGATTATTTCCTGATCGTATGGGACTTCATCAAATATGCCAAGGATCACGGGATCGCTGTCGGGCCGGGAAGGGGCTCCGCGGCGGGCAGTATCGTGTCTTACTGCCTGGGAATCACCGATATCGATCCCCTGCGGTATCAGCTTCTGTTTGAGCGGTTCCTCAATCCGGAGCGTGTGTCCATGCCCGATATCGACGTGGATTTCTGTTTTGAACGAAGGCAGGAGGTCATCGATTATGTGGTCCGCAAATACGGCAAGGACCGGGTGGTGCAGATCGTGACCTTCGGAACGCTGGCGGCCCGGGGCGTGATCCGGGATGTGGGCCGGGTCATGGATCTGCCCTATGCGTTTGTGGACTCCATCGCGAAGATGATCCCGAAGGAACTGAACATTACCATCGCGAAAGCGCTGGAGATGAACCCGGAGCTGAAAAAAGCCTATGAGACGGATGAACAGGTGAAAAATGTCATCGACATGTCCAGGCGTCTGGAAGGACTGCCCAGGCACAGCTCCATGCATGCCGCCGGTGTGGTCATCAGCCAGGCACCCGCGGATGAATATGTCCCGCTATCCCGCGCACAGGATGGTTCCATTACGACGCAGTTCACGATGACCACCCTGGAAGAGCTGGGGCTTTTAAAAATGGACTTTCTGGGATTGAGGACCCTGACCGTGATCCAGAATGCAGTGCATATGGTGAAGCAAAAAGCACCGGAGCTGGATCTGAATGCCATTGATTATAATGACCAGGCCGTGCTGGACTATATCGGAACCGGAAAAACAGACGGGATCTTCCAGATTGAAAGCCCGGGGATGAAAAGCTTCATGAAGGAATTAAAACCTCACAGCCTGGAGGATATCATTGCGGGGATCGCCCTGTACCGTCCGGGGCCGATGGATTTTATCCCCCAGTATATCAAGGGGAAGAACGGGGCGGGATCCATTGTATATGACTGCCCTCAGTTAGAGCCGATCCTGTCGCCGACTTATGGCTGTATCGTCTATCAGGAGCAGGTCATGCAGATTGTCCGGGATCTGGCAGGCTATACCATGGGCCGGAGCGACCTGCTGCGGCGGGCCATGTCCAAGAAAAAAGGGGATGTGATGCGCAGGGAGCGGCAGATTTTTGTCTATGGCGATGAAGAGAACCATGTACCGGGGTGTGTAAAGAACGGGATCGACGAAAAGGTTGCAAATAAGATCTATGACGAGATGATCGATTTTGCGAAATACGCGTTCAACAAGTCCCATGCCGCCGCCTATGCGGTGGTGGCCTATCAGACCGCGTATTTAAAATATTATTATCCGGTGGAATTTATGGCGGCGCTGATGACCTCCGTCATTGAAAATCCGTCCAAGGTGGCGGAATATGTATATGCCTGCCGGGGGATGGATATCCGGATCCTGCCGCCGGACATTAACCGGGGCTATTCGGATTTTTCCGTGGATTCCGGACAGATCCGTTACGGACTTGCGGCGATCAAAAGCATCGGGAAGCAGGTGATCCAGGCCATTGTATCGGACAGGGAGGAATTTGGCAGCTTTAAAAACCTGGAAGATTTTATTCACCGGATGTCCATTAAGGAAGTTTTGAATAAAAAGGTGATTGAAAACCTGATCAAGTCCGGCGCGCTGGACTGCCTGGGGGGAACAAGAAAGCAGTTCATGAGCATTTACCTGCAGATCCTGGATCATGTGAACCAGGAAAAAAAGTATGCCATGACAGGGCAGATGACGCTTTTTGACCTGGTGGAAGAGGAGGAAAAGAGCCAGTTCGAGATCCGGCTGCCGGATGTGGGGGAATATACGAGAGAGAACCAGCTGGCATTTGAAAAGGAAGTGCTGGGGATCTACATCAGCGGGCATCCTCTGGACGCTTATGAAGAGGCATGGAGAAAAAATATTTCTGCTGTCACGCCGGATTTCCAGCCGGATGAGGAAACAGGGCGCTCCAAGGTTCACGACGGAGCCAGGGAAACCATAGGCGGACTGATCACGGACAAGACGGTGAAATATACGAGAACCAACCAGATGATGGCATTTGTGACCGTTGAGGATCTGCTGGGAACCGTGGAGGTGGTCGTATTCCCGCGGGATTATGAGAAGAACCGGGAACTTCTGGAGGTGGATCAGAAGGTATTTATCCGGGGAAGGGTGTCCGAGGAAGATGAGAGGCCGAGTAAGCTGATCTGCGAGAAAGTGGTTCCCTTTGACCGAAAAAAACGGGAGCTTTGGATCCAGTTTCCAGATAAGGCAGATTATCTGGAACAGGAACAGGCATTGTTCGGACATCTGAAGGATTCCGAGGGGGAGGACGAGGTGGTGATCTACTGTCAGGCCGAGCGTGCGGTCAAAAGACTGCCCAGAAACCGGAATATCCTGATCACCCCCCAGGTATTAAGCAGATTGATGAATCAGTTTGGGGAAAAGCGGGTAAAAGTAGTCGAAAAGACTATTGAAAACCGTATATAAATAGTATAAAATAAGTCATTGAAGAATGTACAAAATCAGGCGGTGCAATTCCTGAATCCTGGTTCCTTGTTTCAGGCGCGGAGGCAGCCGGGAACAGGTGTGCCTGGTAAATTCTGATGCTGCAGAAATTCTGTCGGCGGCAGAGTTTTTGCAGGGGACTTACTTTTAATTATATGATATTGGGCGGCAGATTTTTCTGGTGCTCAATATACCTGAGGAGGAAGGAAGCATGGGAGAAATGGAAAACAAACAGGTATTGGATGAAATGGAAGACACGATCCGTACGGTCGGTGTCCTGACAAGCGGAGGCGACGCTCCCGGAATGAACGCTGCGATCCGTGCAGTGGTAAGGACGGCTTTGTCACACGGTTTAAAGGTACGCGGGATCCGCAAGGGATATCATGGCCTTCTGAAGGAAGAGATTATTGATCTGTCCGCCCGTGATGTGTCGGATACCATTCAGCGGGGCGGAACACTTCTCCAGACTGCGCGCTGTAAATCCATGCGTACAACGGAAGGACAGCAGAAAGCAGCGGCGATTTGTAAGAAATACGGCATTGACGCACTGGTGGTCATCGGCGGTGACGGTTCTTTTGCAGGTGCACAGAAGCTTGCCAATTATGGGGTGAAGACCATTGGGCTTCCGGGAACCATCGATCTGGACATTGCATGTACAGAGTATACCATCGGGTTTGATACGGCTGTCAATACGGCGATGGAAGCGATCGATAAGGTCCGTGATACCTCTACTTCCCATGAGCGGTGCAGTATTATCGAGGTTATGGGACGCGACGCAGGTTATCTGGCTCTCTGGTGCGGAATTGCCAACGGCGCGGAGAGAATCCTGCTTCCCGAGGAGAAGGAGAACTTTGATGAAGCGGCTCTGATCCAGGATATCATGGCGAACAAGAGACGCGGCAAGAAGAATTACATCATCATCAATGCAGAGGGCGTAGGCGATACGATCAATCTGGCAAAGAGGATCGAAGAAGCGACCGGAATCGAGACCAGGGCGACGATCCTGGGACACATGCAGCGCGGCGGAAGCCCGACCTGCAAGGACAGAGTTTATGCATCTACCATGGGGGCTATGGCAGTAGAGCTGCTCCTGGCCGGCAAGTATAACCGTGTGGTAGGCTACAAGGAAGGCCAGTTCGTTGATTTCGATATCAACGAGGCATTGAGCATGAAGAAAAAGATCTCCAATCATCAGTATGAGATCTCCAAGGTGCTGGCGTTGTAATAAGAAACGCCTGTTGTTCTGTATTGTTAGAAAAAAGTAAAGATCCAGGGGATAAATCAGTATGGAGTGTAAAAAAGGGGCACCGGTCGGTGTATTTGATTCAGGGGTAGGCGGTCTGACTGTAGTGCGTGAGATCATCCGGCAGCTTCCGAATGAAAATATTGTATATTTTGGAGACACTGCCCGGGTACCATATGGCAGCAAGTCTCAAAAGACAGTCATCCGTTTTTCAGAACAGATCATCCGTTTCCTGAAGACCAAACAGGTCAAGGCGATCGTCATTGCCTGCAATACTGCCAGCGCCCTTGCCCTTGAAGCGGTGCGGGATGAATTTGATATCCCGATCCTTGGGGTGGTGGTACCCGGAGCGAGGGCTGCGGTGAAGGCGACACGGAACCGGAAGATCGGCGTCGTGGGTACGGATGCCACAGTCCGGAGCGGGGTATACACAAAGATCATCCAGGGAATGGATCCGCAGATCCAGGTCATCGAGAAGGCATGCCCGCTGTTTGTCCCTCTGGTGGAAGAAGGCTTCAAGGAGCATGAGGTGACCCGGGAGATCATCGAGTATTATCTGGAATCCCTGCGTGCCACGGATATAGATGCCATGATTCTGGGATGTACCCATTATCCTCTTCTGCGTTCCCGGATCCGTTCTTATATGGGCGAGGATATCCAGATCGTCAATCCGGCCTATGAGACGGCGATGGATCTGAAAACACTTTTGGAAGAACGGAATATGTCCAATGAAGACCGGGAGCCGCCGGAGAGCCGGTATGAATTTTATGTCAGCGATACGGCTGAGAAGTTCCGGCATTTTGCCAACACGGTGATGCCCTTCGACGTACCGGAGACAAATGTGGTGAACATAGAAAGCTATTAAGTATGTCAGGATTGTGCATTTACTGCCCAGCACGTACAGCGCCGGGCGGCTGCAATATATGGAGGATGGAGTATGACAAAAGATGTGCTGGTGAGTATCTCAGGTCTGCATCAGGATGCAATGGCCGATCTGACGGAGGAGAATGAGCCGATTGAAGTGGTGACTCCGGCAAGCTACTACTGCCGGAACGGAAAGCACTATGTGATCTATGATGAGTTGATGGAAGGGACTCCCGGAGTGACCAAAAATCAGATCAAGATATCGGGGGATGACAGCCTGGAGATCATCAAGCGGGGGCTTTCAAATTCACATATGGTTTTTGAAAAAAACAAGAAGAACCTTACTTATTATCAGACGCCGTACGGACAGATGCTTGTAGGCGTCAATACGAAGAATATGGAAGTGAAGGTGACAGACAAGAATATTGATGTCTCGCTGGATTATGAGCTGGATGTCAATCATGAACCGATGGCGGACTGTACGATCAAGATGAATATCGTGTCCAGAACTGCCGGTGATTTTTCCCTGAATCTGTCATAAAAAGATCAGCACACATCCTGAGGAATGTGTGCTGATTTTTGTCATCCGGATTATTTCTTTTTGTCATCCGTCTTTTCTTTTTTAAAACGGTCCATGAATTTTTTCTTGGGCTGCGGCTTCTCCAGAGAACCGCGGATTCCTTTTACGCTGGTTATGTAGATTCCGCTTAGGACTGCCTTGATGGGCTTGCCGCCTACCGGGATCAACGGATAGACCTGCGCGTCGCACATCAGAGACATGATCTGCGGACCGATCTTGGCCTTTACGACCGGAACCTTGGAGCGCCGGAGGTACTTGGGAGTATTCTCCACAACTACGGCCGGAAAACCGGCATCTTTTAGCTTCATTTTTTTCTTATCGATCACCATCATGGTAACCGTCTGCGCAATGGCATCCATCTGCTCCTTCTGCTCAGCCTGCTTCTTTTCCATCTTCTTTCCAAAAAAATAAAGTGCAATAAATGCTGCAATTAAAATTGCTAAGATTACCAGCATTACAATCGTTACTGTCCTCACGGCAAATCCTCCTGTTTCCTCTTTTTCCGTAATCTATTGTAACATTGTTTTCGGCGAAGTGCAAGCAGACATTGGACGAACTGTTTATTTTTTGTGTATGTGTGTGAAGTGGCTTTCAATAGCAACAATACCGTGTATTTGAATACAAACAGAAACTTGACAAACAATACATTAAGAAGTATTCTTGTTACTGTTCACGGTGCTTTGCACCTTGCTGCAAGGTATCCGGCAATCGCTGCATTCGAATGATGGAGGAGTTTTTATGGCGGAAACGATCTGGAACGGGACTGCGGTCACATATCATTTTATCATGGATCACCTGGTGATCATCAACATCTTACTGTCTCTGGTGATCATATTTTTTCAGCGAAGGTCTCCGCAGACTGTGTGGACGTGGCTCTTGATCTTATATTTTATCCCGATTCTTGGGTTTGTCATGTATCTCATGATCGGACAGGATTTTCATAAGAGCCGGATGTTCAAGGCAAAGGAGATCGAAGGGGAATTGAAATATGCGGTCCGCCGGCAGGAAGAGCGGATCTACCGGAAGCGGCTCCGCCTGGCCAATCCGGAACTGCGGCGTTTTGAGGATCTGATCCTGTATAATCTGGAAGCCGGTCAGGCAGTGCTCACGGATAATAATGATGTGCGTATCTACGTGGACGGAAAAGAGAAGTTCCGGGTCCTGATCGATGAGATGAAGCAGGCAAAATGTTATATCCACCTTCAATATTATATCATCCGGAATGATGAGCTGTGGCAGAAGATTGAGCCGGTGCTGATCCAGAAGGCAAGGCAGGGAGTGGAAGTGAGGATACTCTTTGACAGTATGGGCTGCCGTACAATGCATAACCGGGACTGGCACCGTCTGGAACGCGAAGGAATCCAGGTGGCGGAATTTTTCCCGGCGCTTCTGGGGCAGTTCCAGCTTCGGATGAATTACCGGAATCACAGGAAGATCGTTGTCATTGACGGCAGAATCGGTTTTGTGGGCGGCTTCAATGTGGGCAGGGAATATCTGGGGAAGAATAAGAAGTTCGGTTATTGGAGGGATACCCATCTGTGTATTGAGGGGGCGGCTGTGACCTCACTTGCGGTCAGATTTGTGCTGGATTGGAATTATGCGGCGAAGGAAAATCTGTTTCTGCAGGATAATCTGTTCGAGATTCCCACATATGTCAGGAAGGGGCGCGACCCGGTGCAGATCATTTCCAGCGGACCGGACTCCAAGACCAAGACCATTCATGACAATTATCTCAGGCTGATCCACAGTGCAAAAAAACATGTCTATATCCAGACCCCATATCTGATCCCGGATGACTCTATTCTGGACGCGCTGATGATCGCCAGCCGTTCCGGGATTGATGTTCGGATCATGGTGCCCTGCAAACCGGACCATCCATTTGTGTACTGGGCGACTTATTCCTATCTGGGCGAACTGGTTCAGGCCGGAGCGAAATGCTACGTCTACAACAACGGTTTCCTCCATGCGAAGACGCTGAGTGTGGACGGGATGGTGGCATGCGTGGGAACCGCCAATATGGATATCCGCAGCTTTGAACTCAATTTTGAAGTCAATGCGGTGATCTATAGCGAGCGTACCGTACAGCGTCTGGAGCGGATCTTTGAGACGGATATGACGAAATGTACCCATGTCACCAGGAAGGTCTATGACCAGAGAGGATTTATCATCCGGGTAAAGGAACAGTTCAGCCGGCTGCTGTCCCCCTTGCTTTAGATATTGGAATTAAATCTAAAAATGACTTTTTTTCAGGACTGGAATATGGTATACTTGAACAGGAATCGGCAGACATTTCTGAGTTGCCGAAAATGTTTTTTTAAGAATTATGAGGTGAAAAGATGAAGAAAAAATGGATCGCAGTGATAATAAGCAGTATTCTGGCTGTCTCTCTTGCAGGATGCAGTTCAGAATTATCAGATGAGTACATTACGATAAAGAAGTACAAAAAGCTGGAGATTCCCAAGGTGGAGAAGACAGAGGTGACGGATACCTCTGTTGAGAATACGATCAATAATTATCTGTCATTGTCTCAGGAACGTGAAGAGATTACGGACAGGGCTGCAGAGAATGGAGATACCGTGGATATTGATTATACGGGAACTATCAATGGCGAGGAATTCAGCGGCGGCAGTGCGTCAGGAGCTTTTCTGATTCTGGGATCCGGTCAGTTTTTGGGAGCGGAAGGAGACTACAAGGGCTTTGAAGAGCAGATCGTGGGGCACGAGCCGGGAGATAATTTTGACATCACTGTTAAGTTCCCGGAGGCCTACCCGAACGAAGAAGTGGCAGATAAGCCCGCCAATTTTAATATCACCCTGAATGCAATCTATGAGATGATATCTCCGGAGCTGACGGATGAGTGGGTGCAGGAGAACAGTGAAGAATCCAAGACTGTAGAGGAATATAAAAAGGAGATCAGGCAGCAGTTGGAGGAAGACAGCGAACTGCAGCTGACCAGTGCTCTTCAAAGTGCGGCATTGAGTGCTCTTATGGATGAGATAGAGGTGAAAAAGCTTCCGGAAGATCAGGTAAAAGCGGAATATCAGACAACGGAGGATACATATAAAAAACTGGCTGATGGATATGGTCTTGAATTTGAAGAATTTTTGAGTAAATATATGAACAAGTCGATGGAAGACTACGAAAAGGAAACTCAGGAATCTGCGGAGACCATTGTGAAAGCCAATCTTGCCTGCAGTCTGATCGCTAAAGAAAAGAAACTGGAGCCATCAGAAGCCGAATATGAAAAGCTGATCAAGGAATATGCGGAAGATGCGGGCGCAGATGATGTTGAGGAGTTTAAAGAGCGTATAGGTGAGGATCTCCTTAGAAAGGCAATTCTGCAGAGAAAAGTTGCAGAGTATCTGGTTGACAAGAGTATACAGGTAGAACAGTCGTCAGATTCGGATAAATAATTGGATAAGACCAATATGCACCGGTTCTATAGATATAAATCAGATATGGATTACTAAAAAAATATAAAAATGCGAAAAGAGAGGAGAAGACGATGAAGCTGGAAAATGATGCTCTCTATGTAGAAATTGCAGAGCTTGGCGCAGAGGTTACTAAAATCTTTGACAGAGAGAAGAATAGAGACATTTTATGGGAAGGTGATCCAGTCTACTGGAAGCGCCATTCTCCGGTTCTTTTCCCGAATGTCGGAAAAACCTTTGGAAACCAGGTTCTGATCGGGGAAAGCACATTTCCCACAGTACAGCATGGATTTGCAAGAGACAGTGTATTCACCTGTGTTTCCTCTTCTGCGGATGCTGTATCGTTTCGGCTGGCCTCCTCAGAGGAGACGAAAAAGGCTTATCCATATGACTTTGAATTGTACATCAATTATACTCTTAAAGGAAAGAATCTGACGGTGGAGTGGAAGGTGAAGAACTGTTCCGAAGAGACCATGTATTTTACCATCGGCGGACATCCTGCTTTCCGTTTTGCTGAAAAAGGAGAAAAAAAGGATGACTATTTTTTGAAATTTCCTGGAAAAGCATCTCTTACCTACATATTGATAGATCCGAATACAGGAACCGCTGTGCCGGATCAGACGTATACGCTGGAGCTGATAGATGGGATGTGTCCGGTCACAGAGGAGATGTTTATGAGGGATGCTTTGATCTTTGACGGCGGACAGATTGAAGAGGTATGGCTGTGCAGAAAGGACGGAACACCTTATGCAGGCATGCGGTGTGAAGCATTTCCGAATTTTGGAATCTGGTCGGTCAAGGACGCACCTTTTGTCTGCCTGGAACCATGGGAGGGAAGATGCGACAATGTTGGCTTCGCGGAGGAGATCTCAAAGAAGCCGGGAATCACTCGGCTGCCGAAAAATGAAGTATTTATAAAATCATATGAGATAATTGTGGCATAGGATTTGACCTTTTACCAAAAATGATGTATAATAAAATGGTCATAGAGTGTTTTACTACTCAGTATATCAAAAGTAACGTAATAGTACGACAAACGGACTTTGTGACAGCAGTTATAAAGGAAGTTGATACTTGAGTGTTTTTAGGAGGGAGCAATTATGGCACCGAGAAAAAAATCAACAACAGCAGCGGAAAGTACGTCTGCAAAGGAAGTAAAGGCAACAGAGGTAACCGAAGAAAAATCAGAGGCGAAAGCGGCTGAGGTGAAGACAACGGCAAAGAAGACAACAGCGGGAAAGACTGCGGAGAAAAAGACAACAGCGGAAAAGACATCGGAGAAGAAAAAAGCAGAGCCGAAGAAGGAAGAACCGAAGCCGGTACCAAAAGCAATCGGAACAAAAAAAGATACTACAAAAGCAATTGAGACCAAGGCTGGCGTCCTTGTAGAAGAAAAGCCTGCAAAGGAAGAGAAGAAAACGGCGGCTAAGAAGACGACAGAGAAGAAGTCTGCGGAGAAGAAGCCGGCGGCAAAGAAGACTTCTACAAAGGCGGAAGTAAAGACAGAGATGTTCCTTCAGTTTGATGGCAAGGAATTTACGGAAAAAGAGATATTCCAGAAGGTCAAGGAAGTATGGACCAAGGTCCTGAAGAATAAGGTTGGTGACATGAAGGATGTCAAGATCTATCTGAAGCCGGAGGAATCAGCTGCTTACTATGTAGTAAATGACGATACAAGCGGTAAGATAGAACTGTAACTAGGGGGCGAACAGGCTGAAAAGGCCTGTTTTTTCTATACCGAGGGAAAATACTCCGGGGTTACGCTGAGGAACTGTCTCAAAATAATAGGTATATCTTGCGGTAGTTCCTAAAAGGATATCGTGCATTACATACCGGTCAGTATTTTGGACTATGAAAGAGAGAGAGATGGAGAAAAATCAGAAGCTGGAAAGGCTGGAAAAACAGATTCAGTTTATTGTGGAGATCGACAAGGTGAAGAATATCTTCCGTCAGACCTATTTGGCGGATGCGGGACGAAAGGAAAATGATGCGGAGCATTCCTGGCATATTGCACTGATGGCATATTTGCTCCAGGAATATGCGGAGAAGCCGGTAGATGTCAGCAAGGTCATGCTCATGGTCCTGATCCATGATCTGGTGGAGATTGACGCAGGAGATACCTATGCATATGATGCCGCGGGGGCAGAAACGAAGCGGGCGCGGGAGGAGGCCGCGGCTGACCGGATCTTCGGACTTCTGCCGGAGGATCAGGGGAAGTATTTCCGTGAGCTCTGGGAGGAATTTGAAGCCTATGAGACTCCGGAAGGGAAGTACGCGCATCTGCTGGATAATTTCCAGCCCCTCCTTTTGAATGATGCGTCCGACGGACTCAGCTGGCAGGAGCATCAGGTGAGAAAATCTCAGATTTATAAGCGGAATGAAAAGATTGAAGAAACTTCGGAAACCATATGGAATTGTATGAAGGAGATCGTTCAGAAGCATATCGACAGCGGACATGTGGAAGAGGATTGCTAGGAGGGATGCAAATGTATGAGAAGGAAATAGAGCAGCTGCAGAAAATGATCGATGAAAGCTCCAATATCGTATTTTTCGGCGGTGCGGGAGTATCGACAGAGAGTAATATCCCGGATTTCCGGAGTGCTGACGGGATTTATCATCAGGCATATAAGTATTCTCCGGAACAGGTTGTGAGCCACAGCTTTTTTATGGCGCACACGGATGCCTTTTTTGAATTTTACAAAGAGAAAATGATGATATTGGATGCAGAGCCGAACCCGGCGCATTTGAAGCTGGCAGAGCTGGAAAAGGCCGGAAAGCTCTCCGCCGTTGTGACACAGAATATTGACGGTCTTCATCAGGCGGCGGGCAGTAAAGTGGTATACGAGCTGCATGGAAGTATCATGCGGAATTACTGTATGGACTGCCATACGTTTTATGATGCCGAATATGTAAAAAGCGGAGCCGGTGTTCCAAGATGCGAGAAGTGCGGAGGGCTGATCAAGCCGGATGTCGTGCTTTATGAAGAAGGGCTGGATTCCCAGGTGATACAGGGGGCGATCCGCGCGATTACGGATGCGGATATGCTGATCATCGGCGGAACATCGCTGGTCGTTTATCCGGCAGCCGGATTTATTGATTATTTCCGGGGAAAATATCTGGCGGTCATCAACAAATCTGAGACAGGGCGTGCGGTGAGGGCGGATCTGTCGATCTCCGCGCCGATCGGACAGATCATGAGCCAGATCAAAGTAAAATAGCAGCGTCAGGTTTTCTGTATATGATATAGATAAGGGGCTGCCGGAAAATGGCTGTATACCTGCAATCCATTGCTGCGATCCGTGAGATCTTACAACAATGGATTGCGGATAAACAGGATATTCCGACAGCCCCTTTGTACACCGCAGATCAGTCTTCGTATAGCTTCATCCCGGTCCAGGATTTCATATGCTCCAGCATCTTCCAATCCGGTTCCATATAGATACAATTGACACCCTGTTCCAGCGGAATCATGACCGCGTAGACCTTCGCGTCCGCATTGCCGGAGGAGAAGTCCTGGGTCTTATTCGGGTGGTAAGAATTCAGTCTGGGAGAACCCTTCGGCGCAATGATCTCAGCCTGCCGGATATCAAAGGATGTGATATTTTTCCGCTTTTCCTTGCTGAAAATGGCAGCAACATCAATGTCGTAGTTTAAAAGCGTATACTCATATTCTACATTGAGACGCGGAAAAATAAAATAATATGCGCCCATCGCCAGAAGTACGGCAATGAAAAAAGCGAGAAAACCGATGAACAAAGTCCCTACAACTGCAACCGCAGCAATGAAGACAATGATCAGGATGCGGATCAGTATATCCAGAGGTTTGGTTTTCCTGGTTACAAGTTGTTCATAAAAAGCATCATTCATGTTCTGAGTTCCTTTCTGTCTGTAAATAATTCATCACCAGGGATGCGATCTTAAAGGTCA
>CAYQBE010000077.1:0-22942 GCA_964415625.1 uncultured Clostridium sp.
GGCCGTGCTGTGACGTCACCTTTGCCGTTGTATGCCCGGTCTGTCCGCTCCCGATCCGATCCGCTTCCAGAACGACGCACTGCCGCCCGCTCTGCTCCAGAAAATGAGCCGTCAGTATCCCGGCCAGCCCGCCTCCTACGATTGCGATATCCGTACTGATATTTCCAGGCAGCTCCGGCCTCGCCGGTATGGCTGTGGACCGCTGCCAGATTGATTCCCTATGCATGCCGCTGCACCTCTCTTATATGGTCGTCTGTTGCCGTCTGCAATGATACTCACCAGCGCTAAACTTTGCCAACTCTATCATGATCGGCTGACAGCCTTTCCGTTTAGCATGTACGGATTTCCATAAAATATGTCATAGAAACAGTAAAAATTCTGTCTGTATGGTTGGATGTTCTAACATGATCGTACCATCTAACAACGATGAAATTCCTGGTTGAAATCCTGCGAACGGCTGTACTATAATCTAAGAGGAGCATTACTGATCTAAGCGCAAAGCTGCATAATTAAGCGGCTATGCGCAGTCCATACAAAAAAACAGGGAGCTGAACCATGATAAATTATACATTTGCCAGAGAAATTTTTGAATCCTACTTAAATGATTATGACCGCACGGATGACAAAGTCCGTTTAAAGATCGTCCATACCTACGGCGTTGTGGGACAGGCCGCTAATATTGCCCGGCGGATGCGGCTTTCTGATGAAGATACAGAGCTTGCGAAGCTGATCGCCCTCCTCCATGACCTGGGCCGTTTTGAACAGCTCCGGCGTTTTGACAGCTTCGAGCCTGATACGATGGATCATGCGGCCTATGGAGTGCAGGTGCTTTTTGAGGAAGGCATGATTCGAAGATTCCTGCCGGAAAACACCTGGGATCCCATCATCCGTACCGCCATTGCAAAACACAGCGATTACTGCCTGTCCGGTGTAACCGATGCCAGGGCTCTGGTTCACGCCCGGATCATCCGCGACGCGGACAAGCTGGACAACTGCCGGGTAAAGCTGACCGATGCCACGGAAACATTTCTCGGGGCTTCCCCGGAAGAAATCGGGGCACAGGAGATCTCTCCGGAAATCTATGATACGATATTCCGGAACCAGTGCGTCCTCTCGGCAGACCGCAAGACTTTGATGGATTATTGGGTTTCGTATATTGCCTATTTCTTTGATATTAACTTTCGGGAAAGCATGGATATCATTGCAGAAAATAATTATATCTCCAGGATCATCCGGCGGATCCCCTATTCGAATCCGAACACGGCGAAACAGATGAATGAGATTGAACGCTATGTAAAAAACTATGCGGAGAGTTTTTCCCCTTGAGTAGATGTGGGGATCACTCCCCGCATCCATCTACTCAGTATAATGGTTCTTCAACTGTCAAAGACATTCTCATATATTACTTCGGCTTTATTCTGAAACGTTCAGCTTTTCGATCAGTTCCAGCGTCTCAGACACATTCCGCATCAATTCATTTCTGCTCACTTCCCCGTCTTTCCGCGCTTTCATCAGCTCGTCATAGTCCTTCTGCCCTCCGGGCATGATGAGGTTTCCTCCCGCCTTTGCGATCAGGTGTGCTTTTGGATGCGGGTACTTCTGATTTGCCGGCATTGCATCCCTTACCAGCCAGTCCGTCATCACGATGCCGGAATACCCCAACTCCGACCGCAGATAATCCAAGGTCAGCTTCTTCATTTCCGACGTATGCTCTCCATTTAACAGGTTATAGGAGGTCATGACCGCTGACGGCATCGTTTCCTCAATACAGATTTCAAAACCTCGCAGATAGATATCCCGCAGGGTCCGCTCATCCACAACGCTGTTACTGTTCATCCGGTTTGTCTCCTGGTTGTTTGCCGCAAAATGCTTGATCACCACACCGCAGTTTTTATGCTTTTCCACACCGCAGGTCACTGCTGCCGCGAATTTTCCGCTGACAAACGGATCCTCCGAATAGTATTCAAAATTTCTGCCACAGAGAATACTTCTCTGGATATTCAATGCCGGCGCCAGCCAGAGTTGGATATGGAACAGCTCCATCTCAGAGCCAACAATATCGCCGCATTTTTCCGCGAAATCCAGATTCCAGCTTTGTGCGATGGCCGTACCTACGGGGATTGCCGTTGCATATTGATATTCCACGCTGCATCCCTGGGGCACAATCTCTTCACCGCGCATGGTATCGGCAATCTCCTGCGGCATCAATTCAATCGTTGCATCCGGCATGGTTCCGTTTCCTATGCTGTGTACGCCGTTTTCATCGCGGTAATATTTCTTCGAAAGCCGCAGCCCTGCGGGACCGTCCGCCATGACCAGCGTCTTTATCTCCGGATGGGCAGGCAGCAGGGCGGTCTGTCCGGCAGCCCCCGCGACTGTGGTTCCCGCATTTCCGATCACGCTGGTATCGCCATCCCGTGAAAAATCCCCAAGACTTAACAGAACCAGCTCCTCATCTGTCAGCTTCTCCGCGATTGGATGGATTGCCGCACAATCCATTCCTCTGCCGTCCTGCCGTTCTGCTTCCTTTCTGTCCTCCCGGTTCTCGCCATCCTCCCTGCAGATGGCATGGACTCTTTTTACGATCCTCTTTTCTTCCAGAGTGACCTTCCCGGCAACGGTTGTCTCCGTGCTGCTCTTTCCCATGCGGAAAATATAATCCCCTGCCTCCAGCACATCACTCTGCTCTGCCTCAGAATAAGATTTCAGGTCTGACAGCTTCACCACGATTTCCACAGTCTCCTGCCCACCCGGAGCCAGCATGCCCGTCTTCGCGAATCCCGCCAGCATCTGAAAGGGCTGTTCCAGTTCAACGGACGGCACAGATACGTACACCTCCACGATTTCCTTTCCGGGATACCCGCCCGTGTTTGTCACCGTCGCCGTAACCCTGACCTCCTGCTCTCCTGATTCCGCAATCCTGGTCGGTTGTTCTCCTGACTCCGTAACCCCGACCTGTTCTTCTCCAGATTCCATCTTGATATCGGAAAGCTCGAAGGTCGTATAGGACAGGCCATATCCGAACGGGTAAAGTGCTTTTTTCCCCACACTGTCAAAATATCGGTATCCCACATAAATACCCTCGTTATAATGCGTATCATCTGCCATTCCAAACTCCGCATCCGGACAGTAATCCTCCCACGCGCTCCACGTTGCCGTAAGCTTCCCGGACGGGTTCTGTTTTCCCAGAAGGATGTCCGCCGCCGCGATCCCCGTCTCAGCCCCAAGCTGCGAAAGGACAAGAATATTTTTTACTTTGGACACGGGACGCAGGTCAACAGGGCCTCCGGTATTTATGATCAGCATAAATTTTTTATAGCTTTCATTCAGGGCCAAAATGTCCCTGACTTCCGTGTCCGTTAAAAGCACATCCCCTTTGACCGGCTTTCTGTCGGCTCCTTCCCCGGAAAGCCTGCCGACCACATAGACTGCCGCATCTGCCGAAGTTTCCAGCGGAAACTCGTATTCCGGTTCCGGCATCACCGCACCCAGAAGCGCAACCAGCGGATTCTGCAGATTGGGATCTGCGTGATCCAGCAAATAGTCTCCATATGCCTTTTTCTTTTCCTTTATAAAAATGCCGTAGCTGTCCAGCCATTCCTTTGAAACCACCTTAAAGCCTGCCTGTTCCAGAGCCTGCTCAATGGAAACCGTATACCGGGAATTGACTTCGCCGGAACCGGAGCCGCCTTTTACTGTATTTCTGACTCCCGAACCGTAAGCGGCGATCGTGCCCGGCTGACTAAGCGGGAACTGCCCGTCATAATTCAACAAGACCGTACATTCTGCCAGATGTTTTCTGATAAATGCCTGATGTTTCGCTTCATAATCATTGAACTTCATCCTTTTTCACCTGTCCTTTTACTCTTCGCTAATCACCACTGCCGCGAAATCCGGCCGGAAAAGATCCTTCACTGTCATCCCGTCCAGAGCGCAGACTCTTGGTTTCGTCTCTTTTGAAAACGGACTGTCAAAAGGCTCCCCCTTCTCATAATCTGCTTCCTCCGCCGCCCGGATATACCGCGGAAACTCTTCTCTGCGCATGATATTCGGATTGTGCGCGCTGATATATCCATCTGCGGCCATAGCATACATTTTTTCCAGTGTCCGGATATGGACTTCCCGGCCGGCCGATTCCTTCCCGAAGAGCCAGACAAACGCTCCGGCGACATCCCCCACGAAGAGCAGGTTCTTCTCCCGATAGAATATGGAAATCCCTCCCTTTGTATGTCCCGGGGTCTCCACGATCTCCATCGTGGCTCCCCCAAGCTCAAAAGCATCCCCGTCCTTCACCGCCCACAGATTTCCGGCGTCTCTGCCAAGATAGGCTCCCTCATCAAAATCCTCCGGCAGGGCATTATACAGTTCCCCTGTTTCAAAGTTCTGGCTGTGCCTTGCATTTTCCAGGCTCCCCACGCGCATTTCCCTGCTGCTGTGTTCCCGGCAAAGCTCCATATCCTGCTCATGGATAAAGCAGGTTTCTTCAAACTGCCCGTTTCCGCTTACATGGTCACAATGCCCATGTGTATTCACGATAAGCAATGGTTTCTCTGTGACAGACCTGACCGCCGCGCGCAGATCTCCAAAGCCATATCCCGTATCGATCAGCATTGCCCTCTCTGTCCCGGCCACCAGATAGCAAAATACATTCTCCGGGCTTCCGATCCGATAGTATCCGTCCATTTTTTCAATCTGATAATACATCCTTAAACTCCTTTCCGACCGTCCGGCGGCGGGGCAGAATGCCCCGCCCCGCTGCTCTACCTGCTGCCAGCCTCCGGCGCAAATTTTCCTTCCTTTAAGTCCGCTTCGATCTGCGGATAGAATTTATCCAGGTCATAGAAGAACATGATCACGATATTAATCGCGGAAATAATTGCTGGCACCCAGATATAAAGCGTACTGATCATGGAAATTGCCCCGGTGCTCTGAACCGCCGCGCCCGACACAAATCCGCCCAGTTCCAGCAGGCTGCCGATCAGGATAGTTCCCAGGCTGGAGCCGATCTTTGTGGCAAATGCATTTGCGGCATTTCCCATCCCTATGTTGATGAAACCGTTTTTCCATAACCCATACGTGATTGCATCCTGTACGATGCTCATGGACGGAGCGCCCGTCAGCCCAAAGCTTGCCCCTTTTAACGCGGCGGCTATAACGCAGACCGCAGGCGACAGGGAAAACAGTGGAATCAGGGATGACACAAAAGTAATGAACATTCCAAATAACATCAGATTCCTTTTTCCAAATTTACTCATAAGCGCTATTGATACCACTGCGGAAGGAATCAGAGCCAGATTCATGACCGAGCTTATGGTTGCCTGCAGATCGACGTCATTTAACACAAATTCCGCAAAATAGATGGTCGAGCCGCCTGAAAGGATCATCATAATATTGATCGTCATGACAGTGATGATGCACATAAGCCAGTATTTATTTTTTAGCAGCGCCGCCAATGATCTTGCCGCGCTTACATCGTTGTTATCCGGTTTTGTTCCCCCGGTATGATCCTCCGGCGCATTCTCAAGGCTGTCAACCCGTTCCTGTGTTCCCCGGTAGCCGATCCATGTCATAACGGCAAACGCGATCATAAATACAAGGATGGTTAACGTCCAGCCCCTCTGTGTATACAATTCCCCGCCGCCGAATACTCTTGCCAGATTCAGTATAAGCGAAGCGATCAGTACCGTTGTAAGGGCATTGGCGATCAGTTTAAGCCCGCCGTTCAGTCCCCTGGATTTCTGGTTGGTCGTCATAAAACCGTTCAGGGACTCAAAGGATACGGCGAGGGCGGTATAGCATACCGTATTCGCAAGGTTATAGGTGATGAAGATATAAACGGCCTGGGCAAATCCGTTAAACCCTGACGGGACATAAAACACTGCCATACTGGCAATAAACATCGGCAGTATCATCCGGATCAGCCAGGGCCTGGCCTTTCCATTGCTGGTATGTGTGTGGTCAATGATATTGCCCATGATCAGATCAGACACTCCATCCAGCAGTTTTGACACGGCGATGACTGAAGTGGCCAAACCGGCCGAAATCCCTGCGACATTTGTATAATAAACAAGCAAATAGGTTGCAACCAATACCGTATTGATGTTAATGCCCCCGGCTCCGATCGCGTAAGCTAAGTGCTCGGAAGCGCCAATTTTTGTATTCATTTCTGTACTGCGTTCTTTACTCATATTCCCTCTTCCTTTCTTTTATAAAAAATAACCTTTCCTGTGATGCCGGTTTCTCCCTCTGCCCTGGCCGTCCTGCCCAGCATATCCGGAACTTTTGCCATTTCCCGTTCCAGCGTGGTCGCCACCTCGATCCGAATCCGGTTTTCTCCCGGATGTAGGTTTCCCGTGAGTACATAGAGGAATGGCGGCACACATTGGATCCCAAGGCTTTCCTCATTTACAAATACTTCCACGCCTTCCCGCGCGTCGCTGATATAGAGCAGGTTCTCTTCATCCGGGTTCACGGATATGGAAGCCTCATATCTTACAAAGCCCGAAAAATCTTCTTTTTCCTTTGCCAGGTCATCGGGAAATGTAACTGTTTTTTCCTCATGGAACTTCGGATATTCTATACTTCTGCACACGCTCCGCTTCCAGGGACCAATGGTGTCAAACTCTTCAAAACCTGCCTGATCTTCGAAAAAGGCGGTTCTGATCTGATATCTGGCCTGATATTCCGGCTTTACGCCCTGCTCCAGAAGTTCTGCCGCGTCTGGGATGTTCCAGAACAGGAGCATGCTCTGCAATGGCCTGATCCGAACCCGGATTCCCTCTTCGCAGCGTGTTACGGGATAAACACAGTTTTCCCATGCGTCATACCCGATACAGCTTCCAGGGATTTTTGCGGAAAGAACCCCCTCATATTCTTCTTTTCCTTCGTTTATCAGGAAAAGACAGGAACTGCCGTCATTGTACTCGTATTGATAATACCGCAGATATCTGTCCGCAGGGGAAAAGCTGACGTTATCCGCATGGATAGAGCGCAGGAACGGAACAACCTCATCCAGCCGGACTGCCGTTTCCGTTATCATTTCAGCCGCTTTCCCGAAAACCGACCCGTTCCCCGCGCAGATCACAGGGATTCCCTTCTTCCGCATTTCGTCCGCGGCGGCGGCAAAATGCTCCGGAACAAATTCCATTTCCGGCAGGATCACCACCTGATAATCCTGCGTATTGACCGTCAGCACATGATCCCGGATACGGGTCTGGTATCGTTCTTTCTCAGCGAAAACGTCCATCGGAAGGTAATCGTATTCTATCTGCGCTTCTGTCAGAAGCCGCCCGATCTGCTGCGATAAGACTGTTTTTCCGGTCCATTCGCCCTCCGCGTGATAGATCACGGCCGCTGGTGCGATATGCCTGCCTCCGCTTAGCGCCTCGCACACTCGGTTCGTGTATTTCATCAGTGTGCCAAAATGCCTGTACTGCGGGTTATTGCCATGGGCGTAAAAATGCGGCGGGCAGTCCGGATCCGGAAAATCCTTTGTGCTGAACGCATGCGGTACAAAATGGTTCACGCCCCTTACCAGGAAATGATCCAAAAGATATTTTTCCAGCCGGACGCCCTCTGACCATCCGTAATTTCCGAATATCTCACACATCGCCCTTCCTTTTTTCCGCGGATCGATGGCGGCGGCGGAACCGGCAAGCTTTCCCAGCATGAAGTGGTAAAATTCTCCGTCCCTGCATTCCAGCGGCCCGAGATCGTAGCTGACATCTTCCCCCTGGGGAAATACCTGTCCGCCGATATCGTCGATCCCCGCCATGTCTTGTCCGGAAAGCCCCCTGAAATAATGTCCCAGAGAGCTGCCGGTCCGGGCGTGCGCCCCATTATCCTCGATCAGGTGGCCGATATACTCTACACGGTGGCTGCGGCACCATTCTCCCATCTGCATGGAAAAATTCTTTTCCACCAGGCGCGAAACCTCGTCCATATAGGTATACCGCGCAGCGGCTCCTCTTTTGCTGTCGATCCGGTCTTCCCACAGGCAGGTCAGGTTCGGCAGGAAATCCTCCTTCCACAGCCCCCGCAGCCGCTCTTCCAGTTCCCGGCTCCATGGCAGATCTTCGACCTCCCCCAGACGGGTATGGGTATCATACAGATGTCCGTTCCCAAGCTCCGGTTCATCGGAGAAAAAGCCGGCGATCGTCACGCCGAAATCATCATGGTATCGTTCCCAATGCGGTTCGTAGACATGTTCAATCAGCAAACGGCAGGATTCCTGATCCATCATATTGATATAATCCCTGTGGTATCCAAGATTGCGCGAAAGGTGCAGGACAGATACCTCCCACTCGCCTTCCGGTACCTCCCAGCAAAAAGCGTCCGCTTCCGTATCTGCCGGAAGTTTAATATTCTCGCTTCCATCCGTCTTTCTGGCTATAATCCCCAACAGGCGGTCATCCTCGAACCTGCGCGTCTCTTTTTCTCCGGTAAACCTCGCGATCATCCGTTCGGTTTCTGACGGCTCGATTTCTTTCGCCTTTCTAAGTACATCCGTTTCCAGGATCAATTTTTCTCCGCCGCGGCAGGCATACCTTCTGGATGTGACGCCCTGTCTGCACAACCGGTCTTCCTCGTCCCGAAGCGCCCCATTTGCGTATCCGGTGGGAAAATGGCTGTCGTCCAGGATCCATACTTTCATGCCCCGCTTTCTTGCTTCATCCAGTATGATATCCATATCTGACCACCATTTCTCCCCGCAGAAGTCCGGATGCCCGCGACTCTCTATGCATACCGCACGGATATTGCTTTCAAAGATCACCTGCATATATTCCCGTAAGGTGCTTTCGTCCTCCCCATGCTGCCAGAAGAACGGGAAAATATAATTTTGCTCTTTACTGTCCAGTAATGTCCTGAGTTTATGTTCCATGATCTCCTCCTGTTCGTTTCTTCTGTGTCTTTCTGTATTTAATGTAGCAGAAAATAAATCTCTATGTTCTCACAAATACGGATGGTTTTTTCACAGAAAAGGATATGCATTCTGTATAGATATAAAAAGTGAACATCCACGGAGGTTTTTTGTTCTATAGGAAAATTCGGTGAAGTTTCCTAATAGAAAAAAAGAAAGCGCCGCAAAAAATGCGGCTGCTCTTTTTTGATAAAAGTAACTGCATTTTTGCGGCATCGTTTTCAGCGGCGCATGAGTAAACAATCACTCACATGCTCAATAGGTAATCCCGGCTTCTTTTCTGTACTCTAACGGCGATATGCCCATGATCTTTCGAAATTCCCTTGAAAAATAGCTGAGAGAGTTATATCCCAGATACTCTGCGATCTCCCCGATCTTTTTGTCCGAATATTTTAAGATATTGCAGGCAGCCTCCATCTTAATCCTGGCAATGTATGTCTGCAGTGGTTCCCCTTCCTCGCTACGGAATAGTTTCAGCATATATTCTTTTGAGATGCCGATTTCGTCCGCGATCTCATCCAGGCTGATTTTTTTCAGCCTTCTGGAGATGACAGCCTTCTTGCACTGCTCCACGCGCCAGTTCCTGCCGTTGAGCTTCTGCTTTTTTTGAACCTCCTTCGCACAGTACAGGAAAGCCTCGAACATGACTTCGGGAAGTTCTTCCGCCGTGGTACATGCTTCCAACTTTTTCAGAAAAATATCGCTGATCAGGTAGCCCTCCTGCGAAGTCAGCCCTCCCTGGATCGCGGATCTGGCCGCCATGGAGATCGCAGTCACGACCATGTACTCCTCGTTTTTATAGTAATTTTTCAAAACGACCGGATGTCGGGGGAGCCAGTATTTAAAACGTTCACGGATCCCTTCCACATCTCCCTTCCGGATCAGGTCGTCCATGGCGCTTTCCTCATAGTATGTATGGTTTTCCTGAAAGGTATCCGCCTGGCGGAGAATCTCCGCGGTCGTCTCATTTTTATAGCTGTCTTCTTTCGGGGCGATAAGCCGCAGAGGTTCCAGGCGGATTTCTTCCTGACAAAATTGATTGAGGATCATCTCAGATATCGTATAGATATGTTTAAGCTGGCAATGCGGAAATTCAGAAATCTGATTCTTCATCATATAGCGGCGCGAGGCTTCGTTGTTCAGAGCGCCATAAGAAAAAGGGCCTAACAGGAACAGATAACGATCCCCCCGCAGGCCGCAGATGGCAACCGGCACTTCGGGCACATAGCCGCGCATATCAAACCGCTGCCCGGAGATATGGGCGAACAGCTCTGCTACCGCGTCCTGTTCGCTCTTGATGTGAGGAACAGGCCAGCGCTCATATGTCGCGCGCAGTTCTCCCTCCGTAGAATAAACCCTAATAGGCGCTTCGGTCAGATTGGCCAGATTTTTCAGAAAAATATCTTCTTTTTGAGTCATTTTTACAGATCGATCCTTTCCTGCGCCCTTTCAGAAGCGCATATCTCCTCATTCATCCAAAATTTCAAGAGCCCTGCCACAAAAGGGATCCAGATATATTCCAAATGAAATATTATGATGCTATGAGGGAAAGCAGCAGATCCCCCCACAGAACCGCAGCCGCCATACCCGCACACAGGAATGGCCCGAACGCAATCGCGGTCTTTCGGTCTGCTTTTTCTATAACCAGCATCCAGCTTCCATATGCTGCACCAAGAACTATGGCAATCCCCAGTGCCAGCAGGCTGTACCTCCACCCCAGGAATACACCGCAGGCCGCCATAAGCTTTATATCTCCTCCGCCGAAGGCTCCCGGTACGCATAGTGTGATCACCAGAAGCAGAAGGCTGGCGGAACACATGCCAAACAGCCGATCCGGCAATCCGACCTCCTGGAAAAATGGAATCGAAAAGAGACTGATGCCCAATACGGCAAATACAAGCTTATCCGGTATTGTCCTTGTTTTTCCATCGATCCATGCCGCTGCCGTCAGCGCACCAAAAAACAGGCTCAATATCATGGCTCTTCCCGCATGATTCAATAGCTGTACAAACAAATCTGAACTGAAAATGAAATAATATCTGGTCAATTGCAAAATCTCCCTATATATACTCACGGCCGACGGAATCTTCTGCTCAGTAAATTCTTCGACGATCCCCGTTTACGGATATGCCATTTTTACATTGTTCCTGCCTCCACTGGTATTTCGGGATGAGAATCCCCGGATGGTATATCACCAGACAATGGACTTCATGGATTGAATCACCACGAATGGATTTATTCTATCACAGCTTTTGTTCATAAGCAAGACAAAATATAAAGGCTGCCGGGAGGTCGTACATTTCTAAAAGCCACAATATAAATCTATATAAACTGCAGCGATATCCTGTATAGACATGTTATCTCCCGGCAAGCTCCTTTTCTTTCTCTAATCTACTACGTCATACTTCCAATATCACTCTGCCAGCGTCCCAAACAGTCCCTTCACCGTCGGATAGATCTGGCGGAACTTCTGATACCGCTCCTCATACTTCGCCACAAGCTCTGCCTCCGGTTCCACGGTATCTACCACCTTCACAAGCTTCTCTGCCGCTTCCTCCACGCTGCCGTATTCTCCGCAGCCTACCGCGGCCAGGATTGCGCCGCCGTATCCCGGGCCTTCCTCGCTCTCGATCACGTCCACCTTCAGATTCATCACATTTGCAATGATCTTCTTCCAAAGCGGGCTCTTTGCGCCGCCGCCGCAGATCTTGGTGCGCTCAATCCGAATCCCCAGGCTCCGGGCTACCTCCAGAGAATCCCGCAGTCCGAATGCCACGCCTTCCAGAACCGCCTGGGTCATATCCTCCCTGGTGGTATCCATGGTCATTCCGATAAAAGTGGCTCTTGCCTGCGGGTCATTGTGCGGGGAGCGTTCTCCCATCAGGTAAGGCAGATAGAACACCTGGTTCTCTCCCAGCTTTTGGATTGCTTCCTGCTCCTTTGCGTACTCCGTGGTTCTCAGGATCTCATCCATCCACCACTTGTTGCAGGACGCCGCGCTCAGCATACAGCCCATCAGATGATAATGTCCGTCCGCATGGTCGAAGGAATGAAGCGCATTGTTGGCATCCACTCCGAAGGACCTGCTGGAAATAAAGATGGTTCCGGAGGTTCCCAGGGAAATATTGCACATCCCGTCGCCCACGGTTCCCGTTCCTACGGCTGCAGCCGCATTGTCTCCGGCTCCGGCAATGACCTTCACCTGCTCCGGCAGGCCGAGTTCTTTTGCAAGCTCCTCCTTTACCGTGCCGACCACCTCATAGCTTTCAAACAGCTTCGGAAGCTGCGCCTCCGTGATTCCGCAGATCTCCATCATTTCTTTTGACCAGCAGCGGTTCTTCACATCCAGGAGCAGCATGCCGGAAGCATCGGAATAATCGGTGCAATGTACGCCGCTCAGCCGATAAGCAAGATAATCCTTGGGCAGCATGATCTTTACGATCTTCGCAAAATTTTCCGGTTCCTTGTCCTTCATCCAGAGGATTTTCGGCGCCGTAAATCCTGCAAATGCGATATTGGCCGTATATTCCGACAGCTTCTCTTTTCCGATCACCTCATTCAGGTAATCTGTTTCCTTTCCCGTCCGTCCGTCATTCCACAGGATTGCCGGGCGGATGACCTGATCCTGCGCGTCCAATACGACCAGCCCGTGCATCTGTCCGCCGAAGCTGATACCTGCGATCTGGCTCTTGTCGCAGTCCCGGATCAGTTCCCTGATTCCGCTGACAGACTGTGCATACCAGTCCTCCGGATTCTGCTCCGACCAGCCAGGATGCGGAAAATACAGCGGATACTCCTTCGAAACGATATTGTGGATCTTTCCCTTTTCGTCCATGAGAAGAAGCTTCACAGCCGAGGTGCCAAGATCTACTCCGATATATAACATCTGTTTTCCTCTCTTTCTCCTGAGCAGGCCGGATGCTCCGGGAGCCTCCGGCCTGCTCATCCATTCTCAAAATCTATTCTGTCCAGCTTCTTACTTCCACGGATTCTCTGTCGGATAACGTACTCCTGCAGGCTGGTTATATCCGATCTCTTCTACCGGAACCCCGATATACTTGAATACCTCGAACAATGCTTTTCCGTAGTTGCCGAATGCCACCGCTCCGTGATGCGGATAATTGCCCTCGATCAGGACATGGCGGTAGAATCTGCCCATCTCCGGGATCGCGAATACACCGATGGCGCCGAAGGAGCGGCTGGCTACCGGAAGCACCTCGCCCTGAGCAATGTATGCACGCAGCTTGTTGTCCGCAGTGCTCTGCAGGCGGTAGAACGTGATATCGCCGGGCTTGATGTCGCCTTCCAGAGTTCCCTGTGTCACTTCCTCCGGAAGAGACCTTGCCATGATGAGCTGGTATCTCATCTCACAGAAGGACAGCTTGCTGGAGGCCGTATTGCCGCAGTGGAAGCCCATAAAGGTATCCTTGTGGGTGTAGGAATACTTTCCTTCGATCTCTTCCTTGTACATATCTGCCGGAACGTTATTGTTGATATCCAGCAGTGTTACCGCATCCTGGCTGACTACGGTTCCGATAAATTCGCTCAGTGCCCCGTAAATATCCACCTCGCAGGATACCGGGATCCCCTGTGCGGTCAGACGGCTGTTCACATAGCAGGGCACGAATCCGAACTGGGTCTGGAACGCCGGCCAGCACTTGCCTGCGATCGCCACATATTTGCGGTAACCCCTGTGATCCTCGATCCAGTCCTTCAGCGTGATCTCATACTGCGCCAGCTTTGCCAGAATCTCCGGCTTCTTATTGCCTGCGCCCAGCTCTTCTTCCATTTCCTTTACAACGGCCGGAATCCTTTCGTCTCCCGCATGCTTATTAAATGCTTCAAACAGATCCAGCTCTGAGTTTTCCTCGATCTCCACGCCCAGGTTGTAAAGCTGCTGGATCGGAGCGTTGCATGCCAGGAAATTCAGCGGGCGCGGTCCGAAGCTGATGATCTTCAAGCTGTTCAGCCCAATGACCGCTCTCGCGATCGGACGGAATTCCGCAATCATATCCGCGCATTCTTCCGCTGTCCCGATGGGATATTCCGGAATATACGCTTTTACACCACGCAGCTTCAGATTGTAGCTGGCATTGAGCATACCGCAGTAAGCATCCCCTCTTCCCTGGATCAGATTGCTTCCTGTCTCCTCCGCAGCGGCTACAAACATCTTCGGTCCGTCAAAATGCTTTGCAAGCAGGGTCTCGGAAATCTCCGGCCCGAAGTTTCCAAGGTATACTACCAGCGCGTTGCAGCCTGCTTTTTTGATATCCTCCAGAGCCTGTACCATATGGATCTCACTCTCCACGATACAGATCGGACATTCGTAGATATCCTCTTCCCCATATTTTGCCTTATAAGCTTTCATCAGGGCTTCCCGTCTGGATACGGAGAGGCTCTCCGGGAAACAATCTCTGCTCACTGCTACAACACCGATTTTCAATTCTGGCATATTCTTCATAATATGTACTCACCTTTCTTTTTTATTGATATCTGTCCGAAACCGCCCATACACAGCTTCCTTGCTGCTCTGAACAGCTGCGGCAGCTCACCATACAATCACAAAAACAACATCCGATCTCTCATACCCGAGTGCATCCCATTATGGCCATCCGGCCGGTTCACAAGGTATCCTCCCCTACACAATACTGATATTATCACCCTTCAGCCCGCAGAACGCTCCTTCCATCCCGGCCGCCGGATGCGCGATCAGCCATTTATTCTTTGCCGTGATCAGCCGATCCTCTCCTGACTCTCCAACCGGGAAGGTCAGTTCCGTATTGGTTCCTGCCGGAAGGATCACCACGCAGCGGAATCCCCCTTCCGCCGCAGTACAGGGCGCATAGTGCAGGGTCGTAGCGTACACCTCCACTGCCGTACCCGCAGGTACAAAGAATGCCTCCACCAAAGAAGTCTCATACGTATGATCCGCCTGGATATCCTGCTGCGCGCCTAAGAGCAGGATCATGTCTGTCACTGCAATGTTGACCTCACTGGAACGGTGATATTCCAAAGCATTAAGCTTGTAATTATCTCCGTTGCAGTATCCGATCTGAATGGGCAGCCCGCCAAAGGCACGATTCCGAAAACTCTCTGCCTCCGGCAGCGCTTCCAGCTCTTCCACTGACGGAACGTAGATCACTTCTTTCGGCAGAGGCGTATGCTCCATCTCTTTCAGAATCCTGGCAAGGTCATAACCTTCCAGAACCTTTCCATACCTGCCAAAGGAATGGTCTGTTACTTTCTGAATGTTCATCATGGTTCCTCCTTATATTTTTGTCAGTTTTCACTTCTATGAAACCATAATAACAGTTTTTTTTATACTTATCCACCAATAAATTAGCTAATCCATGTCACTTTCTTGTCTTTTTGTGATTGGTCAGGGTGTGACATGTGGCTTCTTTTCTCTCTCTGCATACCGCGGTACTCGCTGGGCAGCATCCCGTACTTCTTCTGAAATGCCTTGGCCAGAGCCTTACTGTTCGGAAATCCATTGTTCATCGCAGTCTCGCTGATGGTATGCTCCGTATTGGCAAGCTCCTGAAACGCACGCTCCACACGGATACTTTGCAGATATGATTTGTAATTGATGCCCGCATATTTTTGGAACATCCGCGACAGATAGGTGGGGGAATATCCAAAGATCTCTGCCAGCGCTTCCAGGGATAATTCCGACGCATAATTTTCCTTGATGTAATCTGTGATCAGTGACAGACGGTTCAGCTTCTTGTGCCATTTCACCATATCCGGCGTCACATCCGTCTCCCGGTATTCCGTCACCAGGAGGTGGAGCAGCATGTAATATAGCCCCTTTACCTTCATCTCATATCCGCAGGCCCGTTCCTCGTAGGCCCCAAAGATATCCCCGATCAGCTTCATGACCTGTCCGTCCTGCGGCAGCGGGTTGTGTGTAAACCGAATGAACTGCTCTCCTGTGTAATAATCCTCAAATGTTTTCAACGGGATCTGCAGCACGATCGTCCGGTTCGGCTCCGGCGAGTCCACTGAGTGGATCTCGTTGGAATTCACCAGCATAAACTTTCCCGTCCCCAGAGGATATAGCTCCTCATTCAGATAAAATTTTAATTCACCCTCATATACCGCAAATAATTCTATGGATCTGTGCCAGTGCTTATCCCGAAAATAATTACCCGCCCCGCCTTCGAACAGGAATACTTTAAACGGAAGGCCCTGGTTCGGCATGATCAATTCATGACTAAATTCCATAATCTACACCAAGTCTTTCATATACAAAACCATATAAGTTCAATGCCTATATGCAGAAAAATCAATGTCATATGCAAGAATATAAAACACTCCTGCTAAATATTTTCCAATCACTCTATACTGTGCCGTAACTCGAATCACATCTAGCTTTGAATCAGGGCTAACAATGTTTGTACCTTTTAAGGATGCCTGCATATTTTTCGAAAATTGCTTAAATGGAATGGTCTCAAATCCAGTTGTCTTAGGTTCTCTACCAAAGTCTCTCCATGTTTTGCAGCTCATTTTTTTCAATTTCTTTTTAAATTCCACATAAAAATTCAATCTGTCATTTTTATCTTTAATACCATCCGGGCTATATTTTGTATTCGGTAATTCGTGTTCGAAACTGAGAGCCGTATTTTTCTCCGAAAGCGCTTCCCTCAAACGCTTTTCAATCTGTTTATTTATATAATCTTCCTGAGTATCTTTAATCCTGGACATAATTCTCCTCAAAATATTTTTTTATATCAGACCGTGGTATCTCTGAATTAAAAATCCGGCCTCCTTGAGTTGCGTCCAGCCAAGGGCTTTCTGAATGAGTTTTGTTCCTCAATCCGGAAGCCGAATATTTTCCAAATACCGAGTATACATCCTCCAGCAGTTCAACATCTGCCTTGGAAATTTTTTCCAGACTCTTATGCATATCCGAATCATCAACACTCAGATCATAAGCATTGTCAAAACTTCTCCAGACTTCTTCTACGACCGGTCCATGTTCCCATGCCACAATTTTTTCATCAAATAAACTTCTGTTTTCCAAAGCAAGTGAACATCCTTCTGCATAATATAAAAGTTTTAATAGTTTAAGAAGAGTCATTTTTTCATCTTCCCCACTATTAAAATCTTCCTGATTCCTGTTAATAAACCATCTTGCAATATCGATTGCTTTATACTTTTTCATAACGGGCACCTTCTTTTTTACTTTTTTCAGTAATTTTCTGTCTTCTACTATACCACACACTTAATATCATGTCAACGCCATTCAGAACATACGTTCTTTAAATTTATAATTCATAAAGTTGCCATCCATCCCATAAACCGTTATACTATATACTTGAAAGCACATCATTGCAGGTCCTGCAGAAAACCTGCTGCCAGCGGCTTTTCTTATCGCCGCATATGATTCCAATCCGGAGGTCCACCATGAAATATGATTGCCTCATTATAGATGATGAAAAGCTCCTCGCAGACAGCACAGCCGAATATTTTAACCTGTTCGGTGTTAAAACGGCAACGGCATGCAGCGTATCCGAATGCCGGAAGTTTTTTCAGGAAAATACCGCCCAGCTTCTTCTGCTGGACATCAACCTGGGGGACGGCAGCGGCTTTGAACTGTGCAGGGAGCTTCGCCAAAAGACAAACGTTCCCATCCTGTTCATCTCCGCTCGCACAAGTGATGACGACCAGATCATCGCGCTCAATATCGGAGGCGATGACTATATCCAAAAGCCCTACTCCCTGAGTGTCCTGCTTGCAAAAGTAAAAGTCGTACTGAAACGATACGGCGAAGCTGCCGGCAGCAATTACTCTGATGACTGGCTGACCGTTGATCTTGATACCAGGCAGGTCACCGCCGGGGGAAAGCCAGCCAGGCTGACTGCACTGGAATTTCGGCTGCTCTCTTACCTGATCCGGCATGAAAATAAGGTCATCTCAAAGCAGGAGCTGTTTGAAAATGTCTGGGAGGATAAATTCACAGGCGACGGAACATTGAACGTGCATATTCGGAAAATACGGGAAGCCATTGAACGGACTCCCGGCAAACCGGAATATATTCTTACAGTCTGGGGCGACGGCTACAGATTTTGCGGAGGGCGAAAATGAAAACACGCAGACTATTGATCAGCCTGATCCTCCTTTTTTCAATCGAGATTGCGGCTCTGTTTATATTTGCGGCGCAAGCTCCTGATGTGTCCCTGGACGCCATAGCCGTCAACGAAGCCGTCCAATCCGTACAGGAACACTGGGCAGACTTAAAAAGCAATCCCATGGACAAGGCAATCCCGCAGCCCGACAGTGAAATAACTCCAGAAAATGATGTCGGATATCGGAATCCGACAGACCTGGATTTTGTCGTACTGAACCAGGATGAAGAAGTCCTGTTCCAGACAAAATCCGGATTAAGTGAAAGCATCCATGCGGCGGTCATTCACAGAGATACCATCTTAGATATCGAATCGGAAGGTTCCATTGTGGGAAAAATCCTCATTTACAATAACGACGCACAGATCCTGCAGGCCCGGAAACAGACAGTAATCTTCTTTTTAGCGGCTGTCTTATGCATACAATGCTGCATCATGATCTGGTATTTCTTTTATTTGAACCGCACCGTGATCCGGCCCTTCCAGAAGCTGAAAGGGTTTGCAGAACGAGTCGCAGGCGGCAATCTGGACGTTCCTCTGGAAATGGACAAAGGAAACCTCTTCGGCGCATTTACAGAGAGCTTTGATATCATGCGCTCCGAACTGAAAAAGGCGAGGAGCGCGGAGGCCAAAGCCAATGCAGAAAAAAAGGAACTGGTAGCCAAGCTTTCCCATGACATCAAAACACCGGTTGCAAGCATCAAGGCCGCTTCGGAAGTCGGCACCGCACTTGCGGAAAAGGCTGCATCAGAGTCTGCGCCTGTTCCGCTGCCTGCACAGCTCTTCGACAATTATACACAGATCATCCGCAAGGCCGACCAGATCAATTCGCTCATAACCAACCTGTTTACCGCCACGCTGGAGGAGCTCCGCCAGCTGACCGTAACTCCCTCGGACATATCAAGCCGTGAACTGAGGGAAATTTTTGAAAGTGCAGATTATCTTCACCGCGCGGCCATTCCCGACATCCCCGACTGCCTTTTATACGTAGACCGCCTCCGTCTGCAGCAGGTGTTTGACAATCTCTTTGCCAATTCTTACAAATATGCGGGTACGAAGATCGATCTGTCCGTCTCCCGAAAAGAGCGGTACCTTGCCGTCAGCATGGAGGACTACGGCGGCGGTGTCCAAGCGGAAGAACTGCCTCTCCTAATGGAAAAATTCAAGCGCGGGAGCAATGCCGCCGGTACAGAAGGAGCCGGTCTGGGACTCTATATTTCGGACTATTTTATGAAAGAAATGCACGGAGAGCTTCTCCTGGAAAATGGTCAAAATGGACTGAAAGTGACTGTCCGCATCGCGTTCAGCGGCTTTTAATCCCCAAAGACCTCCCGCAAGACCTGTTCCTGAGTATTCCCCCATTGTCTGCTGGATTTAAGAAATCTTTAAGGATTGAGTAAAGACATTTAAGATTTCAATTTATACAATGGACGTAACAAGGAGGTTCATTATGAAAGAAATTTTACTAAAAGCAGACAGTCTCAGCAAATCTTTTTCCACCGGCGGGACCCTGCAGCATGTTCTGAAAAATATCGACCTGCAGCTCTACAAAGGGGACTTTACCGTGATCATGGGCGCCAGCGGCGCCGGAAAATCCACACTCCTATACGCTCTCTCGGGAATGGATACGCCGACCCTCGGCACGATCACATTTGCCGGAACAGAGATATCCGGCTACAGTCCGGACCGTCTGGCAGTATTCCGCCGGGAGCACTGCGGCTTCGTCTTTCAGCAGATCTATCTGATCGATGGAATGTCCGTGATGGATAACGTTCTTTCCGCAGGGCTTCTGGTAAGCAGGGACAAGAAAGCTCTTTTGGAACGTGCCGGAGAGCTGTTCCGGGCAGTCAGCATTTCCGAAGAAACGCAGAAAAAATTTCCCACCCAGATCTCCGGCGGGGAAGCCCAACGTGCGGGAATCGTCCGGGCACTGATCAACAATCCTGAAATTCTTTTTGCCGACGAACCTACCGGCGCGCTCAATTCCAAAACCGGACTGGATGTTCTGGATACCCTGACCCGGTTCAATGAGCAGGGACAGAGTGTGGTCATGGTCACCCATGATATGCGCTCCGCCAGACGCGGAAACCGCATTTTATATCTAAAGGACGGTGTGATCCTGGGAGAATGTGATCTGGGACGATATGTCAGCGGCGATCCAAAGCGTCACCGGAAGCTGGCTGCTTTTCTGGAAGAAATGGGGTGGTAGCATGAAAAAATCGATCCTCATAGCCCGTTCCAACCTGCGTCGGGCAAAGGGCCAGGCGGCAGCGATCACCATCCTGATACTTTTGGCCGCATTCATGCTGAATCTGTGGCTGATGCTTTCCCTGGACTATAAACGCAATTTTGACCGCTGCCATGACCGGCTGAACGCAGAACATGTCACGATGATCCTGAGCAGCGATGACGCCGAACTGCGTGATTTTGTAGCGGAAACTCTGGAAAAGGATTCCCGTACCGCACAATACCGCATAGAGGATTGTCTCTCCATGGTCGGCTCCTTCGCATATAACGGAGGGGAAGTCAACACCACGTTCATCCTCCTGGAAAAAGAAGCCGCCCTCCATCGCTCCATTGGCAAGCTTGAACTGGTAGAAGACAGTAATTGTTCCAGCGGGATCTATCTTCCCATGATCTACAGCACGGGAAAATATTCGCCCGGTGGAACGATTGACATTACCATTGGGAACCACACGGAAAATTATACCATATGCGGCTCCTTCAACAGTGCCATGGCAGGCTCCCACAATTGCTCTATGAGTGCGATGCCGCTTACGAAGGATCTGTACGAAGAACTGGAGAGCCGAAAGATTGCTCCATGCTCCACATTAGTTTCCGTCCGGCTCCGCGACAGATCCGAGAGCGAGGATTTTGAGGCGTATCTGAAAAATACTGTTTCCTCCCGTTTTCCTGATGTCCTCACCGTCAGCAATTCCTACGCGCTGGTTTCCTCCTCCCGCTATATATCACAGATGATCTGTTCCGGCATTGTCTGTGCGATGGCATTTCTGGTCACCCTCATTTCCCTGGTGGTGATCGTATCCAATGTCATCAATTATATTCAGGAGAATATGAAAAACTTAGGCGCATGGAAGGCAATGGGCTACACCTCCGGGCAGCTGGTCTTTGCGCTGATGCTCCAGTTTCTCGGGATCACGCTGGTCACCTCCCTGGCCGGCATCGGACTTTCCTACTGTGCGTTCCCGTTCGTCAACGAAATGATGATCTCGCAGACGGGAATCCCCTATGAGATCCGGTTTCTCCCGATTCCGGCCCTGCTCACGCTGGCCTCCGCAAATGGCACGGTTGCCCTTGCCGTATGGCTTGCCTCCCGCAGGATCAAAAAAATTGAGCCTATCGTGGCTCTGCGCCAGGGTGTTCAGACACACAGCTTCAAGCGGAACCATGTTCCTCTGGACGACACCAAAGCACCGCTTCACCTGGCTCTCGCGCTGAAGACCACCCTTTCGGGAATGAAACAGAATGTGACTGTGTGCGTCACGATGCTTGTTCTCTCCCTTGTGGTCGTTTTTTCCGGGCTTATGGTGGAAAATATGATTGCCGATATCAATCCCTTCATCGATCTGATCGTAGGGGAAACGGCTGACTCCTGTATCAACATTAATTCGGAGATCAAAGACCGTTTTTTACAGAGCATGAACAGTGATCCGCGAATCGAGCGCATTTATCTATATCATACCGCAGAAGTACGCCATGTCGGCGGGATTGCTCTGATGGCAACGGTTTCCGATGATTATGCGGATGTGAATAATCAGAACGTCTGCTTTGACGGACGTTTTCCAAAATACGACAATGAAATGGCCATTGCCGCCAAATACGCAAGGGAGCATGATCTGAAGATCGGAGATGAAATCACGCTGACCGCGGATGGAAATGAGGCCCGGTATCTGATCTCCGGATTCACGCAGATTTCCAATAATTTGGGCAAGGACTGTCTGCTCACCCGCAGCGGCTATGAGCGCATGGGCAGGCTGCAGAATGAAAGCTATTATATCAATATTGCGGACGGGGTAGATATTGATGCCTTCAACACAGAAGTCGGCGAAGAATTTGGCAGTGATATCTATACAACGATCAATATTCTCTCCGTAATGAACGGCACCACCGCCGTATATATTTCACTTATGACGATCATCGTGATCGCAGTCCTCGTGCTGAGCGCATGTATTATTACATTTGTGCTGTACCTTCTTGTAAAAACCATGCTGAACAGCAAAAAACGGGATTACGGGATCATGAAGGCTCTTGGATTTACAACCGGACAGCTTGTTTTGCAGACCGCGCTCAGCTTCATGCCAGCCGTCATCGTGTCAACTGCGGTGGGGATTACCGGGAGCATGCTGGTCATCAATCCCCTTACCGGACTGTTCCTGCGGGGGATCGGGATCGTAAAATGCACCTTCCATATTCCTGTCGGGTTCAGCATCGCCGCTGGGATCGGATTGGTCATTTTTGCCTTCGCGGCGGCGTGCCTGCTGTCGATGAAGGTCCGGAAGATTGCGCCGAGGGCGCTGCTGGATGGGGAATAAAATTCTCAGATCCGGCTCTGAATCCACCATCTGTCAAGGCAATCAGCCTGGGCAGATGGTGGATTCGGAATGATTTATGCTTCGGATGTTGTTTATCTGCTGTTGATGGTTTCATTTCTGGGATTCCAGTTGTCTGCGTAGTTCCTCGATTTCTTCTTTTTGTTTATTTATAGTACCTTGCTGATCATCAATTATACTCTTTTGTCCATCAACCGTTCCTTGCAGCTGAGTAATCGTACTTTCATGTTTATTAATTGTACTCTTTTGTTCGTTGATCATTCCTCTCTGTCCGTCTATCGTATCCTGCATCTCGTCAATCATCAATTGTACGGTATTCTTAT
>CAYQBE010000078.1:0-22156 GCA_964415625.1 uncultured Clostridium sp.
GTACGTCCACGAGCGACAGCTTAAGTACGTCTACGAGTGACAGCTTAAGTACGAGTGGAAGTGACAGCTTGAGTACATCCACAAGTGATAGCTTAAGTACAAGTGGAAGTGACAGCCTGAGTACATCAACGAGCGACAGCTTAAGTACGAGTGGAAGCGACAGTCTGAGCACATCCACAAGTGATAGCTTAAGTACAAGTGGAAGTGACAGCTTGAGTACGTCCACGAGCGACAGCTTAAGTACTTCCACAAGCGACAGCGTTAGTGCGTCGGTAAGCAATAGTTTGAGTTCAAGTGAGAGTACATCAATAAGTCAAAGTACATCTGCGAGTGAAAGCATTATACCTGTAACTCCGATTGTACCAGATACACCGGATGTACCAGACGTGCCAGATGTGCCAGATAACCCGGATACTCCAGATAACCCAGATAACCCGGATAATCCGGTGGCACCAGTAGCGCCAGTTACACCAGTAACGCCGGCCGTGGTACCGGTAGTCACCACACCAGTTCCGGCAGCGGCAGCGCCAACACCAGCGGCAGTGACACCAGTTGTGCAGGTGGCAGATGAAGAAGTACCGCTTGCGGTATTAGATGATGAACTTGACAACAATCCGGAACCGGTAGAGATCAGAGATGAAGAAGTGCCGCTGGCTGAGAAGAATCTGGTTGAAACTATCCGGCATCGTATCATACACATTATAGATATGCTGATGGCAATACTGGCAATCTATAGTGTCGGAAGTACGAAAAAGCGGGCTAACGAAATTACCAGGCTGAAGCAGGAGTTTAAGGACAAAGAGGAAAGACAAGAATGATTGAATATTTAAAATATGTTACATTTGGTTTTTGCTGGTGGGATGTTCCCATATTGATACTTCTGATTGCAATGACAGCTTGGCTTTCTGTAAAAAAGCATAATATGAAAAAAGAAAAAGAAGAGCTACAAAGCAAGTTGTCAGATTGATTAAGTAAAAATTGCGGTCGGCGGCTGCCATAAGAAGGCGGCTGCCGATTTGCGAGAAAGCATAAAAGAGTTAAATAATGCGATTAAGACAAAAAGAGAATGTTCTAAAATATAAGCTTGTATATACAGGGATGATTTTTTTGGCATATATTTTGGGGAAAAGCATCCCTTTATATGGGATAGATTTGTCAGTACATGGAAATCAATCCGCAGATGCTGAGGCAATACTGATGCAGATGATCAGCGGCGACGCATTTCGTTCTTCTATTTTTGCTCTTGGAATTTTCCCGATGATGATATCAGGTATATTGGTGCAGCTTGCTATGGCGGTCAGAAATTTGTTCTCAAAGACAAGAATTTCACCAAGGGCAATGGGAAATCTCTCTGCGATAGTGACTATGGTCATAGCTGTATTGCAGACATTTACCAAGATACCGGAACTGCAATTTGCGGTGGCAGAGGAAATGCTTGATGTGGCGAGATTTCTGGCAGGGATAGAGATGGTAACGGGCGCAATGTTTATTGTATGGCTATCCGGCAGAAATGGGAAATATGGTGTCGGAGGGCGGATGGCATTTGGTCTGGTCAATATCCTGGAAAGAATAGCGGCAATCCTGCTGAACTATCCTGTACGGCGGCTTTTATTGCCCGTCACGATCGCAATGGTCATGATGATGATTACAATGATCCTGGAAAATGCAGAGATGCGGATTCCTGTGCAGCGGGTTTCTATACATAATGTCTATGCAGATAAAAATTATATGGCAATTAAGCTTAATCCGGTAGGAGTGATGCCAGTGATGTTTACCTCAGCAGTGTTTATGCTGCCCCAGCTTTTAATCTCTCTGCTGGCGGCTTTTTTTCCGCAGCATACGGGTGTGCTCTATTGGAAGGAACATATGACATTAACACAGCCAATGGGTATATTGATATACATTCTATGTGAATATCTGCTGACAATCGGACTTTCGATGCTTACAATCAGCCCAAAAGAGATCACAGATCAATTTTTAAAAAGTGGAGATAGTATTGTAAATCTTCATGCAGGGCGGGATACGAGAAGATATTTACGGAGAGTTGTATGGTGCATCAGCTTTTTTTCCGCTACAGTCATGGGAGTATGTGTTGTTGTGCCTCTGATTTTGGAAATGAAAGGCAGTGCTGACAGTACACTTGCAATGCTGCCGATTTCTGTCATGATGATGAGCAGCTTTTGGTGTAATATTTCCAGAGAACTGATTTCCATACATAAATATGACTCTTGTCGGCTGCTATTTTAAAAGGAGATTTCAAGGAAAACATGTTGTATTTCATTCCGGCGTGGTATCAACAAAATCAATGGTGCGAAAATGAGCAGAGCTGGCATGAGAGGCATATGCATACGGAATTTGATGACACGGTGAAACAAATACAGCTTTTTCACCGAAGCAGAGCCTGCCCGTATCAGATCATGCTGCTAAGTTATGCACCAAATTTTCGTCATTTTTTACACAGGCAGGGGGTGTACCGTGCTCCCTACTGGTCCTGCTTTGACGCGATCCAGGAAGTGGAGCGGAAAAAAGCAGCAGTTTTGTCTTTCCATCAATTGAAATGGCCGGATCATATTGAGTTTGTATATACGCCGTTTGTGGTCATTGCCATGCTGGGGGAAGAAAAGTATGCGCAGGTTGAATTTGGAAGGGATGGAAATCCAATACGGATTGAATTATATAAGGGGGGCGAAATCTGCCGGAGAAACATTTATGATGATAGAGGTTTTGTTTCATCCACTGTGGTTTTTAAAAATGGACAGCCATTTTACCAGGACTATCTGATGGAGGACGGAAAAAGGAAGCTGCGTCATTTTAAGCAGGACGGACATGTAGAAGTGAACCCTCAGTACCCAGGATATTTGCTGCAGCATCAGAATGAAAGATATTCTGTGCGGTTTTCCAGACTGCTTTATGAAGATATGGAGCAGGTGATCCGGGAAGTGCTTACGACCTATTTGACTTTGACGAACAGGGAGGATGTTTTTTGTGTGGCAATGCATGAGAGACATACAAAGCTTTTGGCCGAACTCTTAAATAAGAAAAAGCTGATTTTATCTTTTTTTTCTGACAGGCTTCTGGATACGGCACAAACGGAAGCTTTGGCAATGCTAAAGGCTTCAGATTATACGATCGCAGATTCTGGAGAAAAATTGCGGATGCTTCGGCGGGAATGCGGTGTGTCCATGAAAAAAAGCATGTTTATCCCGCCTTATGACTCCAGGGTGGATACCGGGATTAGCCAACATTTTGATGTTCAGAAAATTTTGGTAGCCGTGGATGGTATTGAAGGGGAGGCATTCGGTCAGTTGGTGTGTCTTTTAGGGGAGTATCTTTCAGTTAATGAAAGTGCTCGTGTTTGTCTGTTTACGAGAAGGGCGGAGTATAACAGAAAACGAAGCATCCTGGAACAAGTCCGCAGAGAACTTTCTAGAGCCGGGATGGAAGAGGGGTGGGCTGCAGATGGGAATAATGGTAAGGTGGCAGAAAATAATCTGGAACCAGAGGAGCCAGTGCCGATCAAGTTTTTTGTGGAACAATGTGTAGATGAACTGGCAGTAAGCAAATGTATGCGGGAACAACGTCTGCTTGTGGATTTGCGTAAAGTTCCAGAGTTGTTTCTACAGGTTACGGCAATTAGTTTTGGGATTCCCCAAATTGTATATACCAGGACAGAATTTGTGATGGAGAATAAAAACGGGAAGATACTGGAAGATATTGATATGCTGCCGAAGGTTCTGCACTATTATCTGGATGGATTAAAAAACTGGAATCGGGCGAGAGTATATTCCTATGAACTGGTGAAAGAGTATACCACAGATAAGCTGCTGGAAAAATGGAAAGAGGTGATAGATTCCGTTGGCGGAGATTCGTATTTTGCAGTTGGGAAAAGTGGATTGGAATAATATCTATAAAATCCCCCCCGGGGTTCATTTGGAATATGCAGATTGTTTCGTGGAAACGCCGAAAATGCCTTATGACCTTTTATTTTTGGACAGGATGCCGATGGAAGAGGAGATAAAGCCACTGTATCAGGCGGCTAAGGCATATTCTATATTTTACACGGATAAAATTTTTGGAGAAAATAAAAACATAGAAGAACCGATGAGGAGCCTTTTATACAGCAAAAAAGCGAAGCATATAGAAGTGAGAGATATTCAGAGTTTTCTTCTGCAGGAGACCAAATATTATTATTCCAAGCCTTATGGGGAGAAACAGGGGTTAAAAAATCTGGCAATTGCCCAGGGATTTTCTGGAAAAGTAAAATGGAATGGAAATTATAGTGTGACCATGGAAGGCGAGTTTGGAGAAGAATTTCATCAAGTGGCATTCTGGCGTAATAATATTCCGCTGTTTCAACTTCCGGCAATGGATTTCTGGCTGGAATACTCCAAAAGTCCGGGTGTCAGGATTGCTATGACTATAACAAAGTTTGCAAATGGAAGTTTATCACATGTTCTGGAACAATGGCAATACAGCGAAGAGGAGTTGACGCATGTGGTGCAGGTAAAGGGAAATACGGAAGATGGATGGCTTTTTATTTCGCTTTCAGCCCGGGGAGCCGGAATGCTTGAAATCGTTGCATTGCATGACAGGATCTCCAGGGGATGCCATGGCAATTTTCTGCCTGGAGGAGAGCGGTATACAGCAGCTAACCGTGAGGAAATATTCTGCTATTTTGAGCCGGGCGACATGAAACCGCCTTTGAGTGTATATTTTTCTGGGTATAAAACACTGGAAGGATTTGAAGGATATTATATGATGAAGGGCATGGGATGCCCGTTTCTTCTTATAGCAGAGCCACGTTTGGAGGGTGGTAGCTTTTATATGGGACAGGCAGAATATGAGCAATTATTTGTGGATGTTATTAAGAAATATATGAGGGAACTGGGCTTTTCATCTGATCAGGTCATCCTGTCCGGACTATCCATGGGTACTTTTGGAGCTTTATATTACGGCTGTGATATCCATCCTCATGCGGTTATTTTGGGAAAGCCTTTGGCGAGCATAGGAAATGTGGCAGCGAATGAGAAGTATCTCCGACCAGGAGGGTTTCCAACATCGCTTGATCTGCTGCGCTGTCAGTGCGGCGAGTTGAATGAGAAAGCCATAAAAAAGCTGAATGATAAATTTTGGAATAAATTTGACCAGGCAGATTGGGGAAACTCAAAATTTGCCATTTCGTATATGCTGGAGGATGATTATGATGCGGATGCTTATCAGTTACTTCTTTCACATCTCGGGTCAGCGGGAGTGCAGGCTTATGGGAAAGGAATCCACGGCAGGCATAATGATAATACAGGAGCAATTGTAAATTGGTTTTTGACGCAGTATAAAAAAATATTGCATGAGGATTTTGGGAGAAAGAATGAGAACGAATGACAGGGAAACAATGGATAATTAATTGGAATGAGTATTCTTCAGACACGTATTTATATGGCTCGGAAATTGTCTATCATAAGTTGAATGATGTGGAATTCAAAAATGAGCTGATGCCCCCGGGAACTATAATCAAGCAGTGGTATTCCAGGACGAATTATCAGGCGCAGAGAGTGGAACCGGCCCTGCCAATGATTGACGGCGAAGGCAGATATCAGATTGAAGTTCACATTGACTGCCCTGAGAAGGAAGCGTGGCAGGTACGTCTGGTGTTCTATGATAAGTATGATGCGGAAGCCGGATTTGTCACAGTAAGAGATAAAGTGACGGAATTCCAATGTCCGATCCAGACATACAGCTACAGGATGCAGTTGATCAATGGAGGAATGACAAGGTTTCGCTTTCATTCTATTGTGATTCGGGAAATTGAAGATGAGGCAGAAGAGGAGATTAAGAAAATTAAAAAGAATCGTGCGCAGAGTAAGAAGTTACGGAAGGCGCATGGAGCAGCTTACAGATGAGGAATTGTCAGGCTTGACGGATGAGTTCAAACAGCGTCTAGCAGAAGGGGAAAGTTTGGATGACATCCTGCCAGAAGCATTTGCTGCCATATGTGAGGCGGATAAGAGGATTCTGGGAATGGCTCCTTATGATGTCCAGATTCTTGGGGGGATTGCGCTGCATCAGGGTTATCTGGCAGAGATGAATACGGGCGAAGGAAAAACTCTGGTGGCTACGATGCCTCTATATTTGAATGCGCTGACAGGGAAAAGTACGATTTTGGTGACAGCGAATGATTATCTGGCTCTCAGAGATGCAGAGGAGATGGGGCAGGTATATCGTTTTATGGGGCTTTCTGTGGCGGCGGGAGTGGCTCAAAATTCATCAGAAAGTCTTAAGAATGAGGACAAAAAAGAAATATATGCTTCGGATATTGTATATACAACCCATGGCGCGCTTGGCTTTGATTATCTGCTGAATAACCTTGTGACTACCGGCAGTGAACGTTTTCTGAGAGAATTTTATTATGTGATCATTGATGAAGCAGATTCAGTCCTTCTGGATGCGGCACAGATGCCTTTAGTGATTTCCGGCTCCCCAAGAGTGCAGTCCAATTTGTATAAGATGGCGGATTTCTTTGTTAACACTCTTGGGGAGGATGAAGATTATGAACAGGAGGAAGGCGCTGTATGGCTCACGAAAGAAGGAATCCGGTATGCAGAGACTTTTTTTCAGATTGATAATTTCTACAGTGAAGAGTTTTTTGAAATCAACCGTCATGTGACTTTAGCACTGCGGGCACATAAGATGTTTCAGAAGGGAGAAGCATATATGGTATCCGGAAAAGAACTGCTTCTTTTGGATGGCTCGTCAGGACGGATGATGCATGGTGTGAAGCTGCAGGGAGGACAGCATCAGGCTTTGGAGGTTAAGGAAAAGCTGGAGGCTTCCCAGGAAAACCGTTCTGTTGCATCTGTCACATATCAGAATTTATTTTTAATGTTCCCTAAGATGGCAGGGATGAGCGGGACTATGGCAGATGCTTCGGAGGAGTTACTGAATGTATACGGCTCAAGAGTGCTCGTAATTCCACCCAACCGTCCAAAGAAGAGGCGGGATCTGAGGGATCGTTATTTTCGGAATGGAGAACAGCAGATTCAGGCGGTGGTGGAGGAGATTGAAAAAATACATGAAAGCAGGCGGCCAGTATTGATGGTAGCGGCCTCTATTGATGATACGGAACGAGTATCTGAGGAATTGATGAAAAGGAAGATTCCGCATAATGTATTAAATGCGAATAATGCGTTCTGGGAAGCAGAAATCATCAAAGAGGCCGGACAGGAAAATGCTGTAACTGTTGCTACAACAATTGCAGGGCGGGGAACAGATATTAAGCTTGGCAGGGGAGTGGAAAGTCTGGGCGGCCTGGCGGTAATTGGAGTCGGACGGATGGCAAATACCAGATTGGAGAGACAGGCAAGAGGCCGGGCAGGAAGACAGGGGAATGCCGGAACCAGCCGTTTCTTTGTATCACTTGAAGATGATGTGGTGGGGATCAAAGAATCTTCTAAACTGTACAAATGTATCGAAGGGAAAAAATGGATTAGCAGGAGGAAGCTGAAAAAGATCATTAATAAGGCACAGAGGTGTGGGGAGGAGTCGGGAACATTTTCGCGAAAAAGGTCTATGGATTATGACAAGGTAATGCAGCGGCAAAGGAATCTGATCTACGAAACCAGAAGCAGGTTGCTTGACGGCGAGAATCTGCAGTCGGAAAAAATTATGGAGATTATAGAGGGTAATATCAATCGGTTTCTGGAATCGAATGAGTTCGTAGACACGCAGTCGGTCTGTAGATATATTTTGGACAATATTTCCTATCAGTTGGATGAGAAAGTTGAAATGATTTCTATAGGTGAGCTGGATGAAGTAAAGCGATATCTTCATGAAAAAGTAGAATATGGATTGGCAGAGCAGGAGAAGAAACTGGGAAGCAAAAAAAGAATGGAGCATTTTATACGCGTTGCAATACTGAGCGCAATCGATGAAGCATGGGTAGAGCAGGTGGACTATATGCAGCAGCTTCAGTCCGCAGTTTCCGGCAGGGCTACGGCTCAAAGAAATGTTTTGTATGAATATTTGAATGAAGCATTTGAATCCTATGAAAAGATGCAGCTTACGGTTTATAAAAATGCGATGAGAAATATGCTGCTCAGTGATGTGTTCTTTGATAAAGAGCAGAAAATACATATTCTGTTCCCTTAAAATATAGGAAAAAGTTATCGGACTGCTGTGAGTATGATCTGCAGCAGTACCACGAGGTATTCATATGAATGTATATATTACACGGATCAACGGTATGTCCTTTGAGAATCCTGTGCAGTACCGGCAGTATATGGTATCAGAGATCGGGCATAGGCTTGGTATGAGGGAGATGGGGATATACTGTTATAACGGAGATACTGAAAGTGTTGAGAGCCTTAATGCCAGAATGGATGGAATCATCGCTGGGATCAACAGGGGAGATCTGGTAATCTGTCAGTTTCCTACCGGAAATGGATTGAGATTTGAATGGTCGCTGATCAATCATATCAAGGCTTATGGCGGCCGGATTGCAATTTTTATTCAGGATATGGAACCGCTTCATTATGAAAAAGCGAGTACTGCGCTTTGGGAGATTGTGAATCTGTACAATCAGGCGGAAGTATTGATTGCTCCCACTCTTGCCATGCGGCAATTTTTATTAGAGAACCAAATCAGAAAGGACATGAAGTTTGTTATACAGGAAATATGGGACTGTGTTGCGGACGCGGACGGCTTTCATAATACAGCATTAAAAAGAGAGAGGGAGTTTCTGGATGACGGACGTTTTGGGCTGGTATGGTATAAGAATGTATATGAACGAGAATATATGAGATATGGTATTCTCTTTTCACTCAGCAGATTTTTGGCTGCGGGGATTCCGGTTATTGTTCCAACAGGAATTTCGAATCAAGGCATGATTGAGTTGAACCATTTGGGAATCGCAGTAGGGACTGTGGATGAAGCGGCGGCTAAGGCTAAAGCTATGGATGAACCAGAGTATCTGGAATATAAACGGTGTGTGGAGGCATTTGCTCCGGCCATACGAAATGGGTATTATCTGGAGAAATGTCTTGTTGAGGCTATGCAGGCATTTTATCGAAAAGATGCGGGCAGATTTTTAATTCCGACAAAAGTCTACGGTATGGAGGAATGCTTATTTGATCATACTGTGCTGAGGGAATCTTATGGAGGGAACATTGCTTTGTCCTGGAGCTATAAGGGAAATACAGATGGATTCTTAATTTATGACGCAAATGGAATATTGGTAGCGGAAACGGATAATATACATCAGCATTACTTTTTGATCAAGGGATATGATAAGAAAAGCGGTTTTATTATAAAGGCCTATGTGGAAACATTGAAGGGAAAACTGGTTATTGCAGAGTCGGAACTGACCTGCCTAAATGAAAGAAAGTATGAAACTCCCAAGGTCAGTCTGATCATTCCGGCTTATAATGCGGAACACTATGCAGCCAGGTGTATTGATACTGCATTGGCCCAGTCTTTTTCCGCTATGGAAATTATTGTTGTGGATGATGGGAGTTCGGATGGTACGCCGGGGATTCTTGACTGGTATGGAGAAAAATATTCCAATGTGACGGTGATCCATCAGGAAAATGCAAGTACGCCTGCGGCACGTAATACCGGGATAGAGCGGGCCAGTGGTGAGTATATTGGTTTTATGGATAATGATGATATGATTCATCCTAAAATGATAGAAAGATTATATGATTCCGCCAGAAAAAATGATTGCGATATTGCAGTTACCTCTGTGTATCAGATAAAAAACAGCGGATATGAGGCTTTTGTGCAATATCCGATGAAAGAGGATACGGCTGTAACGATTAAAGAATTTTTTGATATGCATTTTACGAAAGGATGCATGTTTGCGGTTGTTATTTGGAATAAGATATACCGTGCGTCTCTGGTCAAGCAGCATCTGATACCAGTGCTCATTGCGGATGATAATGCATGGACGCCGTATATTTTATCATATGCGGATAAAATCTGCTATCTGGATGACTGTTCCTATGAGTGGGACAGAAAGATACGGGAAAGTACACTTGTAGATAAATGGCAAAAAAGAACAAAAGAGGAATTGTTTGAAACCCATAGAAATACGACAATGTTCTATTTGGAAAAGGGGAATCCCAGAAGGATAGGACTATTGAAGCAACTGGCGAGACGGCAATTATCTGAATTGGAGAGAGTCTATGCAAATGAGGAATATGGAAAGTTGTGGAAGCAGATTGAAGAAAGGTTCGATACCTGAAAAAAGAAATTATAATAACTTTTTATCTGGTTCCTAATGGAATGAGAGGGGCGTCATGAATATTCACATTACAAATATTTATGGAATGAGCGGGACAGCTATAAAGTGTCAGCATATGGTGGCAGATATTGCTAAAAGATTTTTTGGATTCAACGAATTAGGGATATACCATTATCAAGCAGATTTAGACTCAGAGGATATGCTTCGTGTACGGATGGATGGGATAACGGCATCCGTAAGTTATCAAGATTTTGATAATATTATTATTTTTCAATTACCAACATGGAATGGAATTGCATTTGATGAAGCATTGATAAGGCATCTGAAGGCTTATAGAAAATTGAAAATGGTTTTCTTTATTCATGATGTGACTCCGTTAATGTTTGAATCAAATCGTTATCTTCTTAAAAGATATATAGATTTATATAATCAGGCGGATTTGATTATTTTGCCATCTCAGCCTATGATTGATTTTTTGCGTACAGAGGGGTTGAGCATATCTAAGATTGTTGTGCAGAGAATGTGGGACTGTAAAATTTCGATTGATACTACGAGAACTCCTAGATTCAGGAAAGTATTTAATTTTGCGGGCAGTGTGGATGAAGATAAGTTTTCATTTATAAAAAAATGGCAGCATGATGCTGTTAAACTTAGCGTGACTGCAGAAGAGAGAGAATGGGGACGAAATAGAAATATTGATTTTTTGGGGTGGTTCAACAGCCAGGATATTTTGGCTGATACGCTGAGGAAAAATGGAGGATTTGGATTGTTGTGGACAGAGGATCCTCTTTGTGAAGAATATATGAAGCTTAATGCGTGTGATAAGTTGAGTCTTTATCTTGCATCAGGACTTCCGGTAATTGTACATAAAAGCATTCCAGAAGCGGAAACAGTTATTCATAAAAATATGGGATTCGCTGTGGATTCTCTGGAAGAGGCGGTATTTGGGGTAAATAGCATGACTGAAGAACAGTATGATCAAATGGCTCGAAAAGCGGGATTATTTGGAAATTTGCTCCGTGAAGGATATTTTACAAAAAAAGTACTATTAGATGCAGTCTTTAAGTTGCTATATGTATAGTGAAAAATTAGAAAGAAGCAATCTGCTTAGAGGGAGGGGAGTATATGATTTATAGCTTTCACCATTTTTATGAATGGTTGCGGGGCGGCGTGGAGTCCGGAATGGCATATCGCGCAAAAATTTTCCGCAGTCTGGAAATGGATGCAAAATTTGTGTTTGCTACGACTTTTCCAAATGATAATATTCAGCATGAAACGGAGCGGCTTGGATTTTTGGATTCAGAGGTCATTTGGCTATATGGATTTTTTACAGACTGTAAAATCTCACCGGTTACATATACATTGGAGCAGCTGGAAAATACTTTTGCTGAGGAACATTATACTTATTCCAGAAATGGGCGCAATGTAAGATATGTGTTTCCGGGAGAAAACAGATATTATGAGGTTATTCTTGCGGATGATATAAATGATTATGTCCACAGGGTCTGTATGATTTCAAATGGATGCCTGCTCAGGCAGGATTATTATACATATTGCAGAATATATTCAGAATATTATATTCCTTCCGAGGGACATGCACATTTATATCTGCGAAGGTTCTTTAATGAAGACGGAACAACGGCTTATGAGGAAATGCTAGATGAAGATAAGGTTTTATATCGTTTCCCTGACAGGATACTTTTTTCCAGAGAAGAGTTGGTGGGATATATGATGTCGTGTCTGCATTTAACAGAAGAAGATGTTGTGATCATTGATGGTGAACCTGGAATGATAGACCGTTCAGCATTTATATTAAACGCACATCCAGCAAAGGTGGGGTTTGTAATGCATTCAAATCACTATATCACGAATGATGAAGAACATATCCTGTGGTATGGCATTTATGAGTATGCTTTTGCGCATCCAGAAAAAATTGATTTTTATGTGACAAATACAGAAGCTCAGAGTATGCTTCTGAAGGAGCAATTTAAGCGATATAAAGGAATCGAACCCTTAGTGGCCGCAATCCCGGTGGCAGGTGTGGAAAAACTCAGATTTCCGAAAAAACAACGGCGAAAGCATTCCCTTATTGCGGCAGGACGCCTGATGTTGGGAAAGCGTATGGACTGGGTTGTAGAGGCAGCAGTCATTGTGAAAAAGGAGATTCCAGACCTGACGTTGGATATTTATGGAGAGGGAGTAGAAGAATCCAAAATACAAAAACGAATTCAGGAATTAGGCTGTGAAAACTATGTACGGTTATGCGGTTTTCAAAAATTAGACGATTTATATCAGGAGTATGACGCTTATGTATCAGCGTCCTGTGGTGAAACTTTTGGAGTTACTTTTCTGGAAGCAATCGGATCTGGTCTTCCGATTGTTGGGTTCGATTGTCCTTATGGTGCACAGATTTTTATAGATAATGAAAAAAATGGCTATAAAATCGTAAGTGAAACAGTTGATGAACTGGCAAAAGGAATTATCCGCCTGTTTACAGAGGCGGATTTAGAGACATTTCGACAAAATTCCTATAAAAAGGCAAAATTGTATCGGATTGAGGAGGTGGCGAAACGGTGGGAAGATGTATTAGAGCAAACGAAATAATATTGCTGTTTGACAGCTATTCTCTAGAAGGCCGGTATCTGCATGAATCTGTGGAAAGAGCAGGTTATAAAACCAGAGCAATTGTGATAGAAGAGGATGACTTTTTACCGAGGGGAGTTATCTCAGTGTATGATTTGCTTTCCGGTGATTGGAAAGAAGAAAACAAGGGGAAAGGGATCCCTTTATTCTTTAATGAAATTGTTGTTTCTGACCATTGGAGTATCAGTGCAGGTGTGGAAGAACCGTATGGAAAGATAACGTATCAGCATGAGGAGAAGGGGAGAATTTATTATATAGAGCCGGTTAGAAAGTATCTTGTGAAAGCAGTAGACTGGCTTGACCGAAAAGGCGCTGTCCGCTTCCGGGATCATTATAATCGGTATGGGGTTATTTGTGCCAGAACGGTGTATAATGCGGGAGGACAACAACTGAGTAAATCATGGTTTTCGGCCAGGGGAAAGGAAATACTAATAGAAAATTATGTTACGGGTGATATCATTTTTAATGATGGGGATATAGTGAAGCATTTTCGGACGAAGATTGATTTAATATGCTACTGCTTTACTAAAATGGGGATCGCAGATAATCGTATTTTTTTCAATTCGTTGTCTACCCCGTTCTTTTTGTCGAACAGGCTTGAGGCTTTCGCGAAGAAGGATATCTTGTTTTGGCAGGAACCTGTTCATGAGGATATTCCGGAAAATATGCAGATGATTTTGAAGGGGAGAGCCAGGCGTACAGATAAAATTGTGGTACAGAAGAGACAAGCTTATGATAAGTTATTGGAACTTGGAGCAGAAAAGGATAGACTGTTCAGGTTGGGATTTATATATCCTTTTGCAAAGGAAAATGGCCATAAGACAGAGGCACTCATCTATACTGATTCTGATAGAATAGAGCATTGCCAGGAACTGATCAAAGCTTTTCCGCAGATGCATTTTCATATTGCGGCAATCACTGTCATGTCGCAAACATTAAAGAATCTAGAGGCTTTTGAAAATGTGAGTCTATATCCTGCAGTGAAGTCTCCTGTGCGGGAAGAACTTTTTAGAAAATGTGATTACTATTTTGATATTAATTATTATGGTGAAGTTATTTCGGCGGTGCAAAAAGCCTTTGTGCATAACCTGTTGATTTTTGCTTTCCAGGAAACGGTTCACAATAAGGAATATGTGGCGGATGCACATATTTATCAGATATCGGAATTTGAAAATATGGTTTCAGATATCAAGAGTACGATAGAAAACCGTGCGGTTATGGAGGAGCACCTGGAAAAACAACACAGACATGCGTTGACAGAAGACAAGAAAGCATATGCAAATGTGATTGAAATGTAGTAATAACTTTAGGAGGAAGGCAATGATATACAATTTTAATCTGGGAATTGGCTGGGCAAGCAGCGGTGTAGAGTATGCACAGGCATATCGGGCAAAAGTTTTGCGTGAAATTGGAAAGGAAGCCAGATTTGTGTTTACAGATATGTTCCCAAGGGACAATATTCAGCATATGACGGAGAACATCGGATTTTTGGATAACGAGGTTATGTGGCTGTATACTTTTTTTACAGATTGTAAAATTGCACCGGTAACATTTACATTGAAGCAATTGGAAAAAACGTTTGGAAATAAAAGATTTACCTGTGCAAGAGATGGAGATACAGCGAAATATACATTTCCAGGGGTGAATGGCTACTATATGGTATATCTGGTAAATAAAAAAGAGAATCGGGTTCATCGTGTCGAGATTGTTTCAAATGGCTGCCTGATCCGAAAGGATTATTATACCTATTGCAGGATATATTCAGAATATTATGGCCCTCTGGATAATCAGGCACATCTGTATCAGCGTAGATTTTTTAATGAAGATGGAACCGTAGCTTATGAAGAGATTATAGATAATGATGTGGTAATGTACCAATTTCCAGACAGACTGATCTGTTCGAAGGAGGAATTGGTGGGTTATATGGTATCATGCCTGAAGCTGACCCGAAAGGATATTGTGATTATCGACAGAACCACGGGAATCGGGCAGGCAATTATACAAAATGCATCTCCGGCGCATATCGGCATTGTAATTCATGCGGATCATTTCAACGAGGGAAGTACGGATGAGAAGCATATCCTCTGGAATAATTATTATGAATATGCGTTCTCCAAGTATCGAAAAGTAAAATTTTTTGTGGTCTCTACAGATGTGCAGAACCAGCTTCTTAAAAAGCAGTTTAAGCAGTACATGAAGGCAAACCCTAAAATCGTGACGATTCCGGTAGGAAGTCTGGAGGAATTGAAGAAGCCTAAGAAAAAAAGAAAAAAACATGCTATGATCACGGCATCCCGTCTCGCAGACGAGAAGCATGTGGATTGGCTGATTGAAGCAGTAGCAGCCGCCAGAGAGAATGTGCCGGATGTGTCGTTGGATATCTATGGGAAGGGGAAAGAGGAAACAAAACTGAAAGGGCTGATTGAAAAGCTTCACTGTGAAAATTGTGTGCATCTATGCGGACAAAAGAATCTGGATGAGATATATATAAACTATGAAGCGTATCTGTCAGGTTCTACCAGTGAAGGGTTTGGACTTACATTGATGGAAGCAGTTGGTTCAGGGCTTCCAATCATTGGTTTTGATGTGCGCTATGGAAATCCGACTTTTATTGATGATGGAAAAAACGGATATCTGATAGCAGTCAATGATAAAATGGAGAAGAAAGAACGGGTTCAAAAGCTGAAAGAGTGTATTGTATGTTTGTTTACGGAAGCAGATTTGGAAAAATTTCATCAGCATTCTTATGATAAAGCAAAGAAATATCTCACGGAGGAAGTGAAAAAAGGATGGCAGAATGTCTTGAAATGATGAAATTTTTCTATGCGGAAAGGGTACATTATGAAGGTTCATATTACCAATGTTTATGGTGCGATTGGTACATGGGTAAAAGCACAAAATGCAACGGCAGATATTGCGAGGAGGGAACTGCAATTTAACGAATTGGGAATCTATCATTATCCAGTCAAAGCAGATTCCCCTGAAATGCTGAGAGTACGTCTGGATGGAATCCTTGCTTCTGTTAGCCTGCAGGATGTTGTCATCATACAATCGCCTACGTGGAATGATTTTATGTTTGATGAAAGATTGATGAGACTCTTAAATGCGTACACCGGATTGAAAAAAGTTGTGTTTATCCATGATGTTGTTCCATTGATGAATGAGTCATGGAGCGATCTTCTCGACAGCTATATAGATTTTTATAATCAGGCAGATTTGATTATAGCTCCATCGCAGGCAATGGCTGATTATCTCTGTTCGAAAAGAATGACTGTTAAAAGGGTGATTATTCAAAGAATGTGGGATTGTATGGTGTCAGTTGATGAATCAATTAGACCTGAATATAGAAAGGTGGTTAATTTTGCCGGGAATCCAAATATTGACCCGAAGTTTTCATTTGTAAAGGATTGGAATTATGAGGATATTCCGTTAGCTGTTACTGTTGAAAATAGTGACTGGGCACAGGGAAAAAATGTCCGTTTTCTTGGATGGTATGACAATGAGAATCTTTTGGCTAATGCTCTTCGAAGAAGCGGTGGCTTTGGTCTTTTATGGTCAGAGGACAGATATTGGTGTAATTATATGAAGCTGTGTGCCTGTTACAAGCTCAGTACTTATCTGGCAGCAGGGCTTCCGGTCATTGTGCCATCTGATATAGCAGAGAGTGATACGATTATCCGTAAAAATCTCGGAATAGCTGTGGATTCTCTGGGTGAAGCGGCAGACAGGGTGGCGCATATGACAGAGGAAGAGTATAGAAAGATGGCAGGAAACGTAGAGCTGTTTTCACATTTGCTGCGGAAAGGATATTTCACAAAGAAAGCATTGACAGATGCTGTATTTACATTATTTGGTGATTGATACTTTGCTGACAGCTTTTAGAGTGACAAATCTCTTGATATTACTGTGGCAGTGATAATGATTTTGCGGAGGAAATAAGGAAAATGGATGAAAATAAAATACGAAATGATGCCCTATTACTTTTTGATAATTATGGACAGGAAAGTCAGAGTCTGCATACATCTTTAAAAATGGCTGGGTATAACTGCCCTGTTGTAGTGATAGAGGATGAGGGGTTCCTGCCGGATGATGTGGTGTCAGTGTATGGTTTTTTCCTTGGAGATTTTAAGGCAGTCTTAGGAGAAAATGCTGGGCCAAAATATTTTAATGAAATTACAGTACCTGATTATTGGGAGATCAGCGGAACAAATAATAATGGCAAGATACAGGATCTTTATAAAGAACGAGGAAAGATTTTTTATGCAGAACCAAAACATAAACGTCTTGTAAGAATTGTAGACTGGTATGATGAGCGTGGAGTGGTACGTTCCAGTGATCATTATAACCGTTATGGAGCGATTTATGGAAGAACTGTCTTTAACGCTAAAGGGCAGAGAGTGAATAAATCTTATTTTTCTGCAGAAGGAAAAGAAATAATTGTAGAGAATTATACCACAGGGGATATTATTTTGAACGAAGGCGATGAAGTGAGAATTTTTCGGAATAAGACAGATTTTGTTCTTCATTTCTTTGTACGTGCCGATTTTCGGCAGAGCCGGATTTTTTTTAATTCCTTGTCTACACCATTTTTTGTATCTAACCGCTTAAAAGCTCAGGTGAAACGGGATATCCTGTTCTGGCAGGAACCGACAGGAGACGAGATTCCTGGAAATATGCAGGTTATTTTCAGGGGGGAAGCAAGCCGGACCGCAATGGTCGTGGTACAGAAGCATGATTCTTATGATAAGTTGCTCGCCCTCGGGGCAAAGCGAGAAATGGTCAAAGAACTAGGATTTATCTATCCGTTTGAGAGAGAAAACACACATAAGACAGATGCGCTTATTTGTACGAATTCAGATAATATTGAGCGCGGGGAGGAATTAATAAAAGCACTTCCTCAGATGCATTTTCATATTGTGTCGATAACAGAGATGTCTTCAAAGCTTACTGGATTTGGGAATTATGATAATGTGAGCTTGTATCCGGGAGTAAAGTCAAAAATTTTAGACGAATTATTCCAGAAATGTGATTATTACTTTGATATCAATCATGAGTCAGAGATTGTTTCGGCTATCCGTAGAGCATTTTTGAATAATCAATTGATATTTGCCTTTAAAGAAACGTTACATAATGGAGAATATATTGCAAAGGAATATATCTATCCGGCAAATGAAATGGAGAGGATGCTTGACAATGTAAAGGCGGCCATGACGGATGGAGATGTGCTGGATGATTGTTTACAGAAACAGAGGGAGGCCGCTCTGTCGGAGAGTATAGAGGCTTATCAGGAACTCTGAATAAGCTTTGAATAAAATATATTTGATAAAATATGAGGTACATTTATAGGGAGAGATAATGGTTGGGTATTTGAAATCAGAAGAGGCAATATTGCTTTTTGATTCTTACTCTTTGGACAGCAAGAGATTGCATAACTCCTTTAAACGGGCTGGATGTGGACATATTGCAGTGGTGATAGAGGACAATGGATTTCTGCCGGAGGATGTTATGTCAGTGTATGGCTTTTTCCTTGGTGATTATAAATGGAAAACTGGATACGCCAGGGAACGACGACTGCAACTCAATGAAATTATAACACCAGATTGGCCTCAAATAGGAGTGAATGAAGAAGGTCATTGTTTTAAAGAAAAAGGAAAAGTATTTTACGCAGGTTCATTACAGAAGCGACGTGTGAAGACCGTAAACTGGTATGACGAAAGGAATGAGATTTGCTTTAGTGATCATTATAATCGATATGGAGCAATGTATGCCAGAACTGTATTTAATGCAGAAGGGCGGAAGACACAGAAGATATGGTATTCGCCAGAGGGCAGGGGGATCATTGAAGAGAATTTCATTCATGAAAGTATAACGTTAAATGAGGATAAGGACAAGAAAGTTTTTCAGAAAAAGATGGAATTGGTGGTGTATTTCTTTATAAAGACAGGTTTTTGGCAGAAATCGATCTTTTTTAATTCTTTGTCTACACCTTTTTTTGTATCAAATAGACTAAAGGCATCTGGCAAAAAGGATTTGTTGTTCTGGCAAGAGCCGGTAAATGGGGAGATTCCCGGGAATATGCGATATATTTTGGAAGGAAAATGTAATCGTACAAAAGAAATTGTAGTTCAGAAGAGGTGTTCCTACGACAGATTGCTGGAACTTGGGGTAAATGCAGCACAGATTCACAGATTGGGATTTATTTATCGATTCCAGAGAGAAAACGGGCATAAGCCAGAAGCGCTCATCTGTACAAATTCGGAGAATGTGGAACACTGCCGGGAGTTGGCAGAAGCGTTGCCTGAGATGCAGTTCCATATAGCGGCGCTGACTGCAATGTCGCAAAAGCTGATGGCTGTGGGTGAACTGGAGAATGTAAGTCTATATCCTGGAATCGGGAAAAATGTATTAGAGGAACTCTTTCAAAAATGTGATTATTACCTGGATATCAATTATGGGATGGAAATCGTATCATCGGTATACAGGGCGTTTTTGCATAACCAAATGCTATTGGCGTTTGATGAGACTGTGCATGATAGAAATTATGTGGCGGAGAAGTGGATTTATCCGGCAAAGGATTGGGAGCGGATGGTGGAAGATATCAGAGGGATGCTGATAAATGAGGATTTGTTGGAGCGATGTATAGAAAGACAGCATGAAGAGGCATGGGCAGAGGATAGAGAGGCATATATCAGAATACTGAAAGTGGGGGATAAAGATTTTGATATCGTCTAAATTGTAAGAATTGCTGCATTTGTAATTTTTTCTTTTTGAGTATATTTTGGATGAGGCAGCAGAACAGGAGGATGATATGAATGTATATATTACAAAATTGAATGGACCGGATTCAAAAAATCAATCGCAGTATATGCAATGGATGACAACTGAGATTGCACATCGATTGGGCTATAGGGAGATGGGGATCTATCGTTATGATGGGAGCGCTGAGAGTGTGGATAGCTTAAATGCACGTCTTGATGGAATCATTGCGGGAATTCAATGGGGAGAGGATGTTGTAATATGTCAGTTTCCAACAGGGAATGGATTTAAGTTTGAATGGGAATTGGTAAATCGTATAAGATGTTATCAATGCCGGGTGGTAATCTTTGTACACGATTCGGAATCGATTGTCCGAGATTCTAACCGAACTGCACTTCCAGAGACAATAAGGCTGTATAATCAGGCAGAAGTATTGATTATCCCTTCATTAATGATGAGACAGTTTTTACTGGATAATGGGATCAGGAAAGATATGAAGTTTATCATTCAGGAAATGTGGGACTACCCAATGGAAATGAGTTGGAACCATTCTCCTGAGTTTATCAGAGAAATCCATTATATAGGAAGCAGATTTACCGAAATAGAGGATTGGGATTATGAGATGCCGCTAAAGGTCTATACATTTTCACCAGAGCAGGGGCAGAAGGTGTACTATATGGGAAAATTGTCTCAGGGAGAACAGATATCTGCCCTGTCTAAAGGAGGCTTTGGACTGATATGGTTTCAGGATGCGAATTCGCGGCGTGGAATGGAATATGATAATTCTTTCGAACTATCAAGATATCTTGCAGCGGGTATCCCGGTCATTGTACCTGCAGGGATTTCGAACCAAACATTGATAGAAAAGAACCATCTGGGGCTGGTTGTGAATTCCATAGAGGAAGCGGTGACAGCGGCAGAAGCAGTAACGGAAAAAGAATATCAGAGATATGCTAGGGATGTTAAGCAATTTGCCTCTGCAATAAGGGAAGGCCGTTATACGCAAAAATGCCTGATCGATTCAATACATGCAATAAATAGAAAGGATGCAGGATATATTACTGCTCCAGCGAAAATATATAATTTGGGAGAACATAAATTTACTTATACTGTGTTAAAAGAGTCTTATAAAGGATATCTGGCATTATCATGGTGTTACCAAGGAGAAGCAGATGGATTCTTGATCTACGATACATTGGGAAAACTGATTTATGAAACAAGAAATATTTATCAACATTATTTTAGAATCAAGGGGTATGGGAAAGAAAGCGGATTTATAGTTAAAGCTTATGTCGATACTTTGAAGGGAAAACTAAGTATAGAGGAATCCAGGGCAACATATTTGCAAAAAGAACAATATGAGTTTCCCAAAGTCAGTATGATCATACCAGCTTTTAATGCAGAGGATTATATCGTCAGAAGTGTTGATGTAGTTTTAGCACAATCGTTTACTGATCTGGAAATTATCATTGTAGACGACGGAAGTACAGATGGTACAGCGGATATGCTTAAATGGTATGCCGAGGAGTATTCAAATGTGATAGTGATACATCAGGAGAATGGAGGCGTCGCATCTGCGAGAAATACGGGAATCAAGCGAGCGGGCGGTGAGTACATCGGTTTTATGGATAATGATGATATGATTTATCCAGAGATGATAAAAAATCTGTATGATTCAGCAAGGGTAAATGATTGTGATATTGCGGTTACGTCTGTATATCAAATACGCGATGGTGGTCATGAGATGTATATTCAGTATCAAATGCAAGAAGATGTGGCAATGACAGTTGAAGATTTTTTTAAAATTCATTTTGACTGGGGAAGAATGATTGCTGCAGAGGTTTGGAATAAACTGTATCGATCGTCTCTTGTGAAAGAACATCTTTTTCCTGTAATGCAAGGCGATGACTGTGCATGGACACCATATGTCTTATCCTATGCGAATAGAATCTGTTATCGAAAGGATTGTTACTACGAATGGGACAGGAGTATCCGAAAAAGTACCCTTGTAGATGAATGGATAAGCAAACCGAGAGATGAGATGCTGAAATTCTATAAAGATACAGTTGTTTTTTATTTAGAAAATGGGAATCCTGGAAGAATGGGAATATTGAAGGAACAGGCAAAAAGACTTCTTTTACAGCTTAGCGGAATGTATGGAGATGATGAATATACAAAATTATGGGAACAGATAGAGGAAAAGTATTGAGAGAATAGGTGTGGGGCTGATGATCGTGGATATCCCGGTTTCGGCCAGGGCGCAGGAATATGTGGCCAGAGCGATGGGACTGTCGGGAAATGGCTGCATATAATATGTTGGCGGCTGTTAAATTTTGACGTATCCCCACCTATTTGATTGGACATTTTATTGCAATCCTCTAAATAAATCACCCCTCTTTCCCCAATTTGTGTGTGAGGGGTGATTTATTATTGCAATATAATACGATTTAACGTATAATAATAACGATACTTGAGAGTAAAAAGTTTGTACCACTAAGAAGCCAGGGAATCCCAATAGCTTCC
>CAYQBE010000079.1:0-21986 GCA_964415625.1 uncultured Clostridium sp.
GGGACATTATATCATATCAATTAAAGGTTGTCTAATTAAAATGGATTATACTAGGTCTAAGATTCTTCTTTAATTTGTTGAGGTTCTCTATCTTCTTCTCAATCTTAGCAACAGCATCAACGTTCCCCTTCTCTCGCATCTTATCTAACTGTTTTCTCAATGCTTCAATTTCTTCAGATGCCTTATCGACCATCTGCTGGTATTCATCTTTGGGCACCTCTATTTTTACGTCATTATCAATATATTTCTGAAACTTCCCGGATTGCAATTTTTTTAATGCACGTTCAGCGTTTCCAGCACCGGTTGGATCCATTTCTGATGCACCAATAAATTTCATTTGTGTTCCAGAATCAGCAATTATATTTCCCTCTGCATCAATTTCAACATGGTCAAATAACGGATGATTCGCTGGCGCATCTGGTAAATCATCATGTCTAATTTTTCTTTTTGCTCTGCCAGCTATGATATTTTCCGCATTTGCATTTGCTGTATCTTTTACTTCTGCTGCCCATCCTGCTTTTTGCTGCCTGATTGAAAACGTATACTTATCATTAGTTCCCTGTTCTTTTATGCTTTTTAAACTTTTCTGCAATTCGATGCCATTTTCATTGTCAATTCCAGAATATGATACCAGATGCTCTTTTGCTGCCGAACCATATCTTTGAACGGTTTCATATGATGCTCCTGCTATTCCAGAGCGAACAAGATTATCTTCATCCTTTTTCTGTTTGTCCTTTGCCAAAATTATCCCCCATTCCCTGCAATTAACAGTTTATTCAATCTGAATAATGTAATCTCACCTCCCATTTTTCAAATTTCAGCATATTTCTTTTTTAATCTTTTTATTGAAATCTCAAAATCCTTCCATCCCTTCATTTTCTTCTACCCTTCAATCCATACATCCACCTCGATTTTTCCAGAATATTACTATAAGAAATAATTATATATTTCTACATCATTGTACCATAACTAAATAAAAATTACAATTAAATAAAGTTTATTATAATGAGGTTTTCTATGAAAGAAATCAACTTTCCCCGAATCGGTACAAAGATCCGTGAAATCCGCCTTTCCAAAGGCCTTACCCAGGAATACGTCGCCAACGTCGCCGACGTAAACACCAGCCACATCAGCAACATTGAAAACAACCGCGTTAAAATCTCTCTCCCCACCCTGGTCCATGTCTGCAATGCCTTGGATACGACCATCGACTACATTCTTGCCGATGAGTACGACCAGACCTCTTCTGTACTGGAGCAGGAGATTTTACATGAGCTCCACTCCTGTACCGACCGCACCAAAAAGCAGATTCTGGAAATTGTCAGGATTCTCCGCGATCTTCCTTCTGAATGAAGCATTCCGCGGTCAATCTGACTCCATACCGGAACCCTTCGGCAAATCCTTTCTCTTTTCCTGCAAATGCCGCCTGATACATCTTGTTCCTGCACTTTTCATACTCTTCGGGCGGCAGATGCTCCTCTTCATGCTGCATCAGATCCCGTATTTCCTTTTCAATCTCATAATCTGTTCGATTCCATTTACTTTTTTCCATCTTGTTATCGTATATCTCTTTGATCAAATCTTCCATAATTCTACTGTGGACTTTCCGCCCCGCGCCCTCCTTCTATTATGATCTTTGCCATGCAGAAGATATGCAGCTTACAGCTTTTTTGCATACTATGGCATACAAGAAACCCTGCCGCCTGCAATCTTTCTGCACACTATCGTATTCTGGACAGCCGGCACAGGCCGTCTGCTGTGCGGATGTTCCGCCGCAAACCTGCGATTCCGAACAGTCACTATCAATGATTATAAAGGAACACATGGACACATTCTGTCACAGTTGAAATAATTTTCAATTCCTTTGTTAATAACATATTACGTCATCCGATTCCATATATTGTCTTTTGACAGGACATTTTTTGTTTCCAAATAATATAGACGCTGGCAATCTATGTCTGCCGTGGTTCTGTCTCCCGAATAGAGGACGGGAGCAGGACTGTAACGGATATTGAATTGTATGGACTCTCTCAGGTGTTGTCCGTGCCGATTGAGGAATTTTTTAAGTAGGCCTTCCAGCCATTCCTATAAGATTAAGTTTTTATATAATTGGAAAATGAAGAAATGTGATTTCTGCCGACAGGCAAGCTATCTTTTTTAGCGCCTGCCGGCAGAGAAAAATTGTATGCTTTATTCGAAATGAATCAGCCAGCTTCCGTGTCTCCTGGAGCCTTTCCGGCTTAGCACTCCTTTTGCTTTTAAATTTTTTACCGCATATCGAACCCCATCAACTGACAGGCCTATATGTTTTGCCAGTTCTAATTGTGTAATATTCGGATTATCCTGCACAGCCAGAATAATTTTTTCTTCCGTTTGTGTCAATTTTTTCGGTGGTTTTACGGTAGTTTTTAAATCAGTTTTATAGGTAGTTTCAGTGATTACGCCAGTTTTTCCGGTAGTCTTTAAGTCAATTTTATCGGTAGTCTCACCTTTAACATCAACTTTATGGGTAGTTTTTACAGCAATTTTATCGGTAGTTTCATCTTTAATATCGGCTTTATCGGTAGTTTTACCGTCAGTCTTTACGGCATTCCCACCGCCAATCATTTCCCCACCCTCATGATCCAGGCCATAGTCAAAAGAGTACCCTTCATCCAGCGGAACAATGATCCGAAATACGTCCCCTTCCTGAAACTCCGGATCCGGCTACAGATTGTCCGGCAGATACTTTCTTGCAAATTCATTTGCCCGTACCCTCCTGTTCATATACATGCAGCTCATGCAGAGCCCGTGTCGCGCAGATATACCGGAACTGCTGAAACAGCGGACTTCCCTTCTCACCGCCCAATACAAACACCTGGTCAAATTCCAGCCCTTTCGCCAGATAAAAGGTGGTCACCGTGATCCCCTTCTGGAACAGGCTGCTGTCCCTGTCAATATAATATACATCCTCCCGCCGTTCCTTCAGATACCGGTATGCGTCGATCGCTTCCTCTTCCGTCATCGTCAGGACGGCCGCATTCTCATATTCTATTTCTGATCCAATCTCTTCACGGCTCTTTTCTCTCGCCGGGTCTGCTTCGGAAGCTCCTCTCATTTCCTCTGCCCCGGGCATTTCCCGCCGTTCGTCTGTTCCACGTTCTTCCCCGGCCGCTTCCGCTTCCAGCCCTATCAGCCGTACCTGCCGCAGCACCTCATCCAACGCCTCTTCCCTGGATGCCAGCCGTCTCTCCTCCACAGCCTTCCCATGCCTCTGAAAATATTCGACTCCCTTGATTCCCGTGATCTTCCCTGCATACTCCGCAATCTCCGCCGTGTTCCGGTAGCTTTTTTTCATCTCAATGCACCGGATCTTCCTGCCAAATATTTCCGGAAGAAAGGTCAGCACATCCATCGGCTCCTCATCCACTGTCTGGGCGCGGTCACCGAGGATCGTCATATTGCACGGGAACAAAAGCCCCAGGATCACATACTGCAGATAGGAATAATCCTGCATTTCATCAATGACCAGATGGCGGATGTTCCGGCGCGCCGCCCCGATCCGAAGCCGGTATTTCAGATAGAGCAGAGGATACACATCCTCATATTTCAAAAATCTCTTCTCCGCCGGGACATCCCGCAGTGTCGGATATCCGGAATCCTCCAGCAGCCAGTTATAGATCACATACAGATCCGTGGTCACATAAAGGCTCTCAAACTTCTCCCGGATCACCAGCAATTCCTCTTCCGGCAGCGTTTTCTCATGGAGCGTCTCATATTCATCCACAAAATACTCCATCACCGCATCCATCCTGGACAGTAGCGGCACTCCGGAGAATTTGTAGTAGAACAATTTGAGGATCTCCTCCGCCTTTTTCTCCATGCCCTTATATTCCACGTCCCGGAAGTCCACCAGCCGATCCTCCAGCTCCACGAGAAATCCTTCCACGCACTGTACAAATTCCTTGGACTGCTTCCAGCGGTATCCTGCTTCCCCGTCCCGGATCTGACGCTCGATCTGATGGTATCTGTCCTCGCAGTCAACCACCGTATCCTTCAATTCCCGGTACGCAAACAGGTCAAAGCTCATTTCCCGGATATTCTCCTCCCCCAGCTCCGGAAGGATATGGGAAATGTAGTCTGAAAATACGCTGTTGGGCGACAGCACCAGTATATTCGAGGAGCGCAGATTCTCCCGGTCATGATACAGCAGATAAGCGATCCGGTGCAGGGCCACGGAGGTTTTCCCACTTCCCGCCGCCCCCTGGATCACCAGAACTTTATCCTTTGTATTTCGGATGATGGCGTTCTGCTCCTTCTGGATCGTGCGCACAATATTTTTCAATTGAGTATCGCTGTTGGTCCCCAGCTCCTGCTTCAGGATATCGTCATCGATCTTTATATCGCTCTCAAATTCATAGATCATCCTGCCGCCCCGGATCTTATACTGCCATTTGGAGCTGATCTCCCCATACATCCTCCCGGTCGGCGCTTCGTAGGACGCAGGTCCCCTGTCATAATCATAAAACAATCCGCTGACCGGAGCACGCCAGTCATAGATCAGAGGAATCCCGCCCCGTTTTTCCGAAAAATTTCCAATCCCGATATGGAAGGTTTCCGCCTCATCATCGCCTTCATAGATAAAATCTACCCTTCCAAAAAACGGAGAATCCAGCATCCTTTTCAGCCGCCGCCTCATATTCAAATTCTCCTGATTTGCATTGATCTGCGTCAGAAGGGCCTGGCTGTTATCATAATTCTCGTAGCCGTACTGGTCCATCTCCGTATAATTTTCCCAATAATATTCGTGCATCCCCTCGATATCCTTCTGCACAAATTCTATCGTTTCGTCCAGCTCCCGGAGCCTCCCCCGGAGTTTTTCCATCACAACTGCCAAAAATTCTGTTCCTGCGCTCATGCCGTGTGTTCTCCTTGTTTCATATTTCCCATGTTTTTTAGTATAACATGGAAAGAAAAAGATATCCATGATAACTTATAGAACCGGAAAAGGCCCTGAGTTAGCGTCATTTATCCATTTTTTCAAAATGAATCTGTTCTTGTTCCATGAAATAAATATAACGTAAAACCGCTTGCAAAGTTACTTCTTTGTGATATAATCTAAAAATATAATCTGAAATTTATGAATATTTTTAGAAGGGTGGGAAAAAGGCCTTGGTATCCAAGAACCATATTACGATTTATACAGGCAAAACCGAACCGCAGATTTATGATCTAGATTCCTTCGGCACAGAATATGTCCGGCTTGGAAGAGGGCCCTATCATGGAAGTACGGCGGATACCGAAAATGATATTATCATAGCGCCGGAGATCTCCGTTGTATCGAGAGCCCAATGTACCTTTCATAAAACAGCCGACGGCTGGCATATCCACGATGACCACAGCTCCAACGGCCTGCTTTTTAACGGAGCAAAAACGGTCTCCCAGCGGCTTCACGACGGTGACAAATTCTATATCGGAAAAGATGTGGCTACCAGATGCGTGATCGCGTTTTCCTCTCAGCGCGGAAGCAGTGAAAAGCACATGGAGCGTTTTGCGCTGACAGGAAAGAAAAAGTTTGTGCTGGGGCGCGACAGCCGCTGCGACATCGTGCTGCCGCACCCTTCTGTATCCAGATGCCACTGTATCATAAGCTGTGAGAACGGAAGTTATTTTATCAATGATAACAATTCCATGAACGGCATCAGTCTCAATGGGGCTCTTCTCCGCGGAAAGCAAAAACTGGCGCGGATGGATAAGATCACGATTGCTGACGCTTCCATGGTGTTCTGTGACCATTTCCTCTACTTTGAGGAAAACACAGGCGGAGTCAGTATTGCCGCCTGCGATCTTATGAAAGAAGTAAAGTCCGGAAAAAAGAACAAATGTCTGTTAGATCATGTAAATCTCTCCATTGAGCCGGGTGAATTTGTGGCGATCATCGGCGGTTCCGGGGCCGGGAAGACAACACTGCTGAACTGCCTTTCCGGTATGGCAGATTTTACCGGGGGCGATGTCCAGATCAACGGCGAAAGCATACGGACAAATTTTCGGAGCATGCGGGGGATTATCGGCTATGTTCCCCAAAATGACATTGTCTATGATGACCTGACTCTGGAAAGGATGTTATTTTATTCGGCGCAGCTCCGCATGCCGAAGGATACCTCTCCTGCGGAGATCCGGCAGAAGATCGATGAAACCCTTCAAATGGTAGAACTGGATGCCCACCGGAACACGATGATCAGCAAGCTTTCCGGAGGCCAGAAAAAACGGGCCAGTATTGCCGTGGAGCTACTTGCGTCACCGAAGCTGTTTTTCCTGGACGAGCCTTCCTCCGGTCTTGATCCCGGAACGGAAAAGAAACTGATGCGTATGCTGAAAAAGCTCACACTCACAGGAAAAGCCGTTATCATGGTCACACATACGGTACAGAATATCAGCATGTGCGACAAACTGATCTGCATGGGAAACGAAGGCCGGCTATGTTATTACGGAACGCCTGAGAATACACTGACCTATTTCGGTCAGGAACATATGACAGATATCTACGAAGACCTGTACGAAAATTCCGCAGCGTTTTCCGAGCGTTTAAACAAAACCGCGGCAAATGACGCCCCATGTTCAGGATCAGAACTGCCGGAAATGAAACGGCGCTCCGCATGTTCTGGAAACGGCATGCGGCAGTTCCTTGTCATGACCGCAAGATATGCCGAACTGACGATCAACCGCAGGCGCCGCCTCATTCTTTTGATGCTGATGCCAATCTTGCTGACCGTATTGGTATGTATCGCTTTCCAGGCAGACGGAAACCTTTACAATTATCTGAGCCTGTCTGTGAATCGGATCAGCTTCCCGTTTTTGGTAGGAGGCGATACCATGCGCCTTATGTTCTCTTTTGCCTGCGCGGGATTTTGGATCGGTATTTTTAACTCTATACAGGAGATCAGTAAAGAGCGGGCCATCTATGAGAGGGAACAATTTACAGGCATCCGTCCGCTTCCTTACATAGGTTCTAAATTTATAGTGGGTAGCCTGCTGTGTGTCATCCAGGCAGCGGTCATGGTTTTTCTGCTCATACATTTTACAGATACCGCGGCTACGGTGGACGGAAATATGAGCTCTGTCACTGCACTGGAACTGAACATGCAGCCAGGCGGGATTATTTTTACCAACGGGGGCATGTGGATGGAGCTTTATATCACCACACTGATGACACTGCTTTGCGCAATGTGCCTTGGTCTTGCCATATCCTCGGCAGTCTCCAATGACATGGCGCTGGTCATCTGCCCTTTGTGCCTTCTGCCGCAGATTTTGTTTTCCGGCGTCGCGTGTACGCTGTCCGGATTTACAGACACCCTATCTAAAATTGTTCCCTGCCGCTGGACCTGTATTGCTTATCTTACTTCCGCAGCAGTCAATGATATGTACGAAGCCTGTAAATATGATATGGGGGCCTGGACGAAAACCGCCTTTGAAAACGGTTTTGGCATTGATGAAGCATATTCCGCTTCCAAAACTTACCTGTTCGGTCTGAACCCTGTGTTAAGCGCCTGGGCAGTCCTGCTGATCCTCTCCGTAGTCTGCCTGAGCCTCTCGATCGGTCTGCTGTATAGGAAAAAAGCAAAAAAATAGTTTTCTGTAAACTGCCGGCGATTCAATGAATAAAAAGAAAAGGAGTCTCATGTTATGAAAAAGAAAAGTATGGTAACCAATGCGGTAGTCCTCACAGCTTCTCTGCTTCTGCTTACCGGCTGCGGCGGGACAAAAGGCAGCTACGATGAATATGCTTCCGCATATAAAAAAGTAACTGCCAACGGCGGAATGAATGCGGATTTTGACGTATCGCTGAAAATGGACGGAACCACCGTTGCACCCAAAGGGAATTTCAAGCTGGATACATCGGACGGAAACAACATCCTGTATTACGAAATGGATGTGGATGGCGCCGAGATCGTACAATTTTCTGACGGCAAATACTTATATACCGAATCCGACGGGCATAAGACGAAATATGCCCTCGATTCCAGGCCTTCCGCTTCATCTGACCGCAGGGAATCCCAGCAGAAGGACTCTGACGATGCCGTATTTGACACAGAGGAATTTTTAAAAGAGTTTTCCAGCTTTATGGAGGCTGGAAAGATCAAAGAACTGGGCCTGCTATCCCCCATTGAGAACGCGGCTGTTTCTGATATCACTGAAGAAAACGGGGTTTATACGCTGTCCTTCTCAGATAGCCTGGTGAAAAAATATCTGAATATTATGATTGAAAACGAAACCCGGTCCTCAGACGGCAATACCCTATCAATCGATGAACTGAACGGTTTCACATATCAGGCTTCCGTAAAGGACGGCATTGTAACGGGCACTCAATATTCCGGGACGATCAAGGTGGATGTTCCCGCTTCCCTGATGGCTTCCGGTGAAGCCGAAAGCTATGATCTGGATTTTACGATCAAGGTCACCTTTACAGATCCCGGCAGCGCCGTGGAGATCGAGCTGCCGTCAACCGACGGCTATGAGGAATTATAAGAATGACGGAGAATACAAAACCGACAGAAATCCAGATCACAGACCGGCAGTCCCTGCTCCATCTGGGAAGCCTGGATTCCTTTGACATTACGGAAGGCGGCAAAAAGGCGGCCAGAATGATCCTGAACTATCTGGAAAGCGGAAATCAGAACAAGCTGAGAAAAGCGATTGATATTTATGAAAAAATTATACCCAACGAGAATTTCGGCGGGGAATACACAGCCCTGGAATGGCTGTGCAAATATTTTCTGGCAGATCCAGAAGAGCAGGAACGGCTCGTTTCACAGCCTATGGTAAAAAGTTTCCGAAATATGATGACGGAAAACAACTATGAAAATCTGACGACCTATTTAAACTATAAGTATCACATATTAGAATACGGGCCGGGTGATCATACGGAGCTCAAGGCCAGAATGCGTTTTCTGGAGGATTATATCCTGTTCAATAACCCGGACCGTGAGCGTTGGGAGACGACTCGGGAAAACCTTGAAAAATTTGCCCTTCAGGAAGGAATGCGTGTTGCGGACGTAGGGTGCGGCCCCGGATATTATACGTTCCGCTTCGCGGATATTGTAGGCAGCAGCGGGCGGGTATACGCCATCGAGACAAATCCATATCATCTGGACTGCCTGCGGAAGTACGTGTCTGATTATGGAATTGAGAATGTAGAGATCGTGGAGAGCAGCTTCGAAGGAATCGGCCTGTCCAAAGACGTCAAAGTGGATGTGGTCTATATCTGCTCCCTGTACCACAATGTTTATGCGGCATTTACCGACGCGGAACGGGACAGCTTCGTGGGAAGCATCCGGCATGCCCTCAATCCGGACGGACGGCTGATCATTGTGGACAATGACCTGGTCACAGGCCAGGATCTTCCCTACCACGGGCCTTATGTGAACAAAGCCATGCTGATCAGCCAGCTCTGGTACTATGGCTTCCGGCTTACAGACAGCTTTCAGTTTACACCTCAGAGATATGTGCTCCTGTTTGACATGACGGAAATCCCGGCGGAGGAAAAAAGGATCCGCATAAATGGTCCTACAGACAGGATTTTTGTAAATTCGTCTACATCCCTTGTACGCTACCGTATCATCGGTACTTCCACGTCTGGATATACGCTGAGGGGGAAAAAGGCCGGACGTGTGATGTACGAAGGGTTTACAGAGAACAGCGAGAGGAAATTGAGACAGGCCTATGAAGGCTTTGAAAAACTATATCCTTTAGAACGCGTAGGGGATGACTATACGGCGCTGATGTGGTTCCTTTCCTATCGTCTGGCGGATGAAGCCCGGCGCCGGGACATGACTAAGGACAGCTTAACCGCCTGCTACTGCGATTACTTTTGCAAAAACCATTATGAAAGGCTATGCAAATATCTGTTTTACAAGTTTCATCTGGAGCTTCCGGATCCTGACGATGCTTCTTATGACACCAATTTTGAATATAACGGGAAGGATTTTTCCATTCAGACACTGAACAAATGGAATGAATTTCTCATATTCAACAACCCCAATCGTTTTTTGTGGGAACGGACCGGTGAAATGCTGGACTTTATCCATATCAACGAGGGGGAAACCGTAGCGGATATCGGCTGCGGCGGGGGATATTTTTCCTGGCAGTTTTCGCAGAGAACCGGTCCAACGGGAATGGTCTACGCAACTGAGATCAACCGGGAGGCCCTGGGTTATCTGGATTACCTGATCGAATACAGCGGTGTGGAAAATATCCGCACGCTGACTGCGAAAATGAACGACGCCTGCCTGCCCGAGGACAGCATCGACACCATTTTCATGTGTTCCATGTACCATGCGGTTTACATCACAGATATCGAATTTGTAAAGGACGAATTCATTGACAGCCTGCACAGGGCGCTGAAAAAGGACGGACGCCTTGTGATCGTGGACAATGATATCACGGACAGGGATATTCCTTCCTACTATGGCCCGGGAATCCTGCCGGAATTGATCATTGCCCAGCTTGGATATTATGGTTTTCGCCTGACAGATTTTCTATCACTTATTCCCCAGAGGTATGTGCTTGTTTTTGAACAGGTGCCTGGTTATAAGCCGCCCGAAAAGCCAGAAAGCGAGAAGAAACGGAATGGACAAAATAAGCTTCAGAAATTATTGCGATAAAAATTACAAAGGCCCGGCTGATCCTTTTTTCCGGTTATGCAGCCACGGTGCCGCGACATTCTGCGGTGTTGCTTATCCAACAGAGGACAGCCGTTCCTGCGCTGCCTGTGAAAAGACCCTGGATATCGGAAGCAGCAGCTTTTTAAGGCGTCCTTCCCTGTGTGATGAAGCAGTCAATACAATCTCCGGATTTATCAATGAAGGGCTTTATGCCCTTCAGGATCCGGGTAAGCCCTTTTTCTGCAGCACCGCCATTTTATATATATACCGCAGCAAAGCGCGCTGGATGGTCTCAGGAAATGCCGCTGTCTTTCATTTCCAGAATGGCCGTCTGATCCAAAAATCAACGGACAGCAGGAAGCCCTTGCTGGGAAAACATATACGCTGGGAGCCGCAGGCCGAACCGGACTTTGATATTTCCCACGGCAGCAACGCGTTTGTGCTCTGCAGCGCCACAGAATCCGATGACTTTGCCGACAGGATTTCTGAGGTCGGCAGCCATCTCATGAACGGGGACGGAACGTTGGCAGAATCGTCTCTCTCCGTTTTACATGGAACTCACTGCTCTGCGGCAGTTTTGCTTCTGCCGGAAAGAAAGGGCAAATGGTTTAGGAGAAACAAATGATAAATGGTATTTCGGTAAGGACATTTTCTTTTAAAATTTTTGGAATCGTTATGGCTGCCATATCGGCTGCCCTCTCCTGCTGCCTTACTTTAAACGGCCTGTCCCCGGAAGCGGTACGGACGCTTGGAGTTCTGGCCGCAACACTATTTCTTCTGATATTTGAATCCTTTCCTGTCTGTGTCTCCTGCCTGCTCTCCTCGGCAATGCTGTATGCCTTGGGCTGTGTGGGCACTATGGCCAAAGCGTTTGCAGGCTTTTCCAACCATATACTTTATTTTACGATCGCCTCTTTCGGTCTTTCCCTGGCATTTCAGAAATCCATGCTCAGCAGGAGGCTTCTTGAACTGCTGCTCCGTACCGGAAGGATCGGTGTTAAAAAGCTTACATTTTTGTTTATGCTGTGTGCCGCCGCATTGTCCGCCATTATGTCCAATGTTGCCGCGGTTGTGATTTTTATCCCCTATGTGGAATCATTTCTGGATCATTTCCGCAATGAGGAGCACAAAAAAATCTCCCGGAGATGCATGATGATCTGTCTTACGGTATCCGCATTGATCGGCGGCATGATCACCCCTGCGGGTTCCAGTATGAATTTGATCTGTCTGGACATGCTGGAGACTTATGCCGGAACCCATGTAAGGTTCATTGACTGGATGATCGCCGGCTTTCCACTGGCCCTGGTCATGCTCATCGCGGCATTTATGATCATAACCGCAGTCTATCCGCCTGCTGAACCGTCAGACACGGAAATGGCTGAATACCTGACTGGAGCCAGACAGAAAAAACGTATGGGCTTTCAGGATATTTATATCGGACTGCTGATCTTTGGCATCCTGTTTACCTGGGTACTAAGTTCCTGGATTCCCGCGATCAATGTTACGGTAACCTCTATCATAGGTCTTGCCTTTATGTTTGTACCCGGATTTTCCGTCATGTCCTGGGAGGAATTTTCCGCTTCTATAAGCTGGCCTACATTTTTTATCGCGGGAAATCTGATCTCGGTTTCCAACGCAGTGACTTCGACAGGTTTATGTGATTTTTTTACCGGCCTTCTTTTTCCAAATGAAGCCGGTCATTCTGAAATCCTCCTCGTGGCACGGATTGCTGTCATTACCTTTGTATTCATGGCGTGCCTGCCGTCCGCACCTGCTGTCATATCCATCCTGTCGCCCATCATAATCGCCTTCGCCGGGGCGAATGGGCTGAATCCGGCCATGCTCGTTATGGCGAGTGCGTTCTGCGTATCGAATATTTACTTATTCCCGCTGGATGCCCCTCTGGTCGTAGCTTACGACAGAAAGGCATTTCAGATGTTCGATCTGCCGAAGGCCACGATATGGATTCAGTTATTTATGGTTTTGTTAGTATCTTTATGGGTTCCGCTGATATTTCATCTTGCATTTTAGGCGGGAAAACGGAAAGGAGTATTCTATATGATTACGGATCAAAGAAACAAAAGATTGATCGGACATGCCCGGGAGGTATTCCGAAAGGTGGAGGAATACCAGAGCCTGGGGCTTATCTGTGATGACGGCGATTTTGTGCCTTCTGTACATTATCCGCCGATCACCCAGTATCCGGACAGCACTGCCAAGGAAGCACTGGCGGATTTTCAGTATCCCGAAGATGGGATGATGGATGTTTATGTACATATCCCATTTTGCATCCAACACTGTATCTTTTGCCATTATCCCGGCAAAACAGGGGAATGCACGGAGGAAAAGGAAAAGTATATCCATTATCTGCTCCGGGAGATCGACCTGTACCTGGAGCACTTCGGGCTTGAGAAAATCCGTCCCCGCTCTATCCTTTTAGGCGGGGGAACTCCTACGTATCTTCCGCCCGCCCTGCTTGATTTCTTCCTGACGGAATTTGGTAAGAGACTTGATCTCTCAAAATGCAGGCAGTATAACGTGGACCATGATCCAAATTCTCTTCTCGGCGAAGATGGGACAAAGCGCCTGGAGATCATGAAGAAGCATGGGATCACCCGGTTGACGATCGGTATCCAGTCTCTGGATGACAATGTCCTAAAGCTCATGAACCGCCCCCATGATTCCCGGATGGCTCTGGAAGCCGTCCAAAAGGCAGCTGACTTTGGATTCGATGTAAATATTGAGTTTATTTACGGACATCCGGGGGAAACGCTTGAAAACTGGATCCGGGTGATGGAGGATGCCGTAAAATTTCCGGTCAACGAGATACAGCTCTACCGTCTGAAGATCCAGGCATACGGCGATAAACAGGGAATCATCAATACCTATAAAAAAGGGGGACGGACGGTGGATATCCCCGATTTTCAATCTACGATGATGATGAAGCAGATCGCCATCGACATACTGGAAGAGCATGGATTCCATGAAACGCTGCGCCGTGTTTATGCGAAGGATAAGCGGATCTATTCCCATTATGCCTACAACCAGTGCTGTAACCTGTATGACCAGGTGGGCTTTGGCCTGACCGGCTTTTCAAGCTACCATGACCGTTTCGACATAAATTCCCAGTATTTTCAGGAATATTATGATACGATCGATCGAAGGGAGCTGCCGATCACCCGCGGTTATCGGAGGCCCGCAGATGAGCAGATCCGCCAGGCGATCGTTCTTCCCCTCAAAAACCGCTCCGTGGTCAAAGCGGATTTCCGAAAACGCACCGGAGTAGAATTTGACGATGTATTTCGCCAAAAAACAGCTCTTCTGAAAGAATATGGGCTGCTGGAGGACAATGGAAAAGCAGTAAAATTGACAAAGGCCGGAGGCTTTCTGGCTGACGAGGTGTGTGAACATTATAATTCTGAGATGTATAAGCCGTTTCCAAAAAACCGTTATGCCGACGGTCCGCTGAACCCATATCTCTATAATGATGTGTTCGGCTGAATATCAGACATTTCATCGGGCTTTCCGCCTGATCGGGAAGGAAGGGGGAAACAGACGCGTATGGATATTGCTTCTTATACCTGCCGCGGCGGACGGAATGTGAACGAGGATTCTTATTTTGCCGGAGAATCTGTTTTCGTGGTCGCTGACGGTCTGGGAGGACATGAAAAAGGGGATCTTGCCTCTGCCCGGGCAGTAGAGTGCATCCGTGAAAACAGCCATGGCAGATACAGCTATGATACGGTCAATAAAATTTTGAATGCCGCAAACCAGGCGGTACGGGAGTTAAACAGTCCGGCCCGTACCACCGTGGCAGTTGTCTTTGTGGAGAACGGGATTTTCCGTTATGCAAATGTGGGAGACAGCAGGGTATATTTTTTCCGCGGTGGAAAGATCGCTGCCCAGACAAAGGATCATTCTGTCTGCCAGGCGGAAGTCGATATGGGGCTATTAAAACCGGAAGAGATCCGGAAGAGTGAAAACCGCTCCCGCCTTTTAAAGGCTCTGGGCAGCAGCCAGAATTTAGAAATCAAAAAGAACTACCCACAGATCAGCCTGCAGGAGGGGGACGCTTTCCTGATATGCAGCGACGGCTTCTGGGAATACGTTTACGAGGATGAAATGGAACAGGATCTGTCACGGTCGGCCGGCGCGCAGGACTGGATGTCTGAGATGTTAAAACGGCATCTGAAGCGTTCAGAAAGCAGAGGGGATAATTATACCGTGATCTGCGGTATCGTAGACAAACAACCGGAGTCCGGGAACGTACCGGGAAAAAGTATCCGGGGAGCATTCAAAAAATTGTTCAGACAGAGGAGGTCAAAGACATGACAACTGGAACTCTCAAAACGCTTTGCCCGCATTGTTTTTGCGAAACAAGTCAGGAACCCTGCCCGGAATGCGGCTTTATCCGCAGCAAGTATAAACAAAATTCCCTGTTCCTCAATATAGGGAAAATCCTCAACGGCAGATACCAGGTCGGCGGCGTGATCGGGACGGGCGGCTTTGGCATTACGTATCTTGCTTATGATACCAAGCTGAAGCGCAAGGTTGCCATCAAAGAATATTTTCCCCGCAATTTTGCGTCGCGTGATGTAGAAAGCACCATGATATCCGTTTCCAATGCGTCCTCCAAAGAGCTCTTTTCAAAAGGGGCCGAAAAATTTTATGAGGAAGCATGCCTTGTGGCTCAATTTGACAATAACCCGAATATCGTCCGTGTCAGCGATTATTTCCGTGAAAATAACACTGCGTATTTTACAATGGAGCTTCTGGAGGGCCAGACTCTGAAGTCCTATCTGAACGGACATCAGGTACTGTCCCCTGAGCGCGCGGTCTGGGTGGCAGACGGGATCTCCAACGCGCTGGCGGCGGCACACAGCAAAAATATCCTGCACAGGGATATCTCACCGGGCAACATTATGCTCTGTAGGGACGGCACCGTCAAGCTGCTGGATTTTGGAGCCGCCAGGCAGTTTTTGGCAGAGGGCTCGCAGGATCTTTCCATCATTTTAACACAGGGGTACGCTCCTTTGGAGCAGTATCAAAAGAGAGGGAAGCAGGGACCGTGGACGGACATCTATTCTCTAGGCGCAACGCTGTATCATGCCCTGACATTACATACCCTGGACGATCCAATGTCAAGGCAGGAGGATGACAGTGAATTCAGTTCTAATGCCTATGGTATCGAGGCCGGATTGTGGGAGGTGATCAAAAGAGCCACTAAGCTGGAAATCGCTGAACGCTATCGGGATATTGCTTCCTTCCGGGATGATATCAAGAAGCTTCCCATGAAAACCGGTGCGTGGGATGTTCCAAATGAAGCCTTTCATTTTGTAGACTTTTCTCCTGATGAACCGAATCCCAACCCCACCGTTGGCGATACGATCCTGGAGGAGGAATACAAACACGGAGATGAGACTGTACTTTTAAGGCTCTGCCCACATTGCAGCACACAGATTCCCGAAACGTCTGTTTACTGTCCCAAATGCGGGAAAAGGGTGGATGCCCCGAATCCTTCTGACAGCAGTCGGAAAAAGCTGTTTGCCGCTGTGCTGATCGCGGCAGTATGTGTCATTGCCCTGATCCTGTTTTTAACGAGGGATACGGATACGGACGCAGATTCTTCCTCGTCTGAACAGAGCATATCCGCGGAGGAAGAATCGGATAACGAGGACACCTCGTCAGACAAATCGGAGGAAAACGAGGATGCCGAAGACGAAGAGGAGCAGGAAGAGGACGAAAACTCTGTCGATCCGTCAGATGTAGATATCAACGCGGTGGAGGACAACGCCTGCTCGCTGAAGGGTATGGTACAGAAGAAAAAAAACGGAAGCTATCTGCTCAAATGGAAAGAGGGTCTTACCATATATGGGCTTGATACCGCGGATGAGAAGGTTCTGGCCCGGGATGTACAGAGCGTGTACATCGATGATGAGGATCTGGAATCCGGAATCCTGGATGGAATTGCTTCGAACAGCCCGATCACGGTCAGCGGTGAAATTTATTTTGACGATGATTTCATTTATCTGCGGGCTGACGGCCTAAAGGATGAGGAAGGCAACCCTATCAAAAAGAAAGAAGAAAAGCAAGAGAAGGAAGAAAAAGAAACAAAAACCCAGACCAAACCGCAGCCAACCGCTGATAACAGCTACGTTATCGCGAACAGCGATACAGTTCTTCTAAACAGGAATGATATATACAGAATGTCCCTGCGTGATATTAACTACGCCAAAAATGAAATTTACGCGCGGCATGGGCGAAAATTCCAATCACGGGAGCTGCAGAATTATTTTAACGGAAAGAGCTGGTATCATGGAACCATCGCGCCCGAAAATTTCAGCGAGTCCATGCTGTCAGACATTGAGCAGAAAAATGCCGCTCTTTTGGGGGACGTGGAATTTTCGATTTCTCCGAATGGATATCAGCTCGATCAGTAAGGAACTGTGCAAAAAAGTACGTTTTTCACAGCTCCTAAAACCATGGAAAGGATCACATCTATGAAACGCGGTTTTAAAATATTGTATGTAATATTGGCATGTACTTTTTTATTGGCAGCCTGTTCCGGACATAGCGAAGAGAAAACGGAGCAGCAGGAAACGGATGCGGACACAAAAAAGGAGGCTGTCCGCGTCATTAATGGAAATGCCGGTGCCGATGAAACTGGAGAGCCTGTAGCGCGCGAAGCGGAGGCAAAGGAGCAGGCTGCCCAGAACGACAATGAGGAAGCAGACCCTGAAGCGAAGGAGCCCTCTGCAGAAGGAATACAGGGACAGGGGGAAGGCGCTGTACAGAAGAAGGGAATCCTCATTGCGCTGGATCCGGGCCATCAGGGATGGCACGTGGATATGAGCGCGACAGAACCAAACGCCCCCGGTTCTGGAGTGATGAAGGCAAAGGCAACCTCCGGCACCTCCGGTACTTATTCGGGAATCCCGGAATTTCAGCTGTGCCTTGATATCTCCCTGATGCTGAAAAGCGAACTGGAAAGCCGGGGGTATGACGTGCTTATGACCCGCGAGGACAATGACACCGCGATCAGTAATTCCGAGCGTGCCACCCTGGCCAATGACGCAGGCGCGGATATCAGCGTCCGGATCCATGCCAACGGAAGTGAGGATCCCGGCGCCAAAGGTGCCCTTGCCCTGATCACTTCTCCTGACAACCCATACACTGGCGGGCTCTACGGTGACAGTGCCCGTCTGGCGGAGCAGGTCCTCAGTGCGTACTGCGCGGCAACAGGACTGCTGAATCAGGGGATACAGCTCAATGATACCATGACCGGGATCAACTGGAGCCAAATTCCCGTCATGATCCTGGAAATGGGATTTATGACCAATGAAGACGATGATCTGAAAATGGCAGACCCTGATTTCCGTATCAAAATGGTGCAGGGAATCGCGGATGGGATCGACCATTATTATGAATAGTGTGAAGTATTGTATAAAAAACGATACGGGAATTGGTTACATATACAGGAGAGTAAAATGAAAAAACATAGGATGTTTCTCCTTGTCCTTGCTACCGTATCTGTTCTGGCATCCGGATGCGGACAGCAAGGCAAGGCGGAAAATACAGAAAATAAAGCAGAAGATAAAACGAAAATTGAAAATGAAAATAAAAATAAAACAGAGACGAAAAATGAGAATGCCGAAGAAGCAGCAAAAGTCCGAATTGACCGGGAAGTGAAAGGCTCTTCAGCAACCCGTGATCCTGAAAATGAGGCAGGAAGTGATGCGCGGAAGGAGGAAACAGAGCAGCCGGCCTTGTCAAATGAGACAGTTCTGGATGGTCTGCAGGCCCAATTGGATGGACTTCTTTTAGAACGCAGGAACGCCGGTGAGTCCTGGTCTGTGTATGCCGAAAGATTATCCGACGGCGCAAGTGTTTGTTCTGGAAACCAGAGCCTGGAATCTGCCAGCCTGATCAAATTATATATCGCGGCGGCAGCCGAATCTATTCATGGGGAGTTGGAAGGCCAGGAAGCCTATCCGGGCGAGACGGACATGCTTTTACAAAATATGATTTCCGCCAGCGACAATACCGCGACCAATACTCTAATCCAACGGATCGGCGGCGGCGATGCCGCGGCAGGTATGGAGCGGATAAATGTATTTTGCCGGGAACACAGCTTCCATGAAACGCACATTGGAAGACTGATGCTGGACTTTGAGTCCTCCGATGACAATTACACATCTCCCCGGGACTGCGCCGCCCTGCTGAAATGCTTCTATAACGGCCAGCTCAGCGGCTCAGAACAGATCATAGGATTTATGAAAGCACAGGAGCGCACAGGCAAGATTCCTGCCGGACTCCCGTCCGGAACAGTCTGCGCCAATAAAACAGGTGAGCTTGAAGATGTGGAAAACGATGCGGCAATCGTATTTTCCGACACCGGTGATTATACTGTATGTATCATGTCCAATCAACTGACAGATCCTGCAAACGCAAGAAATCTGTTTATTACTCTGTCAGAAATGATCTATCAGGCTATGAGCTCAGAATAAATTCTATACTCACGGCCGATGAAATCTGACGCGCAGTACAACTTTACGGTTGGATGCTCTAAAGAGCATCCAACCTACTCATCCATTCACAAGAACGCCCGGCAAATACCTCTCCCACTTCCAGATCCTCTGGAGTGGTGATCTTTATATTTTTATAGGATCCTTCCACAAGCTTCACAGGATGCCCCAGCATTGCCTCTACCACACCGGCATCATCCGTTACAGTATACTTGATCGGCTGAAGTCCGCCCATCCCCTCCATCAACATTTGATACGCTTTTTTTACAAGCTTTAACTCAAATACCTGGGGGGTCTGAACCATCCACAGTGTGCTGCGATCCGGCGTGGATTCTACATTACACTCGGAATCCACGATCTTGATCGTATCCTTCACCGGCATCCCGGCCACACATGCCTTGTGTACCCGAACCGTTTCATACAGCCGGACCAGCATCTCCGCATCCACAAATGGCCGCGCGGCATCATGGATGAATACATATCCATCCTCCCTGGTCTCCCGGAGTCCGTTCCAGACCGAATGGAAACGTTCTTTTCCGCCTGTCACGATCCTGCTCACCTTGGTGACCCCATATTTCTCCACAAAATTCTTCCGGCAGTAGTCCTCTTCTCCTTCCCCGGTCACTAGGATGATCTCGTCAATCATGTCTGAATCCTGGAATACCTGCAGCGAATAGCAGACGATCGGCTTTCCTGCCAGAAGAAGATACTGTTTATGCACTTCCGTTCCCATGCGGTTCCCACGGCCTGCTGCCAGGACGATCGCAGTGCAATACGACTTTTCCATTGGTTCCCCCATACAGGCTCTGCATCTGCCATGCAGATTCCTGTTTCCCTGTCATACAATATATAGTATGCAACCCATTTTTGTCACAATATATCTGTAATAGTTACCGCTCCCCCAGCTTCAGATTCGGCACCGCGTTCAGATCCCATCCGTGCCGGGTTCCGGCCAGGTACTCATAATATCCCGCCGCCCCGATCATGGCCGCATTGTCCGTGCAGAAGATGGGCGAAGGATGGTAGAATTTCAGGTTTCGCTCCTCGCATGCCTTTTTCATGCTTTCCCGCAGCGCGCTGTTGGAAGCCACGCCCCCGGCAATGGCGAATCTTCCCATCCCGTATTCCTCTGCGGCTTTCATCGAATGCTCCACCAGCACATCCACCACCGCTTTCTGGAAGGATGCGGCCACATCCGCAGGCCGGAAGGTCTCTCCCTTCATCTGGCAGCCGTTAATGTAATTGAGAACCGCAGACTTCAACCCGCTGAAGCTGAAATCAAAGGGTGCGTCCGCAATATGCGCCCTGGGAAATGGAATCGCGTCCGGATCGCCCTCCTTTGCCAGACGGTCGATCTTGGGTCCGCCGGGATATCCCAGCCCGATGGCCCGCGCCACCTTGTCATAGGCTTCCCCCGCCGCGTCATCCCGGGTGCGCCCCAGGATCTCATACTTCCCATAATCCCGCACGCAGACTAGGTGCGTATGCCCTCCGGATACGACCAGACACAAGAAAGGCGGCTCCAGATCCGGATGCTCGATATAATTTGCAGAAATATGTCCTTCTATATGATGCACACCGATCAGCGGCAGATGCCTTGCATAGGCAATGGCCTTGGCTTCCGCCACGCCCACCAGCAGCGCCCCCACTAGGCCGGGCCCATAGGTCACGGCTACGGCGTCGATGTCATCCAGTGCCACCTGAGCCTCCCGCAGAGCCTCCTCAATGACCTGATTGATCTTTTCAATATGCTTCCGGGACGCGATCTCAGGAACCACACCGCCGTACAGCTTGTGCAGTTCGATCTGGGAGGAAATGATATTCGAACAGACCTCCCTCCCGTTGTGCACCACTGCCGCGGCCGTCTCATCACAGGAGCTTTCAATTGCCAGTATATTTATATCCCTGATTTCTTTCATATCCCCACCTACTCGAACTTCATAGTAACCGACATTTTATCCTTTCCCGCCTTTGCCGCCGGGAAAATCTTGCGCACCTCGTTCATATAGACCTCCGCCCTGGTCATGGACGGGCTGTAATGGGTCAGCCACATTTCCTTCACCTGGGCGTCTTTCGCAAGCTGCGCCGCCTCATAAAATGTCATGTGCTTATATTCCACGGCCTTGGCCGCTTTTTCCTTTTCTCCGTACATCCCTTCGCAGATAAACAGATCGGAATGCTCCGCATGCTCCACGATGGAACGTGTGGGTCTGGTATCTGTCGTGTAGGTCAGCTTGATCCCCTTCCGCGGCGGTCCCAGCACCATGTCAGGGGTCAGAAGGCGCCCCTCCTCGGACTCCACGGACTCGCCCTTCTGCAGATACCTCCAGTATTTCTGAGGGATTTCCTGAGACAGCGCCCGCTCCGGATCGAACTTTCCCGCCCGGTCGATCTCCATGGTATATCCATAGCATGGAATATTATGGTTCACCCGAAATGCTTTCAGCCGATAACCGTTCATCTCAAAGGTCTGCTCTGCTCCTTCGATCTCCTGAAAATGAATGGGAAACGGCAGCTCCGGCGCGATCACGCGAAGCGAATTGACCACCCACTCCAATCCCTTCGGCCCGATCATGGTCAGAGGCTCCCGGCGTTCCGCATTTCCCATCGTAAGAAGCAGCCCCGGAAGGCCGCTGATATGATCCCCATGATAATGTGTAAAGCAGAGCACGTCGATGGGCTTAAAGCTCCATCCCTTCTCTTTGATCGCGATCTGCGTACCTTCCCCGCAGTCGATCAGCAGGCTGCTGCCGTTGAACCGGGTCATCAGCGCAGTCAGCCAGCGGTAGGGAAGCGGCATCATCCCGCCGCATCCAAGCAA
>CAYQBE010000080.1:0-21942 GCA_964415625.1 uncultured Clostridium sp.
ATTAAAGTTGATTAGAAAACGCCTGATTTACGGGCGTTTTTCTTAATTTAAGAATCAAGGAGCCTTTTTTTGTCTCACCCCGCAAATGTAGAATTATGTAGAACGTTTTTTAAGGCAGGATGGCAAAAACAGAGCTATAATAGGGTCAAACACAAACCGGCATGTGATTGGATGCATATTTCCCAAAAGGCACAGACCGGCGGACGGAAGCAGGCGTCATTCTGATGAAAGGGCCGAACGGCCATCGGTCACAGGATGCGCTGCGGGCACATTTTCCAGAACAGAAAATTGTTCCGCGCATAGATCGCCGCGATTCCGATCAGCCATTTTCAGCAGCTGCGGTGCCTGCTGAGGAAAGAAGTACCCGGTGTACGGATGTGTACTATATATATAATGAATAGAGGAGGGCTTCGTTATGTTTAATGAGGTAGTGACGGACACCAACATCGTTTTCTATTTGATGATAGCGGTGGGCGCCGTCGGGGTGCTGTCAAAGGCAGTCAACCAGATTACTCTTCGCCGTCTGGTCAGGGCGGCGGGCAATATGTCCAAGAGTACACACAAACTGATAAAGCTGGTGCGGGCAAAATATGAGCACGCGCTGATGCTGCACGACCGGGTAGAAAATGCGGAAGCATTTGTGGAGAAATACATATATGAATACAGAGGGTTTCTGCTGCGGATCCATACATGGAGGCAGCTGGAGCTGCAGTCGATCTGGTTTTCCGGGATCCTGGCGGCCTTCGGAGGGATTGTCTGGTACCTGGAAAATGGGTTTTGTGAGCAGGTGTATCGCTATATCAGTCTCGGGGCGGCGGAAATGGTCCTTCTGTTTGTTATCAGTCAGATCTCGGACGAGCAGTACAAGATCGAGGCGGCCAAAAACTACATGGTGGATTATCTGGAAAATGTCTGCGCCATGCGCCGCCGCAAAGCCCGCCAGTCGGAGAAGGATCAGATCAATATCATCCAGCCGGAGACCTCCCAGGCCATCCGCGCGAACGGCCGGGATTCCGATGACGGAAAAGAGGCTGCCGCAGGAACCGGATTTTTAAAAGGAAAAAAAAATTCCGTTGGAGGCCGGACCGCGCCCGAACGTGCCGAAGCTCACGCAAAGCAGCCTGCGCAGTCCAGGGAAGCCCAGGGGGCCCCGGGCTTGTCCATCAGTATCGAAGGTGAGCCACGCAGGGCCCGAACAGGCGTATCCGGAGACACGGCGCCCCTCTACGGGAGCGCAGAGGAACTGGCCCGCGTCGCAGGGATGTATGAAGAAGAAATGGATTCCGGAGAGGAAGCTGCTCCGGCGTATGGAAACATAACCCCTCTGAGGCCGGAGGAAGCCTCCGAGTACGAAGAGCCTGAGCCGGAAGAGCAGCCCGCATTTGCCTATGAAGGAGCTCCATCGAAGGGCCGGACGGCATATGCCTATGAGGGCGCGGCACAAAAAGGAGGCATCCCGACTCCTGCATATGGAGCGGCAGCCGGAAGGGGGGTGAACGCTTCCGGGGCTTCGGGCACCTCCCAGATGAAACGGATCCCCGGCAGATTCCAGGATGTGGTGCAGCGAATGATCGAGGACACCACAGAATACGAGGAAGTCCTGGAGGGTCCGCCCTTGCCGGAGGAAGCAGCCCGGCCGGCCGGGCATCCCGATATGGTCCGGGCAAACGGGGACGTGTCCCGCCGGCCTGCGGAATATTCGGAGATGGATGCATCCTATGGAGACGGAGAGGATCTGAGAGATTATGACAGGTCAAGACATAAAAACCGCAAAAAAGGCGATGCCGCAAGGCAGGTCATCCGCCGCACCATGAAAGGAAATCCGGAATTATCGGACCGCGAGGAATCCACCTTAAAGGAGGAAGCCATCCGCCAGATATTGGAAGAATTTCTTGCATAAAACAGCTATATTTGGTAAAATATGTACAGCAAGTACCAATGGATTCCACCCCCGCGTATTTCCACGGGCTATGATCAGGAAACCTTAAGAGTACAGAAGCAGAAAGGAAGGTTAACGATGGCTAACAAAGTGACATTTGATTACTCAAAGGCAACAGGTTTTATTCAGGAACATGAGATGCAGTATATGAGCGAGCTCGCGGCACAGGCGAAGGACAAGCTTGTATCCAAGAGCGGCGCGGGGAATGATTTCGTAGGCTGGGTAGATCTCCCGGTAGACTACGACAAGGAAGAATTTGCCCGTATTCAGAAAGCGGCGGACAAGATCCGTGAGGATTCTGAAGTGCTTCTGGTGATCGGGATCGGCGGTTCCTACCTTGGGGCAAGGGCTGCGATCGAATTTTTGGGACATTCCTTTGCAAATATCGTCTCCAAAGACGTCAGAAAAGCTCCGGAGATCTATTTCGTTGGAAACAGTATCAGCAGCACCTACATCAGTGACCTGATCGAAGTTGTGGGAGACAGAGATTTCTCCATCAATATGATATCCAAGTCGGGAACAACGACAGAGCCGGCGATCGCCTTCCGTGTATTTAAAGAGATCTTGGAAAAGAAATATGGAAAAGAAGAAGCGTCAAAGAGAATTTACGCGACCACGGACAAGGCAAGAGGGGCGTTGAAGAACCTTGCCAACGAGGAAGGCTACGAGTCCTTTGTCGTGCCGGATGACGTCGGCGGCCGATTCTCTGTCCTGACCGCGGTAGGCCTGCTTCCGATTGCGGTGAGCGGTGTGGATATCAACGAATTGATGGAAGGCGCAGCAGCAGGAAGAAAGTCCGCTTTGGAAAATGATTTCGCGGATAATGATGCATTGCAGTACGCGGCAGTCCGCAACATCCTCCTTCGTAAAGGAAAAGCAGTAGAAGTTCTGGCGAACTATGAGCCAAGCCTGCATTATGTATCAGAGTGGTGGAAGCAGTTATACGGAGAAAGCGAGGGCAAGGATCAGAAGGGGATCTTCCCGGCATCCGTAGATCTGACGACGGACCTGCACTCCATGGGGCAGTTTATCCAGGATGGCAGCCGGATCCTGTTTGAGACCGTGCTGAACGTGGAGAAGTCCAGGGCAGAGATTGTGATAAATGAGGAGCCTGTAGATCTGGACGGCCTGAATTATCTGAAAGGAAAGACCGTTGATTTTATAAATAAAAGCGCCATGAACGGAACCATTCTTGCCCACACAGACGGCAATGTCCCGAACCTGATGGTGAAAATTCCGGAGCAGAACGCGTTTTATCTTGGACAGTTGTTCTATTTCTTCGAGTTCGCCTGCGGCGTGAGCGGATACTTACTCGGCGTGAATCCGTTCAACCAGCCGGGCGTGGAGAGCTACAAGCGGAACATGTTCGCACTGCTCGGAAAACCAGGTTATGAAGAAGAAAGAGAAGCATTGTTGAAGAGATTGTAAGAGGTTGTAGGAAGTTCTAAGGTGACCGGCCATGCATGGAGAGACTGCATGGCCGGTTTTATGATACCATCGTATGCAGAAAGGCTGCCGGTGGCAGGCATTCAATCACACAGTCGGAAACCTTGGCTGCTTGCAGAGGACGCATTTATGTGAGGGGATAGGGTTCAATACTGCGCTGATGTTCTTTCGTTTTGAGGTCATAGTTCCCATCCGGCCGATTCCACGGCGTTGCAGAATTCCGCAGAAATCTCTGAATTGGGAATAAATTGTTCATACGTTGTGGAAAATGTACAAAAAACAAAATATGGATTGACACAAAATTGTGGGTTATGGTAAGATATTATTAACAAAAAATAAAAAGAATAAATTTTTAATGCATAAGTATTTGGAAGCTTGTATATATCCGAGATTGGTCGGATGTTTCTACTAACTACCGTAATAGTTAACTATAAGCTTTCATATCGTGAACGGATTTGGGTATGCAGTTCGGGGTGCAGGGAAACCAGGTCGGACAGATATGAAGCTTTGGGGGAACGGCGGTAGTTTTTATTTTTTCAAATAAAGCTTATGCATGAAAGAAAAGGAGGACTGAACTATGGAGAACAACAATCAGGGCTTTTTGGATAAGGTCTTTCACTTGTCGGAGAATCACACGGATGTAAAGACGGAGGTCATTGCGGGTGTTACGACATTTATGACGATGGCATATATCCTGGCGGTCAATCCCAATATCCTGAGTGCGTCCGGAATGGACGCGGGAGCGGTATTCACGGCGACAGCCCTTGCATCCCTTGTGGCAACCCTGCTGATGGCGGCCTTTGCAAATTATCCGTTCGTACTGGCGCCCGGCATGGGGCTGAATGCGTATTTTGCATATACGGTAGTCCTGCAGATGGGATATACCTGGCAGATGGCGCTGGCGGCAGTATTTGTGGAAGGTCTTATTTTCATTTTGCTGTCACTGACCAACGTGCGGGAAGCCATTTTCAATGCGATCCCCATGAACCTGAAGCATGCGGTATCCGTAGGCATCGGCCTGTTCATCGCGTTTATCGGGCTGCAGAACGCGAAGATCGTGGTGGACAGCGCAACATTGGTATCCGTGTATTCTTTCAGAACGTCTATTGAGAATGGGACATTTCTGTCGGAAGGGATCACGGTTCTGCTGGCACTCATCGGCATCCTGCTGACGGCCGTGCTAGTCGTGAAAAATGTAAAAGGCAATATCCTGTGGGGAATCCTGGGCACGTGGGTTCTGGGAATCATCTGTGAGCTGGTCGGGCTTTACCGTCCGGATCCGGAGCTGGGCATGTTCAGCGTGCTGCCGGATTTCAGCTCAGGCTTCGGAATCCCGAGCATGGCGCCGACTTTCTTTAAAATGGATTTTAGCGGGATATTGTCCTTGAATTTCCTGACCATTATGTTTGCGTTTTTATTTGTAGATATGTTTGATACGCTGGGAACTCTGATCGGTGTGGCTTCCAAGGCGGACATGCTGGATGAGGACGGAAAGCTTCCGAAGATCAAGGGCGCGCTGCTCTCCGACGCCGTGGGAACATCCCTGGGCGCGGTATTCGGGACTTCTACCACAACGACCTTTGTAGAGAGCGCTTCCGGTGTGGCTGAGGGCGGCCGGACTGGCCTGACGGCAGTGGTATCGGCTGCGCTGTTCGGGCTGGCGCTGTTCCTGTCCCCGATCTTCCTGGCGATCCCGTCCTTTGCGACGGCTCCGGCATTGATCGTGGTCGGATTTTTGATGATCACATCCATTACGAAAATTGATTTCGCGGATTATACCGAGGCGCTTCCCTGCTATATCAGCATGATCGCAATGCCGTTCATGTACAGCATTTCCGAAGGGATCGCAATGGGCGTGATCTCCTATGTGGTGATCAACCTGCTGACAGGCCGCGCGAAGGAGAAGAAAATCAGCCTGCTGATGTATGTGCTCGCGGTGCTGTTTGTTTTGAAATATATTCTGATTTAGGGTAACTGCTCAGTACCCTCGCAGTTACGCCGCAATCCCATGAAAATTGCCTGCGGCAATGGGGGATTGCTCTCGCAGTTTATACGTTTTCATACGGATAGCGCAGTAAATGCGCTATCCTGTGCTGAATAGTTACGATTTAGAAACGATTTTCCAACTGTACGGCTGCAATCCGAAATGGGGCAGGATTTGAAAGCCCGCAGAAAGGAGGTGTCCGCTATGCCCACACTGGAGGACTGCCTGACCTCATTTACAGGCTCCCTGATTGCCCACGCCACCCTGGTGGTCTACCTGTTTGTGATTATGGATGTGCGGGGGTGGCGGATGCTGAAAAAGCTGCCGGCCCTGCTGCTCTCCCCGCTGATGGGCACCCTGTTGGGGGCGGGGCTATATAGGCTGGTTCCCAGCCACTCCGTATTCCGATACTGCGTGAATTCCTTCGCCATCCTGCTGATGTGCGCCCTGTGGATTCGGTGGGTGTGGCGGATTGGATTTTGGCAGGCCCTTGCCGCTACGTGCATGGCGGGTGTGTTCCAGGTGTCCGCCTCCTGCCTGTCTCAGATTTTGCTCTTATACAGTGAACTTCAGCTTGCGGCGGTGGCGGCCATCAACTGGATGGTGGTACCGGCCTCCGCCCTCCTGCTGTACCGGCTGCATTTCGGGCACTGGTTCCGCCTTCTGCTGGAGGATGGCTTCGGCCAGCGCCGGACAGCTCTGTTCCTTTTTGCCCTGGAGGTGTCTATGGAGGCATTTTTACTTTTGCAGGCAGGGATCCAGCCGGACTATCTTGTCCCCTACTATCTGCTTGTGCTGGTGATGGCGGCGCTGGAGACGGGGCTGGTGATTTATTCGGCAGGGCGGCAGGACGCCGCCCGGAAGATGGAAGCCCAGCGAGACGTTATCGCCCAGCAGCAGCTCTATGAGCGGGATCTGGAGGCGATCCGCCAGGAGGTGCGAAGTTTCCGCCACGACTATAAAAACCTGTTGGCGGGGCTGTCGGAGCAGGCGGACGAGGGGGAGCTGGACAAACTGCGCGCCACCCTATCGGAGCTGGACGCAGGCTTCGACAGGCGCATTGGGGAGAAAATCCAGGCTTCCGCCCAGATTGGCAATGTGCGGATTCACCAGGTGCGCAGCCTCCTGCTGTCCAAGCTGGCAGCTATGAGAGAAAAGAAAATCGACTGCCGCCTGGAGGTACTCTACCCTGCGGAGAGGGTTGGAATGGATCCGTGGGACTTTACCCGCTGCCTGGGCATACTGCTGGACAACGCCGCCGAGGCTGCTATAGAAACAGAAACGCCCTGGGTAGAGATTATCCTGCTGTCTCAAAAGGACAAACTGTCCCTGCGGGTGTCCAACCCCTACAATGGGGTCATCGACCCGGATAAAATCTGGACGGAGGGCTTTTCCACCAAGGGAGAGGGCCGGGGATTGGGGCTGCCCGGCTACCAGCGGATTTTGGCGGACTATCCCAACGCGGCCTCGTCCACAGGCTGGGCCGGGGGTGTGTTTATCCAGGAAATGACAGTGGAGGAAAAAGCATGATTTCAATCTATCTCTGTGACGATGAAGAAAGTGTCCTCCACCAGCTCAAAACCGCCCTGGAGCGGAAAATCCTCATAGAGAACTATGACATGGGCGTAGTATGCGCGGCGTCTACCGCCCAGGAACTGCTGGACACGGCGCAGGACTGCCGGCGCGGCATCTATTTTCTGGACGTGGATCTGAAGGATGGAGCGTGGGACGGCTTTACGCTGGGGCGGGAACTGCGGCGGCGGGATCCCCATGGCACACTGGTCTATATTACCAGCTATGGCGATCTGGCCTGGAAAACCTTCCAATACCATTTGGAGGCATTCGACTACATCGTGAAGGAGGGGGAACAGACCGGCTCTGCCATTGCCCGCTGTCTGGAGGCGGTTCACGCCCGCCTGCTGGATGAACGCCGCGACCCGGCAGAGATGTTCTCTTTACGGACGGGCGATGAAACCCGCCATATTCCCCTGGACGACATTTTATTTTTTGAGGCCGCTCCCAGGAGCCATCATGTATATCTTCATACAGCGGACAGCCGTTTGGATTTTGTGGGCAGTTTGAACGAACTGGAGAAGGAGCTGGGCGGACGATTTGTCCGGATCCACCGGGCTTATCTGGCGGCGTGGGACAAAATTGAGGTGGTAGACGGAAAGGGAAATCAAGTCCGGGTAGGAGGCAGAATGTGTTTGCTGTCCCGAACCGGAAAGGCAGAATTGAAGAAGAAATGGAGAGGGAGCTTTTGAGGCTTCCTTTTTGTTTTTACCATTCAAGAACGATTTGTGCTGTCCAGGAAGATTTGCCCACAGCGGAGCCGTACTGTGGTATGCTTCTGATGAAATCGGAACAACTTGGAGGTAAACATCATGGCAAATGAAAGAAAAATCAACCAATTTATCCAGGAGGCCGGATACCAGCCTCTGGAGGGCCGCTGCATTATCGTCAAATACGCCCCGGAAAACCTGAGCGAACAAATTACGGCTTTTTTTAACTCGGAATTTTATGTTCTCCAGATGTGTGAACACGAGGTCGTCCTGCTCCCCTTCGATCCCACGTGGACCAGCCTGCGTAAGGATACATCCCTGGTTCTTCCCTATGGGGACATCCGGTCGGTGGAGCTGGGGAACGACCTGCTCAATACGGTCATCACTATTCGCACCGGGACGGACACCATCCGCCTGACCACCCAGCAGGCGGCGCTAAGCGACCTGCGTACATCCGGCCTCTACGCCACTCAGTACGCCGGAGGCTACAAAAACTGGCACAAGGAAAATCTGGATAGCACGCTGAAGGCGCTAAAAGGGTTAGGAAATAACGGAAACTGAATTGACGGCGAGAGCGCCGGTTGGAACCGCCGGAGAGAGGGATACACCTCTCCGGCGGTTTTTCCTGTCCTTTTTCCCATTACATGCTTGCCTGAATCGTAAAAATATAGTACCATAGAGTTACATGTCACACTAGGGTGCGGCCTGTAACATTAAAAAAATACACATGAAAAATGTATTTCAGACAGTGGTGCTGTTTGAAGGTTGCCGAAATACAAAGGAGTGAATACATATGCAGTATCTGGTTATAATGGGAATATTGGTCGCTGTCGCAGTGATTTTGATCATTATTATCATCACAGCCCTGGTGAAGAGCCGTCAGGACGACGGGGAGGAATATGAGGACGACGATGAAGAAGGCTATGATGACGGATACGATGAGGAAGCTGAGGAAGCGCCCAGCCATATGCGTGAGGAGTACGATGAGCAGGGGGAGCCGGAACAGGAGGAAGGCCCGCAGATTGTAGGCCAGGGCAGGCACCGCCGGGAAGGCGCTCCCGCGGAGGAAGGCCGGAGTCGGCCGGGTGAAGCGCCGGGAGAGAGGCGTCCGTCCGGGAAGAAGCTCTGGAAATTGTCTTTGGAGAACCTGACCACCTGGCAGAAATTTACGTTTATTTTTTATGAAAATCTCGGGATCGGAAGGGGACACAGTGTCCCGCAGTTTGAAAAGTTCCTGTCCATTGGAGACGATCCGAGGGTGTCAAAGCTGCACTGCGCGATCATCCAGAAGGAGGATAAGCTTTACCTGAAGGATATGGGTTCCCGGAACGGAACCTACCTCAACGGCAAGCGGGTGACCCAGCCCGTGCTGCTTCAGAGGGATGATGTGATCGGGATGGGCGAGACTGAGATCGAGATACAGAGTATGATGAGAGAAAAATAAAAATCTTTTCCGCACAAGAATATGGAGGTTCTGTATGATAGGAAAAAGGATCCTGGCAGGGGCAATGGCGGCATTACTTCTTGCGGCATGTCCCGGATTAGAGAGTTGTGCAGAGGAAGGGCAGGAGGTTCCCGCAGCGGAAGGCACGGAAGCACCCCAGCCGGAAAAGACGCCCGAGGAGCTGGCTGCGGAGGAAGAAGCCAGAAAAAACGCGATTTATGAGACCGTACCGGATTCCAATAACCTGCCCGGATGGCCGGAGGGGCCGAAGGTTCATGCGGCGTCGGCCATTGTCATGGATATGGAGAGCGGTGCGGTTCTCTACGCAAAGGCTGCGGAGGAACAGCATTTTCCAGCCAGCATCACGAAGCTTTTGACCACGCTGGTGGCGCTGGAGACGGGGGAACCCGACGATACGGTGACATTTTCGGAGGACAGCATCAGCTTCCTGGAGCCGGGAGACGCCAGTATCGGAATGCTTGTGGGCGAGCAGCTCAGCCTCAATGACGCGCTGCATGCGGTCCTGCTTGCTTCGGCAAATGAGGTCTCCTACGCGGTGGCGGAGAATATGGGGATCAAGATGGGCGGGACTTACCAGACCTTCATTGACCGGATGAATGAGCGGGCCATCGAGCTGGGATGTACGGGCTCCCATTGGGTCAATGCCAACGGCCTGCATGACGATCAGCATTTTACAACGGCACATGATATGGCGCGGATTGCTTCGGCAGTTTATCAGTATGAGCCGTTCCGTCATTTTATGGGTTCGTTGGAGTATACCATCGGCCCCACCAGCCTGATGAAGGAGTCCCGGACCTGCTGGCAGAATCACAAGATGCTCTGGCCGGAGAATGAATATTATTATGAATTTTGCCGGGGCGGGAAGACCGGATATACGGACCAGTCGGGAACTACGCTGGTGACTATGGCCGATAACGGGCAGATGCGCCTGGCGGCGGTGGTGATGGCAGATTATGGGGTGCAGGCCTATGAGGACACCCGGGCCATGCTGGATTACGCGTTCGGCAATTTTACCAAGGTGACCATTGCGGACAAGGAAACGTCCGGTGATATTGAGACCTTCCAGGATGAGGGGGCGTATGTGGTTCTTCCCGCAGGGGTGGATTTTACACAGCTGGAATGCCAGATCTCTGCGGCAGAAGGAGAGACGGAGACAGGAAATGTTTCCTTTGACCGGTGGATCGAGGTTCTGACTGCACCGCCTGCGCCTCCGGCGGAGAACCCGGCAGAAGGAGAACAGCCGGCGGCGGATGGAGCTCAGCCGGGTCAGGAAGGAACGGACGGGACTCCGGCAGGCACGCCGGCGGATGGAGCGCAGCCTGGGACCGAGGGAGCGGCAGACGGTTCCCAGCCTGGGGCCGAGGGAACTTCGGCTGCCGACGGGGCGGCACCGGCTTCGGCCGACGGAGCGGTTCCGGCTTCTGCAGAAGGAGGCCAGCCGGGAACGGACGGAGCTGCTCCTGCTGGCGCGGATGGAGCACAGCCAGGGACAGACGGGACGCGGCCGGGAGCAGGAGAGAACGGGGATGCCTCCGGCAATCAGGGCGTATCCGGAACCGGGGAGAATCCGAACGATACATCCTCCGGCCAGGACGGAGCAGACCCAGCGTCAGGGACGGCCGGGAACAAAGAGAATGATGCCGGATCCGGCAGCGAAAGGGCCGGAACGATCGTCTATACCTATGCAGGCCAGGAGGCCGGACATGCAGCAGTGGTTTTGAATCAGTCCTATTTTGGAGAGGGCTCGGAAATCGAATGGACGCCTGCGGACGGCAGTAAAAGGAAAAGCAAAGAAACTGCCCCGAAAAAACTGGGCGGGCTTTCCACAAGGCAGATGATCATTGCGGGCGGTGCGGCAGTTCTGCTGGTTGTAGTCGTGGGTGTCGGTATGAGCAGACGGAAGAGGACACAGGAGAGAAAGAGACGGAATCGGAAAAATGAGAAGTGATCTGTCTGGTGTTTGAGTTCATATTCATTCCTCGTTGCTCGTTTTATATTGATGGATGCGCAGGTTGGATGATCTTTAGATCATCCAACCGTACAGGTGGAAATTTTTTAATATCTTTTTATTATTTTCATAAATCATAGTTGATTTTCAAGAATTGAAATGGTATATTAAAAGAGGAAAGCACCTACTCCAAAGTGGATGCCTCCGTGATATGGTAAAAATGTCCTTACGGACACCGCCTATCCCGTTTGCCGACAGGATAGGCTCTTTTTATTTCTTCTTGTTCCTCTTGTCGAGAAAGGCAAGAAACGCAACAATCAAACTCCCAGAAGACATTAATAAAGCTAATATCCCAATGAAGATCGAAATGATCTCATAAAAAGTATATAAATCTATTGACATAAAAAATGGGGATGCGTATAATGTTATTAAAGGAAAAGCGTGCTTTTCCGGTGGGCTAACACTAAAATCTGAGATGCTTGTCAATCAGAAGATTGGCCGTTGGCGGACAACACTAAAAACCGATATATTTACTGGGCAATGTACCAGTCGTTGGCAGACAACACTAAAATTAGCCGCAAAGAGAGGGTATGTAGCACAATGGTGTTATTACCCTCTCTTTAAAATTATATGACGATTCAAAATGGCGGGATGATGCATGAGATTTACAAAAGAAGATGCGAGGAGAATTGTGCTGAATTGTGCAAAGCAGTATCAGAACAAACTTCTTAACAAAAAATTTATTATAATTTACCGTGAAAGGCAGGATAATTCTGTAAGATTCATTGAGGTTATTTTTTATGACCGCAATTATCAGCATTTGACGGGATTGGAATTATTAAATCAAGATGGTGCGGTAATTCATAAACAATCCGTCAATTTTTATAGAAAATGTATAGACAATAAATTGAGTATAGACGAAATTGGTTTTAAGAATGACGGGACTACACAATTGAAGTTAACGGCTCTGCCTGTTTTAATGGATATAACAAAAATAACAAAGATTACCGGAGATTATAATAATTTGAGACCATATCTGCTGGTGGATAAGGTGATAGGTGGTGTGAATTTTTGCCTTGGATTAAGCCGGGAAGGGAATTGGTACGTGCCGTCATCGGCGCTTCTTGAGGATATTAAGCGTTTGACTGACAGACCATCTCAGGTACTGGTAATTTTACAAAAGGATTTAAATGAGGAGATTTACCATGTTGTGAAGCATGTTGCAAAAGGATTAAATCTAAATAATATTCGTTTTCCAGAAAAGATCAGCCAAAAAATAAATTTAGAAAATTATGAATATAAAGGTACACAAAATCTAATCTCTCATAACCGGAAAAATAAGAAAACCTCTTGACTAATCCGCCTCTTCTACTTATAATATCCCTGTGGTAAAGAACAGAGAATACAAAAAGACCATGACGGAGACAGTAGGAAGAACCCTGAAGCTTCAAGCGAGCCGGAGATGGTGAGAGTCCGGCACAAGTAAGGTCTTTCTGAAGATCACTCCCGAGTTGCAGCAACCGAACCCCGGCACACTTCCCGCGGCGATAGTCCATACCCATGCGGTGAGGGCAATCCCTAGTACAACGTATAATAAAGTATCAGGCAGTACGCGAATCACGCCGGACAGTAGGGGCTGACGGTTTTCCGCCGTTACCGGAATCCATAAATGACAAAGAGGTCAGAGCACCGTGTTTCAAAGTAAGCGGCGGGAGATTGCATTATCCATTTTTGCCGCATCCACATCAAGAAGAAGCACCGGATCTGAACAGATGTTGTAACAGGTGGTATCAACGGAGCATACGCTTCCGTCCTATTACAGGACGGGAGCATTTTTGTTCTACAGGCAGTATTTACGAATTTTCCGATAGAACAAAAACCCTCCGGGGAGAACGCACTGCGGCGTACAGGACAGATGCCGCGATGCGGCCGCCGCAGGCGCGAGTTTCATAGGCGAAACTCATGGATATAACGAGAGAAAGGAAGGGAATCGATGTATCAGAAAGTATCTACGGATATGAATTTCGTAGACCGTGAAAAAGAAGTCGAGAAGTTCTGGGCTGACAATGACATTTTCCGCAAGAGCATGAAGGAGCGGGAAGGCAGCCCCATGTATACGTTTTATGACGGGCCGCCGACCGCCAACGGCAAGCCCCATATTGGGCACGTATTGACACGTGTTATCAAGGATATGATCCCCCGCTACCGCACCATGAAGGGTTATGAGGTTCCGAGGAAGGCGGGCTGGGACACCCACGGCCTCCCGGTGGAGCTGGAGGTGGAGCGTGCGCTGGGTCTGGACGGCAAGGATCAGATTGAGGAATACGGCCTGGAGCCGTTCATTGACAAATGTAAAGAAAGCGTCTGGAAATACAAAGGCATGTGGGAGGATTTCTCCGGCACCGTCGGATTCTGGGCGGATATGGACGATCCCTATGTGACCTATCACAATGATTTTATCGAGTCCGAATGGTGGGCGTTAAAGCAGATCTGGGACAAGGGGCTTCTGTACAAGGGCTTCAAGATCGTGCCCTACTGCCCCCGCTGCGGGACCCCGCTCTCCGCGCAGGAAGTAGCCCAGGGCTACAAGGATATCAAGGAGCGCTCCGCCATCGTCCGCTTTAAGGTGAAGGATGAGGACGCGTATTTCCTGGCATGGACCACCACGCCGTGGACCCTGCCCTCCAACCTGGGACTTTGTATCAACCCCAAGGAGACTTACGCTAAGGTATCCTGCGTGGACGGCTATACCTATTATATGGCGGAAGCCCTGCTGGATACGGTATTGGGACCGCTGGCAAAGGACGGAAAGCCGGCCTATGAGATCCTGGAGACCTACGTGGGAAAGGATCTGGAATACAAAGAGTACGAGCCGCTCTACCAGTGCGCGGCGGACGGCATCAAAGGACAACATAAGAAAGCATTTTATGTCACATGCGACGGATATGTGACGCTGACGGACGGTACCGGCGTGGTACACATCGCTCCCGCCTTCGGTGAGGACGATGCCAACGTCTGCCGGAAGTACGACATGCCGTTCGTGCAGCTTGTAGATGAAAAGGGAAATATGGCGGAATCCACCCCGTTTGCCGGATTATTTGTGAAAAAGGCAGACCCGGAGGTGCTGAAAGAACTGGACGCGAGAGGGCTTCTGTTCGACGCACCCAAGTTTGAGCACAGCTATCCCCACTGCTGGCGCTGCGATACCCCGCTGATCTACTACGCGCGGGAATCCTGGTTCATCAAGATGACCGCGGTCAAGGACGATCTGATCGCCAACAACAATACCATCAACTGGATCCCGGAGAGCATCGGCAAGGGCCGTTTCGGGGACTGGCTGGAAAATGTCCAGGACTGGGGCATCAGCCGCAACCGTTACTGGGGGACGCCCTTAAACATCTGGGAGTGCGAGTGCGGGCACATGCATTCGGTCGGAAGCATCGAAGAGCTGAAATCCATGTCCGATAACTGTCCGGACGATATCGAGCTGCACCGCCCGTATATCGACGAAGTCACGATAAAATGCCCGCATTGCGGCAAAGAGATGCACCGTGTGCCGGAGGTGATCGACTGCTGGTTCGACAGCGGATCCATGCCGTTTGCACAGCATCACTATCCATTTGAAAATAAAGAGATCTTCGAGCAGCAGTTCCCGGCCCAGTTCATTTCCGAGGCCGTGGACCAGACCCGCGGGTGGTTCTATTCCCTGCTGGCGATCTCCACGCTGATCTTCAACAAAGCGCCTTATGAAAATGTCATCGTCCTGGGCCACGTTCAGGATGAAAAGGGCCAGAAGATGAGCAAGTCCAAGGGAAATGCGGTAGACCCGTTTGACGCGCTGGAGAAGTACGGCGCAGACGCGATCCGCTGGTATTTTTACGTGAACAGCGCGCCCTGGCTGCCAAACCGTTTCCACGGAAAGGCCGTCATGGAAGGACAGCGTAAGTTCATGGGAACCCTCTGGAACACCTATGCGTTTTATGTATTGTATGCCAACATCGACGGCTTCAATCCCTATGAGCACGGCCTGTCCCGGAAAGTGACCGGGGAGATCAGTGTTCCGGGCTATGACACGCTGGCCGTGATGGACAAATGGCTCCTCTCCAAGCTGAATACGCTTGTGAAGACGGTGGACCACGATCTGGAAAATTACCGGATTCCGGAAAGCGCCCGCGCGCTGCAGGAATTTGTAGATGATATGAGCAACTGGTATGTGCGCCGGAGCCGGGAGCGTTTCTGGGCAAAGGGCATGGAGCAGGATAAGGTCAATGCCTATATGACATTGTATACCGCACTTGTGACCGTGGCAAAGGCGGCCGCGCCGCTGATCCCCTTCATGACGGAGCAGATCTACCGGAACCTGGTGTGCGGCATCAATCCGGAGGCGCCGGAGAGCGTACATCTGTGCGATTTCCCGAAGGCGGATGAGGCGCTGATCGATTCCGAACTGGAAAGCAACATGGAGCATGTGCTGAAGCTGGTCGTTATGGGGCGCGCGTGCCGCAATGCTTCCAATATCAAGAACCGCCAGCCCATCGGACAGATGTTTGTCAAGGCAGAATTTGAGCTGCCGGAATACTACCAGGAGATCGCGGCGGACGAGCTGAATGTAAAGAATATCAAATTTACCCAAGATGTCAGGGACTTTACTTCTTATAATTTTAAGCCCCAATTAAAGACAATCGGGCCAAAATATGGTAAAATGTTAGGAGGCATCCGGAAGGCGCTGGATAATCTGGACGGAAATACCGCCATGGATGAGATCAATGCCGAAGGATCCTTAAAGCTGGATGTGGACGGACAGGAGATCACCCTGTTCCGGGAAGACCTGCTGATCGAGACCGCGCAGGTGCCGGGCTTCGTATCGGAAAATGACGGCGGGACCACGGTCGTACTGGATACGAACCTGACAGAAGAACTGCTGGAGGAAGGCTTTGTACGGGAGATCATCAGCAAGATCCAGACCATGAGAAAAGAAGCAGACTTTGAGGTAATGGATAAGATCCGGGTGACCTACGAAGGAAGCGAAAAAGCAGAAGCAGTATTTGCAAAATACGCGGAATCTATCGGCAGCGACGTACTTGCGGACGAGGTCGCGAAGGCGGCTGCGGAAGGATACGTCAAAGCCTGGAAGATGAATGGGGAGGACGTTACGATCGGCGTCCGGAAAATGTAAGGGTCAGCAGGAACAGGTTCTGCAGATTCTAAGCCACATGTGGGCAGCCCTGGCGAGATGGACACCGGAAGGTGTACATGGGGTATATTTTTATACGGACAGAGCACTCAGAAAGGGTGGTGACAACCATGTTGGAATGGGTATTCGGTAAAAGCGAGAAGGAGAATGCAGACAGAGAATCGAAAAGCAGACAGACTGATAAGGGAGGTAACAACAGACCAATGAGCAGAAAAAGATTTGATAAGGAAGCATTTAAGGAAGCAGTAAAGGATAATGTAAAGACACTTTACAGGAAGAAGATCGAGGAGGCATCCCAGCAGCAGATCTTCCAGGCCGTTTGCTATGCGGTGAAGGAAGAGATCATCGACGACTGGCTGGCAACCCAGGATGCATATACGAACAACAAGGATGTAAAGACGGTGTATTATATGTCCATGGAGTTTCTGATGGGGCGTACCCTGGGCAACAACCTGATCAATCTGACTTCCTATCCGGAGGTGAAGGAAGCGCTGGAGGAAATGGGCCTGGATCTCAATGTCATCGAAGACCAGGAGCCGGATCCGGCGCTTGGAAACGGCGGACTCGGAAGGCTGGCGGCATGTTTCCTGGATTCCCTGGCAACCTTGAATTATCCCGCTTATGGGTGCGGGATCCGTTACCGTTATGGTATGTTCAAGCAGGAGATCCGCGACGGCTACCAGGTAGAGGTGCCGGACAACTGGCTCAAGGAGGGCTATCCGTTTGAGCTGCGCCGTCCGGAATACACAAAGGAAGTCCGTTTCGGCGGTACCGTCCGTTTTGAGAAGGATCCCCAGACCGGAAGGGACAAATTCATCCAGGAAGGCTTTGAGTCTGTACGCGCGGTGCCTTATGATATGCCCATCGTCGGTTATGGCAACCACGTAGTCAATACCCTGCGTATCTGGGACGCAGAGGCGATCACAGATTTCCAGCTCGCTTCCTTTGACCGGGGCGATTACCACAAGGCAGTGGAGCAGGAGAACCTGGCAAAAAATATCGTAGAGGTGCTGTACCCCAACGACAACCATTATGCGGGGAAAGAGCTGCGCCTGAAACAGCAGTATTTCTTCATTTCCGCCAGCCTGCAGGCACTGATCGCGAAGTTCAAGAGAGAGCACGGCAATGACCTGAGCAAGCTGCCGGAGAAGGTGGTCATCCAGATGAACGACACCCATCCGACCATCGCGGTTCCGGAGCTGATGCACCTCCTGATCGATGAAGAGCATCTGAACTGGGAAGAGGCATGGGAGATTACGCGCAAGACCTGTGCGTATACCAACCACACGATCATGGCAGAAGCATTGGAAAAATGGCCGATTGACCTGTTTTCCAAACTGCTCCCGCGTATTTACCAGATCATCCAGGAGATCGACCGCCGTTTCGTAGAGGAAGTGCGCGCGAAATATCCTGGAAATGAGCAGAAATTAAAGAAGATGGCGATCCTCTGGGACGGCCAGGTGCGCATGGCGAACATGGCAATCATTTCCGGATTCTCTGTAAACGGCGTTGCGCAGCTCCATACCGAGATCCTGAAGAATCAGGAATTGAAGGATTTCTACGAGATGATGCCGGAGAAGTTCAACAACAAGACCAACGGGATCACCCAGAGACGTTTCCTGGCTCACGGCAATCCGCTCCTTGCGAGCTGGATCACCGACCGGATCGGGGACAGCTGGATCACCGACCTGTCTCAGATCGCAAGGCTGAAGCCATTGATCAACGACGAGCAGGCAAGACGGGAATTTATGAATATCAAGTATCAGAATAAAGTCCGTCTGGCAAAATATATCAAAGAGCACAACGGGATCGACGTGGATCCGCACTCCATTTTCGACGTACAGGTGAAGCGGCTGCATGAGTACAAGCGCCAGCTCCTGAACATCCTCCATGTGATGTACCTGTACAACCAGATCAAGGAGCATCCGGAGATGTCCTTCTATCCAAGGACCTTTATCTTCGGCGCAAAGGCGGCGGCAGGCTACGAGCGTGCAAAGGAGACCATCAAGCTGATCAACTCCGTGGCAGAGGTTATCAACAATGACCGGAGTATCAACGGCAAGATCAAGGTGGTATTCATCGAGGATTACCGGGTATCCAATGCGGAGATGATCTTCGCGGCAGCAGATGTCAGCGAACAGATTTCCACGGCTTCCAAGGAAGCATCCGGAACCGGAAACATGAAGTTCATGCTCAACGGCGCGCCCACCCTGGGAACCATGGACGGCGCCAATGTAGAGATCGTGGAAGAAGTGGGCATTGAAAATGCGTTCATCTTCGGTATGCGTTCCGAAGAGGTCATCCGCTACGAGAACCACGGCGGCTACAACCCGATCGACATCTATTTCAGCGATTGGGAATTAAAGCGTGTGATCGACCAGCTCATGGACGGCACTTATGCTCACGGCGACCACAACATGTACAAGAACTTGTACAACTCACTGCTCAATACACAGTGTACACCGCGGGCGGATATGTATTTCATCCTGAAAGATTTCCGGGCATATGCGGAAGCACAGAAGCGTGTGGAAGAAGCATACCGCGACGAGCAGAGATGGTCCCGCATGGCCATGATGAACACCGCATGCTGCGGCAAGTTCACATCCGACAGGACGATCGAAGAGTACGTAAAGGATATCTGGAAGCTGAAAAAGGTAGAAGTGACAGTGGAAGAGGAATAAGAAGAGAGAATCATAAGAGACAAGAGAGGGGCTGCCGGCCATGACCCGGCGGCCCCTTTGTGGGAAAGAACAGAATGGAATGATGGATAAAAAAAGGCTTAGAAGATTTGACGGGTTAAAATACGGGTGGCTCCGGGACGCGAAAAAATTTTTGCTGCTGCTGTTTGCCGTATTCCTGGTCTTTCGGTTTGTGATCGGACTATCAATGGTAAAAGGCGATTCCATGGAACCCACGCTGTATGATAAAGAGATTGTGATATATACAAGGCTGCATTCCGGATACCAGCCGGGAGACGTGGTAGCCGTGCGGGTGCTGTCCGGCGGATATTACGTAAAGCGGATCATAGCCGCGGCGGGGGATACGGTGGAGATCCGAGACGGGAAGGCCTGGGTAAACGGCGAGCCTCTCAGCGAGCCTTATGTCCAGGGCGTGACGGAAACGGGAAACGGGACTGTCGGATATCCGCTTACCTTGAAGGACGGGCAGGTATTCATCATGGGGGATAACAGAGAAAAATCCATGGATTCCAGGGACTTCGGCGTTGTCGGTGAACGGCAGGTGAAAGGGAAGATCCAGTTCCGTATCGGGAAGGGATCTGTCAGGAAAATACGATAAAAGGACTGCCGGGAAATGCAGTTTCCGCAATATAGGATTGATCCGCAGGAGATCACATCCTATATTGCGCGGAAATATCATTTTCCGGCAGTCCTTTTATTCCTTCATGGGTGGCTCATTGTCCCGCTGATAAGATGAGATGCAGTGTATTCTCCGCATTATCCGGGATATAAATATTCAAAGTTTCCTTTGGGTAAGCAAATACAACGCGTCCGGAAGCTTCATCGCAGGACTCCGGTTCGATTTCCTGTCCGCTCAGGCCGGCTGCCCGGATCCCTTCATAATTGATTCCGGAATCTGTATCTGACAGGTATAAATACAGGCGGTCCTGGGCTACCTTGTTGGAAATGACTTTCGGAGGATCTGCGTCCACATTTTTCACGTCAATAAAATCCGTTACGGTCTGGTGGTTCATCAGCGTTACGGTGACGTTCATACGGCCGTTCCTGGACGGCTCAATGGCGTATACGTGAGAGTCTGTCTCATATACAGGGACATTCTGTCCGTCGATCTCGGCAGTCACGCGCTGCACCGGCATAAAGGTATCGACCTCTACCTGGTAAACCGGCTTCGCGGTAAAACCAGGTGTCTCAGAAGATATCATAAAGGAAGGCGCTATAAACAAAAACGGCAGCATCAGAAACAGAACCATGGCAACGACAAGAACCGTCCGCTGCAGGGAGAACCGTTCCTTGCGGTAATTGCTGTAAGCGGTCAAAACCTCCAGAGGGATCGTGTTGGGCTCCACCTGGCTTTTGGCAAATACATTTTCCAGGATTTTGCTTGCGTCATCTATATTCAACTGCGGATCCGTTGATTTTTTTAAAACGATCATATGCAGTATTTATCTCCTCTCATTACTGTTGTAATACTTTTCCCAGATGCTCCCGGCCGCTGATCAGGTAGCGCTTTACGGAGCTTCGGCTGATATCCATAAGCTGCGCGATCTCGTCATGCTTCATATTCTGGTAGTATTTCAGAAGGATCACCTGTGCCTCCGTGAACGGAAGCTTTAAGATCTGGTTCATAATGTATTCCTGTGAATCGATCCTCACCATCTCATCCTCCGGATTATTCGAGGAAGACGGCAGCAGGGAAGCGGACGATTCATTATAATCGGTCATTTCCATATTATACTGCTGCTGCTTCTTGTTGAGGTTATAGCACACGCGGAAATTGATCTGATTCAGCCATGCCAGTACAAGGTTCGGATCCTTGACCTTCGGCAGATTCTTAAGGGCAAGGATATAGGTCTCCTGCAGGGCGTCCTGCGCGAGATATTCATCTTTTAAATATCGGTAAGCAAAATGATACTGCCTCTCATAGGTGGCGGCATACAATTCTGCAAAGGCATCACTGTCTCCCATTTGAGCGCGTGTAACCAGTTTCGCGATATACTTGTAATCCAAAGAAGACATTTGATACCTGCTTTCTTAGTCATAACATGCTGTCTGAAAAGTAACTTAAAATCTGTATGTGGGTATTGCACACCAGCTGTAAAATTGTGCTGCTAGCTGTAGATCCGTCTGTTTGAAAGGGCGATCAGATCTGTGATCGTCTGGATCTCTTCCCCTTCATCGAAGCTGATGCCGTAGCGGTAAAGGATCTGGAGCGCATCCGGCATCTCATTGTGGCGGTCAACTTTTTTGTTTATCCGTTCCAGGAATGTTTTCAGTTTCTCATCTGTACACTCTTCAAACAAAGCAATAAATTTGTTTCCTCCATTGCGTCCTACGAAGCAAAGCCCCAGGGATGTGGTCTGCAGGATACCGGAGAACTCCCGGATCAGCTCATTCCCCTGGATGTGTCCGGACTTTTCATTGACCTCCTGGAGGTTCGTAAGGTCGAACATGATACACCCGATCTTCTTCGGAAGCGGCTTGTCCAGGTACTTTTCAATGATCGCGTCACAGCTGTAGCGGTTGGCGATTCCGGATACCGGGTCGGAGGACACCGCAAAATCCAGCTCCCGGTACTCACGCTTGAAGGAAGAAAAAAGGCTGAAATCCATAAAGGTAAATAAAAAGGCAAGTCCCAGGGCAGCCCATAGCAATATGCTCAGCGTCCGGATCTGCGGGTCATTCGCGATCAGCTGGTAAAGCCTGGGGTCTGTCAGTACGATAAACAGGCTTACGCCTGCCAGACCAACAAACAGTACCAGTTGAACCGTTTTATATATATCAAACTTTTTCATAGGCCGCCTCCGTTAAATTTATAGAAACTGCTCAGCACAGCAGCAGACGCATCTGTGGTTCTCTGTTCTGAACGGCTGTAATTTGTAAACACACTATAGCACATGCCCCCAAATTCCGCAAGAGCAGGGCGAAATATAATTATCCTGAATTATTCACGAAACAACAGATTAAACTGCTGAAACCCGCATAGTT
>CAYQBE010000081.1:0-21926 GCA_964415625.1 uncultured Clostridium sp.
GAACGATTGGTTTTACAAAATGTTCCCGCATGGCCCGCTTCTGCATATTCCGCAGGACAAATTCGTTGCTTTCTGCTTTCAGGTCCAGCAGAAGCAGCTTCCCTTCTGACGTCACCAGCACGCTGTATGGATTCACATAGCGGTATCCCTGATTGCCGAAGCACTTGTGATACTGTTCAAGCTGGCAGAGAAGTTCTCTCATCCACTCAAACAAAAATGTTTTTTCCATTTCCCTGCAACGCTTCAGTCTGTAGATCAGCAGTTCTCCCTGTATATAGTCCATTGCAGGCCGGCAGCGCCCTCCATGCTCTATAAATTTTAAAACGTCATAATGATCTTGAATTGATGCATCCACCCCTTTCTGTATGATTGGCAGTCATTTTTCATTATAAATTGAAAACATTAACCAGAACCGATCTTGATAAAACAGAATTCATATGATTTGGAATCAGAGTAATTGTATGATACTTTATTTTCGGCAAAATTGCAAGCTATTTTGTATTTTTCATTTTTTGTTCACAAAATAGAACGCAGAACAGTTTTAAGGGGCTGTTGAAAATGATCGTATACCTGCGATCTATTGCTGTGACTCATCAAATCTCACAACAATATATTGCAGACAAACCGTATTTTCCGGCAGCCCCATGCAAGAGGTTTTTCGAATCCCCCTTATATCATAGATTCATTATGGGCGGCACTATTTTTATATACTCACGATATAAAAACCGGCACTTCCTTCGTCGCTACAATATCAACCCCTGTCCCGGCAATATCTGCTGCGATCACGTCCCCGATATGCACCGGTGCCTTAACGCAGACACCTCTGAGACCGGCTACGCACTCTGCCATCTTCCCCTTTGGGATGTCAGATCTTGTTTTCACGGAAACCATATCCAGCGTGCCTCCTTCTACCTTCACGGTGGAGGTCACGATCCGGGTCGGATTGGTCACTTCTTTTCTGGCATAATCCTCCCCCCGCTTACATGTATGGCCTGTTACGCCGGTAATCCCGCCTTCCCCATCCATTTCTACTGTCACAGCGCACCCCATGGGGCAGCCGATGCAGGTCAGTTCTGTCTTTTTCATCTCTTATGCCTCCTCAATCTTCACGGTGATCTGCGCAAGTCCCTCATGCTCCTGAAGCTGCTGTTTTTTCAGCATGATCTCCTCCATCTCTCCCGGAGCCATGACCGGGCGCCTTCTGTGGATGATCCGCTCCTCATCCAGATACACACTCACATAGCATTTGGAGTAAACTGCGCCCACACGGAAACGAACCTTGAGCTGTTCCTCCATCTTTTCCACACGGATATTCGCCGGAACCGTATAGCGGACACCTGATGTCGGAATGATCGGAATCACTTTTTCGCCGGAATCTGTATCCGTGTTTCCAAGAATATATTTTGCCGCATTCTTTCCGGCTGCCGCCGCTTCCTCTGACACAAAGTCTACCAGGTCATGGACGTGGAGCACATTTCCGCAGGCAAATACGCCGGGGATATTGGTTTCCAGGCTTTCGTTGACAACCGGTCCGCTGGTCACCGGGGAGAGTTCCACACCGGCTTCCTTGGACAGTTCGTTTTCCGGGATCAGTCCGACCGAGAGCAGCAGGGTATCACAGGAATAATATTCTTCGGTGCCCGGAATTGGTTTCCCCCTGCCGTCTACCTGTGCCAGCGTAATGCCTCTGACCCGATCCTTCCCATCGATGTCAATGACCGTATGGCTGAGCTTCAGCGGAATCCCGAAGTCGTCCAAACACTGTACGATATTTCGTTTCAGGCCGCCGGAATATGGCATCAGCTCTGCTACCACCTTAACCTTTGCGCCTTCCAGGGTCATCCGCCTTGCCATGATCAGACCGATATCCCCGGAGCCGAGGATCACGACCTCCCGGCCGGGCATAAATCCTTCCATATTAACCAGACGCTGTGCTGTTCCTGCCGAATAGATCCCTGCCGGACGGCTGCCGGGTATGTTCAAAGCGCCTCGTGGCCGTTCCCTGCAGCCCATGGCGAGAATGACCGACTTTGCCTGAAGCACCTGCAGCCCATCCTCCCGGTTCATAATGGTGACTTTCTTGTCCTCGGAGATGTCCATCACCATAGTATTTAATTTGTAAGGGATATTCAGCTCCTTTACACGGTCAATAAAACGCTGCGCGTATTCGGGACCGGTCAGTTCTTCCTTGAAGGTGTGAAGGCCGAATCCATTGTGGATGCACTGGTTCAGGATCCCTCCCAGTTCCTTGTCCCGCTCCAGTATGATCATATTTTCAATACCGTTTTTTCTGGCTGCTTCCGCTGCGGCAAGGCCGGCCGGACCGCCGCCCACGATCACCAGATCGTAATAATTCTGCATGTTTTTTCCTCCTGATATCTGTAACCAATTTGCGTAGCAAATTGATTGCCTGCTGAGTGTCGTCTGCTGTTCCAAAAAGTGATTAAATTTCTTTATTTTTTCCTACGATCAATCCAGAGCCTTTTCCGCATTTCGTAATTTCCGACATGTTCATATCCAGTTCTCTTGCCAGGATCTCCATCGTCCTCGGCGAGCAGAAACCGGACTGGCATCTTCCCATTCCCGCACGGGTACGCCGTTTCACGCCGTCCAGTGACCTTGCTCCCAGGGGTCTGTGGATCGCGTCCAGGATTTCCCCTTCTGTCACCTTTTCGCAGCGGCAGATGATATTTCCGTAAGCCGGATTCTTCCGGATCAGGGCATCCTGTTCCTCCGCAGATAATGTCTTTGGATCCAGGATTCCTTTTCTTGTCGATTTATAATCTGCCTTTTCAGACGGATGCAGGATATTGACCACGATATCTTTTACATATTCTCCTACTGCAGGTGAACTTGCAAGTCCCGGAGATTCCATTCCGGCGCAGTCCACAAAGCCCTTTGCGTCTTTCAGCTCTTCTATAATAAACTCGCCTCCGTCCTCATGGGCGCGCAGTCCCGCAAAGGAGGTGATGACCTGGCGCATAGGAATATTTTTTACAGACATTGCGGATTTGCTGATCACCTGATCCAGTCCCTCCCGGGTCGTAGCCGTTGATTCTCTGTCCTCCTGCTCGATGGCTGTGGGACCCACGATGATATTTCCATGGACTGTCGGAGACACCAGCACCCCCTTGCCGTATTTTCCGGGAAGCTGGAAAATAGTCCTGGAGACGAGATTACCTGCGGTCTTGTCCAGAAGGCAGTAATCTCCTCTCCTGGGTGTGATATGGATCGGATCCCCGCTTACCATATTGTGGAACTGATCCGCATGGATGCCGGCCGCATTGACTACAACCTTTGTCTCCATGGATCCGTTGTCCGTGATCAGACGATAACCCCCGTCGATTTTTTCAATCTCCTGTACTTCCGTATCAAATCGAAATTCCACCCCATTTTCGCAGGCATTTTCCGCATACGCGATATTCAGCAGGAAGGGACAGATCACCCCTGCGCTGGGCGCCCAAAGAGCTGCTTTTACGTCATCCGTCAGATTGGGTTCCATGGCATGGGCTTCCTCTTTATTCAGGATCTTCATCCCTTCCACTCCATTCGCAATACCCTGGTCATACAGTTCCTGCAAAAGCCCCTCATCTTCCTCCTCCCGGCAGACTACCAGGGAACCGCAGGGATTGAACGGCACATCCAGATCCTTCACCACCTGGGGCATCATTTTACTGCCCTGTACATTCAGTTTTGCCATCAAGGAACCTGGTTTCGCGTCGTAGCCTGCATGTACGATCGCGCTGTTTGCCTTTGATGTGCCGCAGCACACATCCTCCGCCTTCTCCACCACACAAATCTTCAGATCGTATGCGGACAGTGCTCTCGCAGACGCGGTGCCGGATACACCCGCACCGATAATCACAACATCATACATCTTCTTTTCCTCCATCATTTCAAAGTACATTACAGGCTTAGGAGCTTTTATGCGCTCTGCTGTCTAAAAACAAAAAAATCAGATGAAGAATAGACATATCTGTATATGCCTGCTCCCTTCACCTGACCTCTTCTCTACGCTCAAAGCCCGAATGAACCTCACTTATGAAACCGTGACCATCCCGCCTAAAAGACTCGTGTAAGCGGAATGTCACATCATTAAATCTTCTGAGTTTATTTTAACACGGAATAAATGTAATTACAAGTTATCATTTTATTTTTCATCAATTTTTACAATATTTTCGCTCTGATTTTTCTATTGCATTTCGTAAAATGCTGTGCTACACTAAATACAACATTACTACTGGGGATTGCTGAGCAGGGTGGCATAGTTTACGGCTATATGATGCCCTGCTTTTTGTGTGCACAGATGTAAGGAACTGTATGGAAATAACTCATACATCTAAAAGCAGCAGAAAGAGCATTGGGAGGCGCATATCTATGGAAGCAAAAAAGAAGATCAAAGAAATCATTGAGGATACCCCTGTCATCATGGCCGTCAAGGACTGGACAGGCGTCCGTCAGTGTATCGAACAGGAATCAAAAGTGGTTTTTATCCTGTTCGGAGATATCTGCAGCATTGATGAGATTGTAAAAACGGTCAAAGCTGCCGGGAAGCTTGCGATCGTACACATGGATCTGATCACCGGCCTGGGAAATAAAGAGATTTCCGTGGATTTTATCCAGAAAGCCACGGAAGCCGACGGAATCATTTCCACAAAACCGGCCATGATCAAACGAGGAAAGGAACTAGGCCTGTTTACGATCCTGCGGTTCTTTGTACTCGACTCCATGGCTCTGGAAAATGTAATGAAACAGGACGGTTCCTGCTCGGATATGATCGAGATCCTGCCCGGGATCATGCCGAAGGTGACGCAGCGCATTTCAGAAAATCTCTCTATCCCTATCATCTGCGGAGGGCTGATCTCGGATAAGGAGGACATCATCAATGCACTGAACGCCGGAGCTGTGGCGATTTCCACAACCAATCCGGATGCATGGACGATGTAAAGAAAAACCACGGTTTTCTACCCTTAGGGGCTGCCAGGAAATGACATATCTCAATCATATTGTAGAAAATACGTCATTTTCCGGCAGCCCCTTTTTGATGCTGTCTGTTTACATATTCTGATTTATACACAGATGAATTGTTTTTCTTTTTCCGTCATAAACGAGGAATCGCTCTTCAAATTCCTTTCTCATATCAATATAAACATCTTTTTCGTACTGTTCTGCGATACGGATGATGTCATCATATGGCACGGCGGCAATGGTGAACTCTCTTCCGATCCGCACCGCGGCGTACCTTCTTCCATATTCCTCGCAATCCTCCGGGTCTGTGAATGCCAGGAGCACGTCCTGATCGTACAGCACGCCGTCTATGGTGAATCGGCAAAACAGCGCTTCGTCTGCGGGATGGACGGTAAAAAGGCTTCTGGACTGTAAAAGGCTTTTGATGCAGTCCCAGTCTTTTTGGAGGCGCCTGGGCTGGTTGAGGATGGATTTGACGGTTCTGATCTCCTGGGGGGAGAGGGGCGGCTTTTGTGATGATGGTTGGGTGGTTTCCTGAATATCCATGAATATATCTCCCTTTTGCGTGTGATTTTTATTGTCGCAGGGATAGGATAGCATGGTTGTGCGGGGATGTCAATGTGGGGAGATGTACAAGGCCGCAAGCGAAAAAACGTTTAGAAATTACTCCAGCACTGTTCTTTCATAAAATGGTTCAGTACCTCTATGTCCTCCCCCTCATAATATTTCACGAGAAGCTTCTTAAATTTCGGCACCTTTTTTTCCGGTATGACCAAAAAACCTTTCCCATGCGCAATCAGATAATGATTTGCAAAAATCACAGATGCTCTTTTATTTCCGTCCAGAAAAATCTGAGCCTTCATGCAGTATAAGCATAATTCGATTGCGATATCCACATCCTCCTTCTTTTGGCCGACAATCTCTGCAATCGTTTCTTTCACTACAGGCTCAATCGGAAGCGGCGGCACATAGCTGGATCCGCCGATTGTGACCGGCACTCCCCTGATCCTGCCTCCTTCATAAAAAAATCCTTCATTTACAATCCTTGCAATATGACACAGCATATCATAATTTGAGTCACTTTGGATCACATCCGGATCAAGTATGAATTCCCACGCGTGTTTTAGGTTCAAAATCTTTTGCACATCTGTTGCGGATACACCATTGACTTTTCCATTTTCAATAATATCCTCTGTCTGTGGAAAGGAAGTTGCCACACCTTCCAGAACTGCCTGATCATAGATATTTGCTTTCATATTCGCTCTTGCAAATTCCAAGTTTTCTACAATTCTTCTCGGCAGTTCTTGATCCTCATACCCCAGGTCTGCCAGTTTTTTATTCACGGCCCGTATATTTTTATTTAATTCCCGCGCTTCCCTTGCGTTACGCAGAAGAAGCTGATATAACGTCTCTGAGTAGACATCCACATAAGTTGAGGTCAGCTTTCCTGCAACACGTTTTCTTATATATAGATATTTCTTCCCACCTTGTTCCTTGATTTCAGGATTCCCGTCATAGGGCAAAAGATTCAGCCGTGCCTGGTAATCTGCTCTCTGCTGCAGAAGTTCTTGGATTTCCGAATAATTGACTGCCATTTACTTTACTCCTTTACTACCCTATTTTCTGCTTTATCCAGTATAGGGAACTTTTCTCTGTATATTCTATCAAAAAATTCCCTATACTGCAAGATTTTATAGGGAACTTTTTTGTATTATTATACACAAAAAGTTCCCTATCCATACAGCTTTGTAAAAATTGATCAGGATCTTCTGCCCGCTGACATAAAATCAGCTCGAAAGGCACTGATCTTACATGCCCTTCGAGCCAAGCAAATCCTATCTTAAAAATCAAATCCTTACGCTTCCACACTCCTCAGCTTCGCGTCCAGTGCCTCCCACTCTTCCCGCGGCAGGCTTGTAAACGGCCCGTTCATCAGCTCTTCCAGCGTAAACAGCTCCTTTTCAAACGGAATATTCTTGAACCGGCACAGATAATTTTCTTCCAGTATCTTCCTGGTTTTCGGATTTTCCATCAGCTCGTCCATTGGGGAATCGATGCTGTAGACCTTCCGGTACGGCTTCGTCGGTTCATATTCAAAGACATACGTCCCAGCCTCCGCTTCCACCGTAACGCTGCTTCCGGTCTGCGTGATCCTGCGGATTCCGCTGTTATTGCTGTCACTGCTCTCACAAACCGCATCTGCACTGCTGCCCCCATTGCTTTCTCCCTTGCCCCGCAGCTTCTTAATCTCCTTCACATCCGCATCCGGCAGCACGATCTCTGCCTCTGCATCAAAGGGCACGGTCACGATGATCTTCAACTTCTTCCCGTCAATAGTCCAGGAGCTCTTGATCATTCCCGCCGCCGACCGAAGGCACCCCTTTGCCCAGGAAATCTGATAATTGGGCGCAGGCGCGACCCGGAATTTCTTGAATCCGGCTCCCTCCTCCATGGGCTGGATCCCCAGCATATTGCGGTACATCCACTCCACAATGGAGCCATATGCGTAATGGTTCAGGGAGTTCATCTCCGTCCCACTGATCTTTCCGTCCGGGAGCACGGAATTCCACCGCTCCCACACGGTCGTCGCGCCCATCAGCACTTCATACAGCCACCCTGGAAATCCCTTTTCCAGAAGCAGGTGATAAGCCAGATCGTTCATGCCGTTCTCGGACAGCATCCGGCACAGATACGGTGTCCCCACAAATCCGGTATTCAGATGATACCGGTTCTTTTTCAATTTGTTCAGAAGTCCTCTGCACACTCTTTCATAGGCAAAATCCGGTGTCAGGCCCATATACAAGACTACAACATAAGCCGTCATGGTATCCACGCTCAGATTCCCTGCCGGGGTAAAATATTCCCGGATAAATGCGTTTCGGATTTCTTCCGCAAGCTTTCCGTAAGCTTCCGCATCTGCTTCCTTTCCCAGGATCTCTGCTGTCTTTGCCACGATCATCGTGGAATGATAGTAATATCCGGAGGCGATCAGGTGGGGGTCCGTCGCCCCGTACACGCCGCCGTCCACATTTCCGTCCAGGGCCAGCCAGTCGCCGTAATGAAAACCGCTCTGCCACAGGCGCTTGCCGCCGTATTTGTCATCCTCGCCCTTCATATAATCCACCCATGCCTTCATGCTGGCGTACTGGCGTTTCAGGATGCCCTTGTCACCGTAATGCAGGTAGACATTCCAGGGGATCACAGTGGCCGCCTCGCCCCATGCGGTGGACGCGTCGCCGGGATAATTCGCTACCGGAACCACGTCGGGAACGCTGCCGTTCAGCTTCTGCTGCTCCGCATAGATGTCCTTGCCGTATTTTGTATAAAATGCATAGGTATCCATATTGAAGCAGGCGGTCCCGCTGAAAATCTGGGCATCCCCCGTCCAGCCGTAGCGTTCGTCCCTCTGGGGGCAGTCCGTAGGCACGTCCACAAAATTGCCCTTTTGTCCCCATTTTGCGTTTTGGATCAGCTGGTTGACCAGCGGGTCGGAGGTCTCGATATCCCCCACTTCTTCCATTTCGGAGTGGATGACCAGCCCCCGGAAATCATTCACATCCGGCTCTCCGTCCCACCCGGTGATCTTCACGAAGCGGTAACCGTAAAATGTAAAATGCTGCCGCACGTCGCACTCATTTCCGTCTGCGATATAGGTAAATTCCGCCTTTGCCGTCCGCAGATTGTCGTTGTAAAAATTCCCGTCCTGCAGGATCTCGCCGAACTGGAAATACAGCTTCGTGCCCTTCGGTGCCTTACAGTGGAAGCCCAGCCAGCCCACCATGTTCTGCCCCATATCCAGCACCGTTTCCCCGGCGGGGGTATGGATCAGCTCCACAGGTGTGATCCGTTCATGGATCTTGATGGGCGGGCTCAGGCGGGGCGCAAGCTTTCCCTTGTCCAGATCCGCCTTTTCCACCGGGAAGGTTTCGCTGATGTCCAAAGCCGCGTCATACACCTCTCCCGGGTAGATGCCGCTGGACACCACCCTGCTTTTTCTGGCCTGCCAGGTGGAATCCGTAGTGACCACCTCTGCCGTCCCGTCCTCGTAGGAAATGTGCAGCTCGCCGATGCATGCCAGCCGATCCCCGTAGTTTTCCTGGGTCTGTCGGAGGCCATACCAGCCCTTGTACCAGCCGTCGCCCAGCAGGACTTCGATCTCATTTTCTCCGGAATGAAGCGCGACCTCATAGGTCTGATACTGAATCCAGGAGTCGTAATCGCAGAAGCCGGGAAGAAGGCACTCGTCCCCCTGCTTTTCGCCGTTGATATACAGCTCATAGAGGCCCACGCCCGTCAGGTACATCCTGCAGCGGGCCACCGGTTTGGTGACAGTCACTGTCCTGAACACAGACATCTGCATTTCCTTTGGGGTACAGGGGGTGATCCAGTCCGCCTGCCATTCTCCGCCCTTGGCGGTCTCAAACCACGCCGCAGTGCTTTCCGCGGATTCTCCGTTGTCCGCCCAGACACGAGCCTTCCAGAAATAACGGGTCTCCGGCTCCAGATCAATGGGCAGGGGAAATGCGGTGCTGGTGATGGTGTCTGTCTCGCCGCTGTCGTAGAGGAGGGTGGAAAAATCCTCATCCAGCGAGACTAAGACCTGGGCTTTTTCCTGCTTCTTGGCAAGGGTGTCTCTTACCACGTAAGAGATGGTAGGCTGCCCCAGGTCGTAACCCAGAGGGTTGACAAGATGATTGACTTTTAAGTGTGTGATTTCCATGGTTGGTGGTTCCTTTCTATTCTTTTTCGTATACAGCTTTGCAGGTCTTCTTGTAGCAGGCGATCCCGTATTTGTGAATCGTCTCCATCCCCTCCTGCCGGAGCGCTGTAACATATCCCTCATCCTCGATCTGCTTCATCGCTTTCCTGCATGCCGCGTCAAATGCCCCGTTCTCCGCATATTTCACTTCTATAATGCAGCCGATTTTCTCTGCCGGAACTGTAATTTTTATATCTGTATATCCAATACCAGACTCTATGTTGGACTTGGCGATCCAACTCCCCTCGATATTCAAAAGTCCCAGTAGCAAACCATGATAAAAGTTTTCTTTCATTTCACTCTTCACGGCAGTATCACGGATACTGATTGCTTCGGAAAGGAATCCATTAAAAAGTATCTCTACATTTTTTACATCACCATTCTTAATTGCGGTGCAGAACCGTCTCCATTGTTCTGTACTGCCTGTTACTTTCGCCTCAAACCAGGAACGTATTTTGTCTTCATAAATTCCAAGAACTTCTTTGTTGGGAATCACCAGCTTATGCATTCTGCCGTTTGGCTTCTCCATATCCGTCAGATAGCCTGCGGCAAAAAGGACACTCCACAAATACTTCTGGCGGATTTTAGGTTCCCGGCTGTCCAGATCTGTATATGTTAACTCAGGAATGATTTCTTTTTCTACGCACTCACCGGATATCAGCATCTCAATCTCTGCTTTTGTCGCTTCCGTAGCATTTTTCAGGATATCCTGGACAATCACATTTCCACTGCTGTTCGCCCAGTGCGGCTCCATCGCCGCATCCTTTTCCACTCTTAATATATCGCACTGGCTGATCACATCCCATGGACAGTAGACATCCAAATTGCCGAACCGGTATCCATCATACCACTCCTTCATATCCGGGAAACGTTCTTCCACGCCATAATATTTCAGCATTTCTTCCACTTCCCTGTCCGTAAATCCGAAATACTCTGCATAATCAACGCTTGCGGTCGAGCGCACCTTGAAATTATTCAGTCCTGTGAAAATACTCTCCTTCGCGATCCGCAGACATCCTGTGATCACAGCAAAATACAAATTCGCATTTGTCTTCAGCACCTGGCTGAACAGGGATCGGATCAGCCGAACCATCTTAGTGTAATATCCGGCCTGATAAGCTTTATCCAACGGCACGTCATACTCATCAATCAAAACGAGCACCGGGGAATCATAATGCCTGCACAGAACTTCTGTCATCAGTCTCATACTTCCATAAAGTACTGAGCTCTTATCAAAATCCTCGTCTAATAATTTCTGAAACTTTGCCTTCTGAGATTTTGTCAGCCTGTCACTCTCCAAAAGGAAGCTGAAACGTTCTGCTTCCTCGCTGATACGGGCGCCAAGCATATCATACGCCGCCTGAAAATCCTCGCCTTCCACATCCTTCAGGCTAATAGATATCACCGGATACTTCCCCAAATGCTGTCCGAACAGTTCCGTATCCCTGGAAATCTCAAGTCCATCAAACAATGAAGCATCTGCCCCAATCTCAAAAAAGGATTTGAGCATATCCATATTCAGGCTTTTTCCAAAACGCCGAGGCCTTGTAAATAGATTGACGCTCCCTCTGGTTCGGAGAAGTTCTGCAATAAAACCTGTTTTATCCACATAGTAAAAATTATCGGACTTAAATTCACGAAAAAACTCTATGCCAATCGGAAGTTTTTTCATCTCCGTCATGCTGTCTCCTCCCTCCGCTATCGATGTTTACCTTCGTCTAATTCATTATAAATAGAAACATACGAATTAGCAAGTGAAAGATCGTTACATAATTACAGGCCGCACCTTGATCCGGCGCGGCCTGTAACGAAAGATACCTTATATACTTAGGAGCCGTATGGAAATAACTTATGCATTTTGACTTGCCGGCACAAGTTATTTTCCTACAGTTCCTCACACTCTCACAAAATGCATCACCCTGCTGACATAATCGCCTTCCTGCGCCTCCATCAGCACGCCGCCGTACATCAGCACCTGTCCGCTGTACACCTTCCCTGTTCCTTCCAGCCTGTACAGCGCGCCTTCGTCCAGCCCTTTCAGGCGGATCCTCCTGCTTCTCACATTGGCGCCCGCCAGAACCTGCACATAAGTCACCACGGCCTCGCTCTGATCCTTCGCGGCCACCTCCCAGCAGTCATACCGGTGGTTTTCCTGCCAGGACGCAATCCGGTAGTATGCCCCTTCCCGGACCAGATGGTCATACCGGTGATAGAGCGCAATCTGCTCCTTCACCTTCTCTTTTTCTTCCGCAGAAAGCCGGGTAATATCCAGCTCATACCCAAAGGTCCCGTCCAGCGCCACATGCCCTCTCGTCTCAAAAGGCGTGTACCGTCCTACGATATGGTTGGGACAGGCACTCACATGCGCCCCCATGCAGGATAACGGATACAGAAGCGCCGTTCCCTCCTGGATAGCCAGCCGCTCTACCGCGTCCGTATCGTCGGAACACCAGATCTGGGGGCTGTAATAGAGCATACCGGGGTCGAAGCGTCCGCCTCCGCTGGCGCAGTTTTCCAAAAGCAGTTCTGGAAATTCCGTGACCAGCCGTTCCTGCAGCTCATACACGCCCAGGATATACCGATGCGCCAGCTCGCCCTGCTGTTCCGGCGGCAGAGCTGCGCTCCCCAGATCCGTAAACTGCCGGTTCATGTCCCATTTTACATAGGAAATGTCTGCGCTCCGGAGGATCTTTGCCACGCACTCATAGACATGATCCACCACCTCCGGCCTGGACAGATCCAGCACATACTGGGCACGGCTCTGTGTGGGCGTGCGGCCGGGAACCTGGATGGCCCAGTCGGGATGAGCGCGGTACAGATCCGAATCCGGCGAAACCATTTCCGGCTCAAACCAGATGCCGAAGGAAAGACCCTCTGCCCTGACCCGTTCCGACAGCGCAGGCAGGCCGCCGGGAAGCTTCTCTTCGTTGACCGTCCAGTCTCCCAGAGAGCTGTCGTCCCGATTCCGGTGTCCGAACCAGCCGTCGTCCATGACCAGCATCTCGATACCGGCCTCCTTCGCGTCCCTGGCGATCTCCACCAGCTTGTCCGCGTCAAAGTCAAAATACGTAGCCTCCCAGTTGTTGATCAGCACGGGACGTTTTTTATGGAGATAGGGGCTGCGGATCAAATGGCCCCGGTACAGGTCGTGCAGAGTCCGGCTCATTTTTCCCAGTCCCTGGTCGGAATAGACGCAGACCACCTCCGGAGTCTGAAATGTATCTCCAGGCTTTAATACCCACTCAAAGCCCTCCGGATGGATGCCCATCACCATCCGCACGGAATCGTACTGGCTTTTCTGGCACAGCGCCAGGAAATTGCCCGAATATACGAAATGCATCGCATAAACCTCTCCCCTGTCCTGCGTCGTCCCGGGCGTCACAAGCGCCGCGAAGGGATGCTCCTGATGGCTGGAACAGCCCCGGACGGAGGAAGCCGCATGCTTCCCGTAAGTCACTGGACAGCGGGTCATGTGCCGTTCCCTGGCCCAGGAACCGGTCAGCGTAAGCATTTCAAAGGACTCGTCATCCAGATCCATGCATGCGCTCAATGCCCGCTCAATATACAATGGTTCGCTTCCGGTATTTTCCAGCAGGACGCTTCGGATCACGGCGTCTGAATCCGCAAATACACTGTAGCGCAGGATTGCTTTCAGGCCGATCTGCGGATCCTCACAGGTAATCTCCAGAGTCTGCGCCCAGTCTCCGTCCTTTGCAAAGGTAGCCGGCAGCCCGGGAAGCTCCGGCTTTCCGTCCAGAATCTGGTGTCCCGTGTAGATCAGCTCGCAGACCCGATGCCCCTGAGCAGTCCGCACGGACAGACAGTTCTCCCGGTAGTCTCCCACCCCGGCGGTAGAATACTCATAGGGGAACGCGTCTCCGAAGCCGCCCTTGTCCCGTTGGTTTTGTGAGGGTACGAAGGGCTTTTCCTCCGTCCGAAGGAACGCATAGCTGCCCTGGCAATTGTCCAGCTTCTTTCCATAATAAATGTGGCCGATATATCTGCCGTCCGCGATTCCGATCAGGTAGCTGGTCGTCTTTGTATTCAGCTGAAATAGATTCGAAGCCCTGTCAAATGTGATACTCATATGATAAATCCTCCATTTTATGCATTTGGAAGCGGTTCTTCAGATCAGGCTCGCCGCCCCGATCATCCCGGCTTCATTGCCGAGTGCCGCGATCTCGATCTCCGGCAGTTCCCCTTTCTCGCCGCCGAAGCACCCTTCGCTGACCATTTCACGGAGAGGCGCAAGCAACACCTCGCCCTGCCGGGAAATGCCGCCGCCCAGGAGCACCAGCTGGGGCCGGAAGATATTCACGATATTCACGATCCCAATGCCCAGCCTGCGGATGTATGCGTCCACAACCTCCCGCATCCGGTCATCCCCTTCCGCCGCGGCCCGGAAGATCTCCTCCGGCGTCAGATCCATGCCGGACGCCCGTTTTGCGTCCCGTTTTAACGCAGTAGCGGAGGCATAGGCTTCCAGACAGCCTCTGCGCCCGCAGGTGCAGGGCTCGCCGTTTTCGACGATGACCATGTGTCCGAATTCGCTGCCGCCCTTCCCCTCGTAAATCTCTCCGTCCAGGATGATCCCGCTGCCGACTCCGGTTCCTAACGTTAACATTACCACATCCTGGCATTCTTTGCCAGCCCCTGCGTAAGCTTCTCCAAGGGCCGCGCAGTCCGCGTCGTTGGCGATCTGAACAGGAATGGGAAGATACCGGCCCATCTCCTTTGCCAGAGGCACATTTTCCCAGCGGATATTGTTGGAATAACGCACCACGCCTGTTTTTCGGAGCACCGTCCCGGGCACGCCGATCCCTGCGCCCACACACTGATCCATGGCAATCCCCTGCGTATCCAGAAGTTCCAGCGCCTTTTCCCCGATCTCCCGAATGACCGCTTCTGCCGGGCGTTCTGCGTCAGTCGGCATGACTGTGTGGACGATCAGCTTCTGGTGGATATCCACCAGGCCGATCTTCGTCTCAGTTCCGCCGATGTCGATACCGATCCGCACCGGAGCGGCCTTCTCGCGGATGGTCGTGATCAGCGCGTCACAGGAACCCTCAATCTGGTAACTCCCGCTGCCTGCGGAGAGGAAGAAGCTGTCTCCCTTTCGAAATTCCAGAGCCTCCCCATGGCTGGAAATGGTTCCGCTGCCGTCCAGCATCAGAATGCTTGCAAAGGAAGCGTCCGAAACCATTCCTTCCATCTTTTTCATCACATTTCCGTCCAGGTTCAGCTTATCCACCGTAAAATAATCGCAGTCCGCCACATGGGGATAGCTGCTCTTGTCCCGGACGATCGGCACCCGGTTGGTCACAGCCAGGGCTTTTTCAATATGCAGATCCCGCTTCTTTCCGTCCTTTCCCACACGCCCGTAATCGTATACCCGGTAGGTCACGTTGGAATTTTGCTGGATCTCCGCGATCAGGATATCCTTTCCGATGGCGTGGATGGTGCCGGACTCGATGAACAGCACATCCCCCTTCTGCACGGGTACGGCGTTCAAGACCTCCAAAAGGGTGTCCTCCTGAATCCTTCTGGAAAATTCCTCTTTGCTGATCTCCGTCTTGAATCCATAGTACAGAAACGCCTCTTTTCCGGCATCCATCACGTACCACATTTCTGTCTTTCCGTACTGCCCTTCGTTTTTCAAAGCATACCGGTTGTCCGGGTGGACCTGGATGGACAGGTTGTCCTTCGCGTCAATGAATTTGGTGAGGATGGGAAAGTCCCGGAAGCGCCTGCAGTGCGTTCCCAGCACCTCCTTTCCCTGCTCCTCAATGTACTGCTGCAGAGTCTTCCCGGCATCCGGGCCGTTGGCGATCACCGAGGGGCCGTCGGGATGGCAGGACAGCTCCCAGGTCTCCGCCAGCACGTCGCCGTCATATTCCTTTCCATATTCCTCCACCAGGCGGTGTCCGCCCCAGAGGTAATCCTTGCAGCTTGGTTTTAATTTTAAAATGCTCATCTGTCCACTCCTTTTTCTTGTACACCGGACGATGTATTGGCGCTGCGATATAGAAGACCTGTCAACAGCCGTTTCAGATAGTCATGCTGTGGATCGCAGCCAGTTTACCGCGCCAGCGCCTTCACGCCTTCCGTCAATTCCGCAAGCTTCTTCTCCGCGTCTGCGTCATCATTTCCTTTGACTCCAATATAAAACTTGATCTTCGGCTCCGTTCCTGACGGCCGGATACAGCACCACGCGCCGCCTTCCAGTTCGAAATAAAGCACATTGGATCTGGGCAGGCCGGTAACGGTTTTTGTTCCGCTCACACAGTCCAGGAGCACATCCTCCTTGTAATCCCGGAACTGTGTCACCGCAAGGCCTCCCACGGTTTTCGGCACATTTCCCCGGATGCCCTCCATCATAGACGCAATCTTTTTCGCTCCGTCCTGTCCTTTCAAAGTTACGGTACACAATCCCTCTTTATAATATCCATATGTGCAGAACAATTCTTTCATTTTATCGCACAGCGTGATCCCCTGGTGCTTACAGAACGCAGCCACCTCGCAGAGCGCCATCACCGCCACGACCGCATCCTTGTCCCGGGCGTGTGTCCCCACCAGGCATCCGTAGCTTTCCTCGTATCCAAATACATATTCATGCTCTCGGGTTTGCTCGAAGAACTTAATCTGCTCTCCGATATATTTGAAGCCGGTCAGCGTTTCAATCAGATCCACATGATACGCTTTCGTAATCTCCCGCGCCATTTTCCCGGACACAATGGTCGTCACCACCGCGCCGTTTTCCGGAAGTGTCCCCAGAGCTTTCCTCTGGGATAAAATGTATTCCAGGATCAGCATGCCGGACATATTTCCGGTAAAGCTCATATATTCTCCGGTACGGCTGTCCTTTGCGTAGACGCCCAGACGGTCCGCGTCCGGATCCGTAGCCAGCACAACATCCGCATCCACCTCTTTTGCCAGCTTCAATGCCAGGGAAAACGCGTTCTTATCCTCCGGATTCGGATAGGAAACCGTGGGAAAATCGCCGTCCGGCAATGCCTGTTCCCTGACCACATGGACGTTCGTGAAGCCCAGCTCATCCAGCACGCGCCGCACCGGAAGGTTGCCTGTGCCGTGGAGCGGAGTGTATACAATTTTCAGATCTCTGCCCTCTTCCTTCATGATCTCCGGATGGATAGCCAGCTTTTTCAGGGCTTCCATGTATTTGTCATCCATGTCCGGACCAATCACCTGGTAAAGGCCCGCTGCCTCCGCCGCTTCCTGTCCCATGGTTTTTACCTGTCCGTAATCCGTGATGGCATTGACCTCCCCGATGATCTCCCTGTCCTTGGGAAATGTGATCTGCGCGCCGTCCTCCCAGTATACCTTGTAGCCGTTGTATTCCGGCGGATTGTGGCTGGCCGTCACTACGATGCCCGCCGTACAGCTCAGCTCCCGCAGCGCAAAAGACAGCATAGGGGTGGGGCGCAGGGAGGGAAAAATATATGCCCTGATCCCATTTGCCGCAAGACAGAGCGCCGCCTCCTGCGCAAACTCCGGCGACATGTTCCGGGAATCAAAGGCAATCGCGACCCCTTTTTTCTCCGCATGCTCTTTGATGATAAAATTGGCCAGGCCCTGAGTGGCTTTCCGCACGGTGTAAATGTTCATCCGGTTGGTGCCTGCCCCGATGATACCCCGCAGACCTCCGGTGCCGAACTCCAGGTCACGGTAGAAGCGCTCCTCGATCTCCTCCGCATCCCCCGCGATGCCCTGCAGCTCCGCTTTGGTATCCTCGTCAAAATACGGATCCTCCAGCCAGAATTCATAAGTCTTTCTCGCATCCATGTATAGCTCCTCCTTTTTGTCCATTTCTATTTCCATGCCCGGCGTATTGCAATTTGCGAACCGCCAGGCTGCGAACTGTAATCCCTATTTTACCATATCCGGATATCTCCGTCATCATAGGAATTTCTGTTCCTGTCAAATGGCAGCCCTCTCAATCCTCCCTGCATCTGTCCAGCAGCAGATTGTTGAGATATCCCGTCGCTCCGAATCCCACAATGACATAGATTGGTACGATCATGCCCACGAAAACGTCCCCCAGCACCATACAGACTGCCGGAATGCTGTTCAGCAGCACCATCACCAGCGTATACGGCAGATTGCGTATTGCAAGATAAAGCGCTCTCACAAGCACCCTTTTGAGATGCATTTCACCGGTCTGATCCCGGCTCACACCGACCGGAAACGCGTAGCAGAACACCATTCCCCACAGCAGCAGAAGGCATCCGGTCACCATCCCCACGACGGCCCAGAACCCCTGACTTCCCACCCGCACAAGAAAGGAGATGTCAAACACCAGGACGCTTCCGGTCAGCAGGAGGAAAAGCCACACCGGAATACTGTTTCTCAGGGCGCCTTTGAATGCAGTGAAAAAGCTTCGAAACACAGTCTTACCCTCCCGCAGTTCACGAAATGTCTCATACATGGCGGCATAGGAAGCCCCGATGGTCACGACCGGAATGGAAAAGATGAGAAACAGCAGATTGACAAGCATCACATCCCCAATACTTCCCATAAATTCAAAAAATGGATTTTCTATGTTTAATTTTTTCATTCTGATCTCCTTTCCAATACGTATTCCAGAAATTGCCTGCTCTGCTCCCTGTGCTTCCCTTCTACAGGAAATACCAGGAGCAGAGGGTCGCTTTCGTCCATCTGCAGCCATTTCTCCAGCACCGTTCCTTTTACACTGACTGCCAAAACATCTTCTTTGCTGCCCGGATACGCCAGTTCCGCCGGAATCTGTATTTCCCCAGAGCCCAGCTCCCCCAGGTTCAAAAACTCCCCGCCCAGGCTCAGGCAGTATTTATAAAAGCTTTCCGGCATGACCATGGCGTCGATCACACCGGACGACCAGTTGAAAAAGAATTTTTCATAGGAACTTTCGTTTGCCTCCGGCAGTTGTACATCCTCATAGGAAATGAGATAATCAGAGTCCACGGACAGTTTTCTGATCCCGATTCCCGAGAATCCGGAAAAGTCCTCCGCAATCCCGGCGTCCCTTGTGAAATCCACCTCCTGGTTGACGATCACACAGGAAAATTCCGGTTTCCGGTTTTTCCCCCAGCCCACATGATAAACAAGAAGGAGAGCAAGACCAAGCGCAAGCGCCCCCAGCAGCATATGATACCAGTAATACGTCAGCACATACTCCGCCGCCTGCTCCCGGCTCATGTCTTTTGTTTTCGTCAAGATGTCATCCCTGATGTTCTCAATCCATTGTTTCATCCTATGTTTCACTCCAAAACACTTCCACACGGGATTTTTCCGGGACGCAGGTTTTATTTTCCTGCAGTTCCCAGCAGTTTCAGATTTTTTTCAATCAACTCGCACCGCTGCTTCACGCAGTCCGCCGTCCTGCGGGCGTCCACGGGCGTATGGAACAGATAATCTTCCAGCTTGTCCACCGTAGTAGTTGCCACATGCATCCGGGTATCGCAGGATGCGTAGTAAATGTATACGTCTCCGTTTTCCCTTGCGACAGCCCCATTGGTGAATACCACGTTGGACACGTCGCCTACCCGCTCTTTTCCCAGCGGCACGAGAAAGACTCCCGACGGCTCCGCGACCAGCTTTGCCGGATCGTCCAGATCCGTGCCGAACACATACAGCACATACCGAAGCCCTGCCGCCGTATTGCGCACGCCGTGAGCAATGTGGATCCAGCATTTCTTTCCCCGGATGGGCACTGCCCCGGCCCCGTTCTTCGCCTCGGTCAGCGTGTGGTATGCCCTGCGGCTGATGATGGTCTCCTCGTCGATCACCGCATGCTCAATGTCTTCGCAGAGTCCGAAGCCGATCCCGCCGCCGCTTCCGGTCTCGATAAATCCGTCCATGGGCCGTGTGTAAAAGGCGTATTTCCCGTCCACAAATTCCGGGTGGAGCACGACATTCCTCTGCTGTGGAGAGCGGAGGGTCTTCAGATTGTCCAGCCGTTCCCAGGTTTTCAGATCCTTTGTCCGCACGATTCCGGCCTGGGCAACTGCCGCAGACAGATCCTGGTCGGACAGATCCTTGCTTTCCGAGCAAAACACGCCGTAGATATAACCGTCCTCATGCTTTGTCAGGCGCATATCATAAGCATTGGTCTCCTCCGGGCAGGTGTCCGGCAGCCGCACCGGGTAATCCCAGAACCGGAATCCGTCGATCCCGCTGTCACTTTCCGCCACCGCAAAAAATGATTTCCGGTCATTGCCTTCCACCCGGGCCACGAGATAAAATTTTCCGTCCAGCTCGATGGCTCCGCTGTTCATCACCGCATTGACCCCGAGCCGTTCCATAAAGTACGGGTTCGTCTCCTGGTTCAGGTCATACCGCCAGTGAAGCGGGGCATGTGCCCTTGTCAGGACCGGATTCTCATACCGGTCAAAAATCCCGTTGTAAAAATCGCTCTTCCGGTTCTTCTGTCCGATCAGGCGATCCTGCTTTTCCAGTTCCTCATAGTATCTGCTGTGTACCATCTGCGATTCCCTCCTATATGTATTCGGCTTCTCTAATTTCCCAGTCTCCTGACCACTTCCATGCACATCCGCCCGTTGTGATAGGGGCATTTCCAGGGTTCCACGATGGGCTTTTTCAGAGGCTTCCCGTTTTCGTCCACAGCCCAGAACCACTCCGAGCCTTCCCTGGGGTCGATCAGATGGGCCTTGATATATTCCCAGACAGCCTCCGCCGCTTCCAGATATTTTTTCTCCCGGGGATTTTTCTGCCAGCCGTTCACAAAGCCGACCACTGTCTCCGCCTGCACCCACCAGACCCTTGTCATATCCTGAATCCCGTTTTCTGCTTCATTTAACAGAGAATTGCCCGCCAGGGCGCGGTCATAGATGTTTTTTGTGATCTCTGCCGTTATGGGAGAAAGCTTCTGCGTATAGACCGGATCTCCCAGCACTTCCAGCCCCCGGTCGATCAGCCAGGCCGCCTCGATATCGTGGCCGTAGGAATACAGGTCGATCAGGGGATTCCACTCTTTGTCAAAAAAGACCTCCTGCCTGCCAAGCCGGGGATTATAAACCTTTTCCGCAATGGTATCCAGCATTCCCCGGAGCCGTTCCGCCGTTTTCGCGTCCCGGCTCACCCGGTACAGTTCCGTATATGCCTCAAATACATGGAGCAGCGTGTTCATGGTTTTTTCCGCGATGACGCCGTTTTCCGACAGCTTGTCATTTTCCTCCGGCTCAAAGCTCCGGTTAAATGCTTCCAGATATCCCTGGGAATCCCTGCATTTTTCCTCGATCAGAGCCTGCAGGTCCAGCGCCAGCTTCAACGCATGCGCATCCTTCACCGCGTCATAATAAGAGGACAGCGCATAGATGGCAAATGCCTGGTTATAGGTGTGCTTGGTGCTGTCGCAGATCTGCCCGTCATGGGCAACCGACCAGTACACACCGCCGTATTCCTGATCCAGGCAGTGCTCCCGAAGGAAATGGTACGCATGCTCCGCATAGATTTTCAAGTGGTCTTCCCCGAGAAGGAGGTACGCGTTTGAAAAAAACCACAGGATCCTGCTGTTCAGGATGCAGCCTTTCTCATACGTTGGATCTGTTTTCAGATCATATCCCATATATCCATAAAAACCGCCGTACTGCTCATCGACCAGCCCCTCCCAGAAGGGAATCAGCCGCCCGGTCAGATGCGACCGGATTTCTTCCGCAAATTTCTGCATTTTATCTACCTTTTCCATTTCTAAAATCAAACCGGGCAACATTCTATTTCTATTCCGCCATATTTTTTCGGCTACCGCTTCCCGATCTCCCTGTCATTTTCCCGGGTCACGCTGTGCTCCTTGATATAGGAAATGATCTCCTCCGCAGTGGTAAATGCCAGCCCCACATAGGTATCCGCCGCCCCGTAGTAGATGGCAATCCTGCCGCTCTCCGGGTCGTGGAGTGTGGCGCAGGGAAAGGTCACATTCTGGACAAATCCCCGTTCCTCGTACCATTCCTCGGGTGTCAGAAGGAAATTTTCACAGCGGTATCTTACAACCGACGGATTGTCCAGATCCAGGATCGCGCCGCCGATGCTGTACACGTATCCGTTGCAGGTGCCTGCCACTCCATGATAGAACAGAAGCCACCCCTCCGTCGTCTCGATCGGAGCCGCGCCGCCGCCGATCTTTAAGGACTCCCACCACTCGCTGCTCTTTCCCATCACATGGCGGTGCTTTCCCCAGTAAACC
>CAYQBE010000082.1:0-21513 GCA_964415625.1 uncultured Clostridium sp.
TTGCATAAAAAGATTTATCCTACGTCATCTGCAAAGTTAATTCTTGACAGTTCCTAAGGAACTGTGTGGCAGATTTATCTGGCGCACAGTATATTTCCCTGTAGCTTCTAAGGAGCGGAAACATTATGAGGAAAGGACAGATAAGTAATGTATAAGATTATGTTTGTAGATGACGACCCGCTGATCGTGCGGAGGCTTCACCAGATCCTGGACTGGAAAGCGCTGGATTTCGAGATCCTTCCGGACGCATACGACGGCATTTCCGCCCTTTCCCAGCTGAAATCCGCAGTTCCGGACATCATGATCTGTGATATCAACATGCCCAACATGGATGGGCTGGAGCTGGCCGCCATCTTGAAGGAGCATTACCCCGGCATCCATTGTATCCTCCTGACGGTCAACGACAGTTTCGGCTGCGCCCAGCAGGCATTGAACATCGGCGTCAGCTATTACCTGCTGAAGCCCATCGAGCAGGAATCGCTGAAGAACCTGATCCAAAAAATCCTGTCCCAGTTGGATTCGTCCCGGGAAAAGGAGAACTACATCAGCTCTCTGTACTCGAAGGCTCTTCTGAATGAGCGGATGATCCGGGACAAATTCCTGAACTGGCTGGTTTCCGGCCGGCAGACCCTGGACGAGCGGCAGCTGAAGGAAAAATTTGAATTTTACCAGATTCCCCTCCGAGGGGAGGAATTTCAGATCATTGCCGTCCACATACATTCCATGGACTTTCCCATTTCCATGGAAAAGCATATGGACGACCTGATGCAGACCGCCATCAAATCCATCGAGGACACGCTCAGCGATTATTCCAACTGCGTGGTGTTTACCGATTCCTTTTACCAGTGCAATATCCTGATGGGATATGAGAAAAATACCGGCAGGCCGGGGCCCGGAGTCGAGCTGATCTGCCGCCTGCTGCGGGACAACCTGCTCTTTGACCTGAACCTTTCCGCGGCAGTGTTTTACAGCTGCCGGTACAAGGGGCTGTCCAACATTTACCGCTGCTATTACGAGACCAAATTTTTGTCCCGGTACAATCCGTCGGTGCTGAATAAGGGGATCCTGTCCTTCGAGGAATATATGAAAAATGCCTTCGACATGGAGATGGATCTGGATTCCATCCGCTCCGCCACCTTCCGGCTACTGCGCTCGGACGACGGAACCGGACTGGACGCGCACGTGCGCTCCACACTGGAGCTGCCCTTTGCGCGGCATTCCTTCGATACCTTCAACATGCTGCGGATCGATTTTGTGATGACCGGCCTGATGTTCCTCCGGGAAAACAAACTGGCCCTGCAGGACATCTTCGACCGGCATTACGCACCCCTGTCCGATGTGATGGAATTAAACGAGCCGGACGGCTGCTCTGCGTTCCTGAGCAGTTATTTCCGCCGGATCCTGGAGCACATCCGGGGCAGCAAGGTCTCTCAGTCCCGCCGGATCACGGAAAAATGCATGGAACTGATCGAGCAGAACCTGTCCGCCCCCGAGCTCTCCGTCAAATGGCTCAGCTCCCAGCTCTACATGAATGAAAATTACCTGAGCCGCATGTTCCGCCGGGAGATGAACCTGCCCCTGGTGAAGTATATGATGCAGAAGAGGATGGAGGCCGCGAAGAAATATCTGGATGAGGGGTATACCAACCTGCAGGAGGTGTCCCGCCTGACCGGGTTCTCCGATCCGCTGTATTTCAGCAAGTGCTTTAAGAAGGAGTACGGGGTGGCGCCGTCGAAGTATATTGGGGTGTAAAAGCCAGAACTGCGGATGCCGACAGTATAACTATAGGTCATACCTTGGCCAGGCTCGCCCTGTAATACAGTATGTCTCAGGATGGAGGATTTATTTTGACTGTTGTTATCATGGCAAATCAGGAGTATACTAATGACAAAAGATGAAAGGGGGATATAGCCATGGTTGAACGATCACTTACAAATGAAATCATTTTGAAAGTAAAAAAAGAAGCTGTCTATTCGGCACACAGGCTGATGGGGGCTGACCTTGCGGAAATGATCCTGTATGGTTCCTGTGCCCGCGGGGATTATGGGAAGGACTCGGATATCGATATAGCATTGCTTACAAAATGCGGCCGTATGGAAGCAAAAAAATATGATGACGGCCTGGACACAATAGCAACGCAGCTGGCAATGAAGTATTTTGCGATTGTTAACTTTGTATGTCTCCCGCAGGATGAATTTCTGGAAAAAAAGCATGGTATGGCTATTTTCAAAATATAGAAAGGGAGGGAATATATTGTCAGGAAGATTGAAAAATATATCAGCGACCGCAATCGTTTAGAATTTATTTGATTTTGATCATGCGTTTTATTTAACAATAGATTTTATACTACATGATGATAGGAAACAGTTCTTAGAATTAAGAAGTATTGGAGGGATCATCATGTTAGAAAAATGGAAACAGCGCGCGATCAAAATGAATCTGAGGAAAGCAGCTATTGCTTTTATCATCACAGTCTTTGCTCTGGCTATTGCGTCTTCTGCGGCCTTGTATAGTAACTTCCGGGGCAGGATCTCTGACTGGGAACAATCTGCGGAAACAGACAGAGAGCATGAGAGAGAAGATAAGGATTTCGATGAAGAGCACAAATCTGGCTCCGGGGACAGGGAATATGGCGAGGATCTTAAAGACAAAAAAGAGAAAGAATGGGAAGATATTCAAAAGGAACTGCATCTCTCCGCGGGAGATCTTGCGCTCATAGCAGGATGCGGCATCATAGGGCTGGCGCTGGGCGTCTGGTATTGGATACTTATCATGATGTGGGCTTACCGTAAGTCTTACCATATGGGCGTAAGCACTATGCTGTGGGTATTGGCGGCGCTGGTATTCAACCTGGTGGCAATCGCGGCTCTTTACCTGTATGCTGTGCTGAAAGGAACCTGTAAAAACTGCGGCAGGATCAGGAGCGGCAATGCAAAATTCTGTGACAGATGCGGAAACCGCCTGAAAACAGAATGCCCGCAATGCGGCCAGGAAATCGACGCGTCATCTGTCTATTGCGGCAGCTGTGGTAAAAAAATGAACGAAAACAAACAGTAAAAGAGTATGGGGGGCTCTATCGAACTATCCCCTGTGAAATGGCCGAATGAATATAAAGGGATGCCCTTGGGTATCCCTTTCACATCAAATGGAATACCGCCCCGGGTCTCCTCGTCTATTCGTATTTGTGTTGGTATTGTTGCCATACTCGTTCCTACCCATACCTTATCATTTGCTGTGAGAATTACGGCAAACGGGGCGGGGTAAACTTTACAGGAGCCATCATGCGTATCAATGTATTGACCTATTATTTTTGTAAATTGACTGACCAGTTCTTGGTGGATTCGGTTCGGCGGTGCCATGGCGTACAGCTTCCCATTGATCAGTTTCGCACGTTGGCCGTCCGGAAGGTTCCAGTAATCTTCGGATGTATAAACTTGTTTTTGTGGTAATGCCATAATATCACTTTCTTTTCTTGAATTTGGACCATAAAATTTATTGAGATTTGTTATTAAGCGTACATCAACCGTCCTTTAGGCTCCGGAACTTCAAGTCCTCGTTCAATAGTAACCTCAATCCATTCTCTGATAATGATTTCTGCATTGGCGATGGCTTCCTCAACAGTCTTACCATCGGCCATGCATCCGGGAAGCTCAGGGACTTCTACGATAAAAGCATTGTCATCATTAGACCAGTAAATAATACGCTCATACTTATACATGTGCTTACCTCCTATAATCTGATTTGATATTTTTGCAAAAAGTTCCTTACCTGTCTTATCTGATAAGGTTTTGCCATGTTACCATCGGGTTGGATGTTTATATTTTCCCGCAGGCTACCATAAGAATATATGAAATGATCTCCTTTTATGCGGCATTCAAAACCTAGAACATCAAGAAGTTTCTGCAGATCCCGAAATTTGGTGTTTTTGTCTTGTGCTCCGCTTACTACGGATAGATATAATTTTTCTATGGTTGACATAAAATTTAGGCTCCTTTTTATTAATCACTGGTGCAGTCATTCTTCCGTCACATTTAGAAATCCAGCGATTTCATACGGATTGATATCCGTTTAGCCGTGCCTGACGTTCCTGCTTCCGGTTCCATGAGACGGACTCATCGGCACTTATATTTTGTCGCTTACGCCGAATTTTTATCTTTCTCCTGTTGCAGACATCCTAATCATCTCTAAAATTATCATAACATGCATGATGCAAAAATGCTACAAAAAAGGAGGTGAATGTATTGCAAAATGAGCTGCTAAAAAAAGATCGCTTTGTCAGAATTTACGATAGAAACTCTAGTACAACGTTGTAATAGTATAATCCAATATAGGAATAGATCGTTCAACATTTTAACATACAATTAACACACCTGCACTTTTGGAATTAACATAATGAGCGGTATACTCAATCTGCAGTAAAAATTCAGAACGGCAGCAGTATAAAAACAGAAGGATCTGCAGCCCGCCGTCCTGAAGGCTTCCAATTTCCAGAAAAAGCAAAGGAGTATATCCAACATGAAAAAAATAATCACAATCACGGCAGCTATGACACTTATGGCAGGAATATTGGCAGGATGCGGCGCCGACAGCCAGTCCACTGCGCAAAACTCAGGGGGCGGGAACACGGAAAACTCCCAGGCGGCGGCCGCGGACAGTTCACAGACGGTCGCCACAGACGGCTCCACTTCCATGGAAAAGGTCATTGGATTTTTGAGCGAGGCTTATATGGAAGAACATGGCGACATCAAAGTTACATATAATCCGACGGGCTCCAGCGCCGGCATACAGGCGGCGTCCGAGGGTAGATGTGATATCGGACTGGCGAGCCGTGACTTAAAGGAAGAAGAGACGGCAGACCTGCAGGGAACCGTCGTTGCCATCGACGGCATAGGAATGATCGTTCATCCGGATAACCCGGTAACGGATCTGACGATCGAACAGATCGGAGAAATCTACACAGGCAAACTGACCAACTGGAAAGAGGTTGGGGGCAGCGACACGCCGATCGTGTGTATCGGACGTGAGGCGGCTTCCGGTACAAGGGACGGCTTTGAGGAAGTGACAGGCACAAAGGATCACTGCGAATATTCCCAGGAGCTTACGTCCACGGGAGATGTGGTGCAGATGGTATCCGGCAATCCCAATGCGATCGGCTACGCATCCGTCGCGTCTGTAAATGATACGGTAAAGCTGGTCAGCGTAGAAGGAACGGCTCCGACGACCGAGAACATCCAGAGCGGGGATTACAAATTGCAGAGGAATTTTGTGCTTGTAACCAAAAAAGACACCCCGCTTTCCAAAGCAGCGCAGGAATTTTTTGACTATGCCACAAGCCCGCAGGCAGACAGCCTCATTACAGAGGCGGGAGCAGTACCGGTAAAACGGTAGGAAGGCGGATATGAAAAGATCATGGAAAAGGTAAAAAAGACAGCAAAGTGGCTGGAAAAGGCAATGAATCTGTTATTTCTGGTATGCGGGCTGCTGACGATATTGTTTGTCATACTGATCACAATATTTCTTCTGATAAGCGGCATTCCGGCGATCCGGAATATCGGGTTAAAGGATTTTCTGTTTGGCAGGGTCTGGGCGTCCACTGCCGCGGACCCTTCTTTTGGCATCCTTCCATTCATCCTGTCCTCTGTATACGGAACCTGCGGCGCGATCCTCATAGGCGTCCCGGTCGGGATCTTGTGCGCAGTCTTTCTGGCAAAAACAGCCCCGGAGAAAATCGGCGGCATTGTGAGGAATGTAGTCGATCTGCTGGCAGGAATCCCGTCTGTGGTTTATGGGCTGGTAGGAATGATCATCATTGTTCCATGGGTAAGGGAAATATTTCACCTTCCGGACGGGGCGAATTTATTTTCCGCAACCCTTGTCCTTGCGGTCATGATACTGCCATCGGTGATATCCGTATCGGAAACGGCGATCCGGGCAGTGCCGAAGGAATATGAGGAGGCTTCTCTCGCATTGGGCGCGACGAAGACAGAAACCGTATTTCAGGTCATCCTGCCGGCCGCGAAAAGCGGGATTGCCACTGCAGTTGTATTGGGCATCGGCCGGGCGGTGGGGGAGGCAATGGCGGTCATGATGGTGGCTGGAAATGTGGCGAATTTGCCGAAGCTTTTCGGGAGCGTCCGGTTCCTTACCACCGCGGTTGCCAGTGAAATGTCCTATTCGTCAGGGTTACAGAGGCAGGCATTGTTTTCCATTGCCCTTGTGCTTTTTCTGTTTATTATGGCGATCAATCTGATACTGAACATCATCATAAAAAAGGGGGAGCAAAATGACTGATACCATATCGAGAACAAGAAAGATCAGGGACCTGATACTGAACCTGCTCATGTTCCTGTCGGCAGGATTTATATGCTGCCTTTTGATCGGGCTGATCGGGTATATTATGTATCGGGGGCTCCCGCATATATCATGGACCCTTGTTTCTACGAAACCAAGCCTGCTTCGGGGAACGGTCGGTATTCTGCCGAATATTTTAAATACATTATATGTGATCGCGATCACGCTTGTCATTGTACTGCCGCTGGGTGTGGGGGCGGCCATTTATCTGAATGAATACGCAAAAAACAAAAAAGTTGTCAGGATGATCGAACTGGCCACCGAAACTCTTGCAGGAATCCCGTCTATCATATATGGCCTGGTGGGAATGCTTTTGTTTGTGCAGTTCTTTTCCCTGGGAACCAGTTTGATGGCGGGGGCACTGACCCTGGTGATCATGACGCTTCCGACGATCATCCGCACAACGCAGGAAAGCCTGAAAACCGTGCCTGCGGCATACCGGGAAGGAGCGCTTGGACTGGGCGCCGGAAAATGGTACATGATCCGCACCGTCGTCCTCCCCGGCGTGATGGATGGAATCGTAACAGGATGTATCTTATCCATCGGCAGGGTGGTGGGGGAAAGCGCCGCGCTGCTCTTCACGGCGGGAATGGCCAATGAACTGCTGTCTGTATCGGAGGCGCTGCGGCCGGGAAGCTCAGGCTCCACATTGACGGTCGCGCTGTATATGTACGCGAAAGAGCGCGGGCAGTTTGACATTGCGTTCGCAGTTGCCGCCATATTGCTCATACTTACATTTTCGATCAATATGCTGGCTAAGGCGACGGCAGCAAAATTAAAACAGAAACGAGGTTAGAGTATAGTATGACCGATATCATTACAACAAAGGATCTGAATTTATGGTACGGCGCCAGCCATGCCTTAAAGGACATCCATATGCAGATCCCTGAAAAGCAGATCACCGCCCTGATTGGCCCTTCCGGGTGCGGAAAATCTACTTACCTGAAAACACTGAACCGGATGAACGACCTGGTGGAAAACTGCCGGATCTCCGGAGAGGTCACGCTTTCCGGCATTGACATTTACCGGGAGATCGATGTAAACATATTACGGAAACGTGTGGGAATGGTTTTCCAGAAACCCAATCCATTCCCCATGAGCATCTATGATAATATTGCCTACGGGCCGAGGATCCACGGGATCAGATCCAGGATCCAGCTGGATGAGATCGTGGAGCGTTCCCTGACGCAGGCGGCCATCTGGGAGGAGTGCAAGGACCGGCTGAAAAAAAGCGCGCTGGGCATGAGCGGGGGACAGCAGCAGAGACTGTGTATTGCGAGGGCGCTGGCAGTGGAACCGGAGGTTCTCCTGATGGATGAACCCACCTCCGCCCTGGATCCGATCTCCACTTCTAAAATTGAAGATCTGGCAATGGAGCTGAAAGAAAAATATACGATCATCATCGTTACCCATAATATGCAGCAGGCAGTGCGGATCGCGGATAAAACAGCATTTTTCCTGTTGGGCGAAGTGGTGGAATTTGGCGATACGCAGAAAATGTTTTCGACACCGTCGGATCAGCGGACAGAGGATTATATCACAGGGAGGTTTGGATAAATGCGGAATCAATTTGACAGGCAGCTCTCACAGCTGAATACAGAGCTGGTATCCATGGGGGCATTATGTGAGGAGGCCATTACATATGCGGTAAACTATCTGACAGACAGCGACGAAAACGCGAAAACCATGTGTCTGGATTCGGACAGGCAGATTGACGAAAAGGAACATGACATAGAAACGCTGTGCCTGAAACTGATCCTGCGGCAGCAGCCTGTGGCAAAAGATTTGAGGATCGTGTCGGCAGCGCTGAAAATGATATCGGATATGGAACGCATCGGCGACCAGGCGTCGGACATTGTAGAAATGGCGCCCTACGTAGTGAAAAAGGGGACACTGGGAGAAACACACATCCGGGAAATGGCAGAGGCAGCCATCCAAATGGTGTCAGAAAGCATTGACTCTTTTGTGAAAATGAACCTGGAAACCGCTTATCTGGTCATAGAGCATGACAATATCGTGGACAAATTGTTTGACAGGGTGAAACAGGAGCTGATAAAATCCATAGAAACAGGACACGGCGATGCGGAAGCGCTGATGGATCTGCTTATGATCGCAAAATATTTTGAGCGGATCGGCGACCATGCGGAAAATATTGCCGACTGGGTGATCTTCTGCCTCACCGGGGAGCACCGGAAGGGTCCGAATACAAGGGGGAACGGGAATGATCTATTTACTGGAGGATGATGATAATATCAGAAAGCTGGTATGCTATGCCCTGACGAAGGAGGGCTATGAAGTACAGGGGTATTCTTCCCCGAAAAAATTCTGGCAGGAGCTGGATGCAGAACTGCCGGAGCTGATCCTGCTTGATATCATGCTGCCGGAGGAGGATGGGCTGTCCATTCTCGGCAAATTAAAAAGCCATGCAGAGACGGAGCAGATTCCTGTGATCATGCTCACGGCAAAGGGAAGCGAATTTGACAAAGTGGCAGGACTGGATATGGGGGCGGACGACTATGTAATAAAGCCCTTTGGAATGATGGAACTGATCTCCAGGGTACGGGCGGTGCTCAGGCGTTTTCGGAAAACGAACAGGGATAAGATCTATGAAGTCGGAGGCTTGTATGTAGATCCTGCGAAACATATTATTTCCGTATCGGGAAAAGAGGTATCGCTTTCTTATAAAGAATATATCCTTCTGCTGGTCTTGCTGGAGGCGGAAGGAGACGTGGTGGGGCGCGACAGGCTGCTGGTCAGCGTGTGGGGAGAATATTATACGGAGTCAAGGACGCTGGATGTCCATATCCGAAAACTGCGGGTGAAGCTTGGAGATGCCGGAAAGCTGATCCAGACCGTGAAGGGAATTGGTTATAAGTTGGGAGGCGTTTTGGATGAATAAAAAAATTTTCCGCTCGTCGCTGCTTACAGTCTGCCTTGTTTTGATCGCCACCATTGCGCTGATCCTGGGACTTCTGTTTCACTTCTTTGAAAAACAGATCCAGGCGGAGCTGGCGAATGAGGCTGTCTTTTTGGCACAGGCTGTTGAAAAAGAGGGGATCGGGTATTTTGACGGTTTTGACAGCAGGAGCGGCAGGGCCGCCCGCAATAACCGCGTCACATGGATCGACGAAAACGGGACAGTGCTTTTTGACAGCAGGGCGGATGCGTCGGAACTGGATAACCATGCCGACCGGGAAGAGATCAGGGCGGCAATGAAAGACGGAGAAGGCATGAGCATACGGTATTCCGCGACCCTCACAGAAAAAAGTGTGAATTATGCCATGCGGCTTTCGGACGGCAGCATCCTGCGGGTTTCCACGGAACAGTATACGGTGATCACGATCCTGATGGAAATGCTCCAGCCGCTTTTGGTCGTTCTGGCGATTGCGTTCATTCTGACATTGGCGCTTTCCTCACAGGTATCTAAAACCATCATAGAGCCGCTGAACAAATTGGATCTGGACGTGCCGGAGAATAATGATACCTATGAGGAGCTGACGCCCTTACTCAAAAAAATCGCGCAGCAGAAAGAGATCATCGGCAGGCAGCTTGCCGATGCCCATAAAAAGCAGCGGGAGTTCAGCCTGATCACAGAAAATATGAGTGAAGGCTTCCTGGTCATTGATCAGGACGCGAATATCCTGACATATAACACCGCCGCTTTAAAATTGCTGGATATTGTCCCGCCCGCTGATAAAAGCGTGCTGCTTTTCTGCCGGGCAAAAGAGTTCCGCGAAGTGATATCGGACGCGCTGTCCGGAAAGCGGGCGGAAAATAGGATGGCCCGTGAGGATCACAGCTACAGCCTGATCGCGAATCCGGTGTTTGAGGAGGAGACGGTGATCGGGGCTGTCATTGTGATCCTGGATATTACGGAACACGAAAAAAGGGATACATTAAGGCGGGAATTTACGGCAAATGTTTCCCATGAGCTGAAAACTCCGCTGACCTCTATTTCCGGCTTCGCGGAGCTGATGAAGGAGGGAGGCGTAGAAGAGGAGCATGTCATGGACTTTTCCAGATCCATTTATGACGAGGCGCAAAGGCTCATTACACTGGTCAATGATATTATAAAGCTTTCAGAACTGGAAGACAGGGGCATTCCGTTTGAAAATGAATGGGTGGATCTGTACGGATTATCCGAGGAGATCATCGGCAGGCTGAAAAGCGAAGCGGACAAAAGGGGCGTCACTCTCCATCTGATCGGCGATAAGGCGGAGATCATGGGCGCGCGTAAGATCCTGGATGAGATGCTCTACAATCTTTGCGACAATGCTATAAAATACAATCGAGAAGGCGGGATGGCGGATATCGTCATCAGCCAGACAAAAGAGGGTGTGACTGTCATTGTGCGGGATACCGGGATCGGGATTCCGGCGGCGCATCAGGACAGGGTATTTGAACGCTTTTACAGGGTGGATAAAAGCCATTCCAGGAAAGTGGGAGGAACAGGGCTGGGGCTTGCCATTGTAAAGCACGGCGCAATGTGCCACCATGCCCGGATCCGTATGGAAAGCGCGGTGGATAGAGGAACGACCGTGACAGTTGAGTTTCCGAAGGTGTTTTAGGATTTCGGGAGCGCAAAGCGCGGAGAAATCCGTGTATCATATGTATAAGAGAGGTTCGGGATATGGGAAAAAGGACAGTGAAAAGACGGATTTTTATATCCAACACATGGATGGTTCTGGCAACATTGGTCATTTTATTTGCGATCAATATGGTCATTCTGGGAGTGTATACTGAGCTGATCGAGAATGAACTGAAAACCGTTATGGAAAGTATGGTGGATGCGGAAAGCCTCAAGGGGATAGCAGAGGATTTTACAGTCCGCCGGAATGATTTTATCCTGTTGTTTTTCGCAGACGGGGTTCTCTGCATTGCCGTGCTGGTCATTACAAGCCTGTTCTTTACAAAGAGACTGGTAAACCATATCATGGAGCCTTTGAATGCCCTGTCGGACGGGGCGCAGAGGATACAAAACCATGATCTGTCACAGGATGTGGAATATGCAGGGGACATGGAATTTGAAAATGTCTGCCATACTTTCAATGATATGCGCAGGGCGATCCAGGAGGGGCAGGAAAAAAACCGGAAGTACGAAAAAGCCAGAACCGATATGGTCGCAGGGATTTCTCACGATTTGCGGACGCCCCTCACTGCGGTCAGGGGAACGATCAAAGGGCTGATGGACGGGGTGGCGGATTCGCCGGAGCGCCGGAAAAAATTTCTTGAGACGGCTTACCGGAGGACGGGGGATATGGATGTGCTTCTGAACCAGTTGTTTTATCTTTCCAAGCTGGAAACGGGGAATATGCCGATGAACAGGAAGAACATCGAAATATCCGATTTTATTCGGAATTATGTAAAGGGAAAGCAGGAACTTCTGGAGAATGAACAGACAGAGATCGCCGCGGATCTCAAAGGAATCACGGGAACTGTGTCCGCCGACCCGGAACAGCTTCAGAGAATTTTCGACAATCTTCTGGAAAACAGCAGGAGGTATGGGGGCGTGACGCCGCTGAAAATAACGATCAGCCTGGAGAAAATGAAAGAGGGATTTTGTATCTGCTTTTCCGATAACGGCGTGGGCGCAGCGGAGGAAAAACTGCCTTTTATTTTTGATGAATTTTACCGCGGGGACGAATCCAGAAACAAAAAAGAAGGAAACGGGCTGGGGCTGTATATCGTCAGGCATTTGACGGAGGCGAGGGGCGGAAGCGTCCGGGCGGAAAATGCGGGCGGGCTCGCGGTCTATATGGAGTTAGGAGTTGTAGAAAAATAAGTGATACAGATTGCGCAGGATATTTTTTCGGATGTGTCAGTTATTTTTCTACAACTCCTTAAAGGGAGGGCAATGAGGATGGCGGATGGAAAGCGCATATTGATCGTAGAAGACGATGAGGACATCAGTATGGTGGAGGAAGCGTATCTTAACGCGGCGGGATTTCAGACGGAGATCGTTACGGACGGGGCGGAGGTCTCCGATCTGGTGGCAGGGGAAGCCTTCGACCTGATCCTGCTTGACCTGATGCTTCCGGGAAAAAGCGGTTATGAGATATGCAGGGAGATACGGAACCGGGTGGATATTCCGATCCTTATGGTGACGGCAAGGACAGAATCGGTAGATAAGATCAGGGGACTCGGGCTTGGGGCGGACGACTATATCTCCAAACCCTTTGACCCGGCGGAGCTGGTGGCCAGAGTCAACGCGAATCTGAGGCAGTATGAGCGGGCAAGGCGGAAATTACCGGAGGAAAAAGCGAAGCAGCCGGAAGAAATACGGGTCCGTGATCTGCGGATCCTTATCAATAGCTGGAAGGCTTACAAAGGGGACAGGGAAATAAAATTCCCGAACCGGGAGTTTGAATTGTTAAAATTCCTTGCCATGAATCCCAATATCGTATTCTCAAAAGAACAGCTTTTTGAAAAAATATGGGGCTACGATTATGTTGGAGACAGCGCTACCGTGATGGTGCATATTAACCGTATCCGGGAAAAAATTGAAGATGACAGCAAGAACCCGGAAATCCTGGAAACCGTGTGGGGCGCGGGATATCGTTTTAATATGTAGCAGTCATCAATTATAACGAAAGAACGCCAGCCGTATTCCTGCTCCGGGCAGGCTGGTAAATTCTGGCGGCCTTGAGTACATCATAGGAAAGATTGAGACACATATCATGGCGGTATGTGTCTTTTTTAATACCATCGTATGCAGAAAGGCTGCCAGCGGCAGGCTTTCTGTATCTCTCAGACAGCCTGCTGCGGGGAAGTTTATGTTTAAAATTTGTTTATACTATATCCCTCTGTTTGTTTAGGGCGGGCGGTTAGGATAAGGACTGTAGAAAAAACGGATACAGATCGCGCAGGATGCGGCAGTGATACTGCGCGCCAGATAAATTTGCCGCGAAGTATAGGAGGATTTTTTATGTTAAGAGAAGGAATGAACGGTTTCTGCATGGCACTGGCAGACAGTGTGCCGGGAGTATCCGGCGGAACGGTCGCGTTTATCATGGGATTTTACGACGCATTGATCGGCTCTGTCCATAATCTGGTGTTTGGAAAGAGGAAAGAAAAAAGATCAGCGCTGATCTATCTGGCAAAGCTGGGCGCGGGATGGGTCATTGGGATGGGAATGGCGGTCGTTGTGCTGTCGGCATTATTTGAAAGCCATATTTACGTGGTCAGTTCTCTGTTCATCGGATTTGTCGGCGGCGCGATCCCGCTGATCGCAAAAGAGGAAAAAAGCAGCTTATTGGATGCCGGGAAAGGGATTCTATTCTGTCTGCTTGGGATAGCAGTCGTCGCGGGAATTACATGGGCGAACAGCAAGGGCGGCGCCGCCGCTATGGATCTGGGGCGGTTTTCCATTGGAACAGCAGTCCGATTGTTTTTTATCGGCATGGCGGCGATTTCAGCCATGTTTCTGCCGGGGATATCCGGCTCCACACTGCTTTTGATCTTCGGAGCGTATATTCCGGTCATTACGGCAATAAAAGGCGTCCTGTCCCTGGATATTTCGTACATCCCATGCCTGCTGTTTTTTGGGTGCGGCATACTCACAGGGGCGGCAACGGTTGTGAAGGCGATCAAGGTCTGCCTTGAAAGATTCCGTACACAGACCGTGTATATGATCCTGGGAATGATGATCGGTTCCTTCTATGCGATCATCATGGGGCCGACCACGCTGGAAATGCCTCGGGCCGCTCTGAGCCTGAGCAATTTCCATATTCTTTCGGCAGTCCTGGGCGTGGCATTGGTTCTGGGAATGCAGGTCATAAAGGAAAGAAGTGGGATCAATGGAAAGCCGACAGCAAAGGGAAGAGGCGCAGTGAATGGAAAGTCGTTTTGATAGGAAAGGAGATGGCGCTGTGCCAGTAGTAATCATCCCGGCATACAAACCGGATCAGGCATTAGTGACAATTACAGATCAGCTTTGGACATATGGCTGCCGGATGATCGTGGTAGATGACGGCAGCGGTCAGGAGTACAGGCGTATTTTTGAAAAAGTGGAAGATATCTGTATGGTTCTCAGGCATTCGGAGAACCGCGGAAAAGGCGCGGCGATCAAAACCGCTTTGACCTATATAAATGAAATTTTGCGGGCGGATACACCTGTGGATATGCGTCCAAAGTATGAGGAGATATGGGACGGCGGCATGGCTGGCATCATGGACTGCGACGGGCAGCACGCGCCGGAGGATATGCTGAAACTGTTGGAAGCTGCCGGAAGGCATAAAAAAACACTGGTACTTGGCGTCCGGGAGGTCGGGACGAAAATGCCTTTTAAATCCAGATTGGGGAATCAGATTACAAGGACAGTTTTTCAACTCATCACCGGAGAGAAAGTATCAGACACGCAGACGGGATTGAGGGCATTCGATACGGAACTGATACCGAAGTTACTTTCCGTGGAAGGGGAAAGGTATGAATACGAGATGAATATGCTGATGGCTTGTGCAAAAGAGAAAATTCCGATTGAAGAAGTGCCGGTTCGTACAATTTACCGGGACAGAGATAATTCCGGCTCCCATTTCCGCAAGGTCAGGGATTCCGCAAGGATCTATAAGGATATTTTGAAATTTACATTGTCTTCCTTTTCCAGCTTTGTCCTGGATTACCTGCTGTTCTCACTGCTTATGATTTTTATGCCTCATACGGCCATGTATGCGCTTTTTGCAAATATGGCGGCAAGGATAGTCAGTGCGTTTTATAACTATAGCATGAATTGCCGGTTTGTATTTCATACGGAGCGCAGAGTAAAGACAACCATCCATTATTTCGCACTGGCGGGTTTTATATTGGCGATGAATAACCTGATCCTGGAAATGTTCGTACAGGTGTTCCGTGTATCTGTATATCCGGCAAAATTGCTGACAGAATGTATTCTGTTTATATTAAGCTGGGCGGTACAAAATGGTGTTATCTTTCGTAATAGTAATTGCGCCCGCATGCTATATCCAGGGGCATCCCATGATGGATCTTCGTCCGTTTCACAAAAATGTCTGCCGCGTAATTTTTATATAGGCAGAAGGGATCAGCTATGAAAAAGCGGGTTTTATGGATCGTTGCAGATTTGATCATAGCTGCGTTGGCTGTCCTTGCAATATGGGCCGTGAATTATAAAATTCCTCAGAAAGGGATCCATGAAGTGAAGTTCCCGCAAACAGCGGCGGAGATGGAGTCTGTTCAGGAGACTTTGTCAAAAGAGACGGGAATACAGTCAGATCCCTTTCTAAGGACGCATGTGGTTTTGGATACACAGGATTGGCATGAAAAGTTCGCGGACAGATTTACAGACACTGTCACTGCGTCAAAGGATTCCTATACCAGCCCCAATTTATCTATTCAGTTATCGTACAGCCATTATGATACGGGGATTTTGGACAGGTCAAATTCAGGAAAGCATATAAAATATGGAACGCAGACCGCCTATGTGCTCGCGGATATTTATGTGGGAGATATCACCTGTCTTCAGACCGCGTTTGCGCAAGGAATTTATGGAGTGGGGTATTCGGAAAAACTGTCGGATATGTCCCGGGAGATGAAAGCGGCGCTTGCTGTCAATGGCGATTCCTACAGCAATAACCGCCACAGGGACAATGGAACGATCATCAGGAACGGCGTGATCTACAGGGACAGCCGGACAGACGCGGAAACCTGTGTGCTGAACTGGGATGGGACAATGGATATTTACAATCCGGACCAGATCGATCTGCAGCAGCTGATAGACAGGGGGGCATATCAGAGCTGGATATTCGGGCCAAGCCTGCTGGATGAGAATGGGAAAGCAAAAAAATCTTTCCTTACATGGGACTATATCAAGCAGTCTCATCCAAGAACAGCGATCGGGTATTATGAGCCGGGGCATTATTGCCTGCTACTGGCAGATGGCAGGCAGAAAAGTTCCAGAGGGATGTTCCCGGAGGAGATGGCAAAGATCTTTGAAGATCTGGGATGCCGGGCGGCTTACAATCTGGATGGGGGACATTGTTCGTTCATGACGTTTAGGAGCAGGACGGCAAATCATCCATATAAGCCGGAACATGAAGTGACAGACGGTATCTTTATAACGGAGGGACTGCAATGAGAAGATTAAGAGGATTTTTTATTCATGTAGGCGTTATATGCAGTTTTGTATGCATCATTGCAAAGATACTGGACTGGTATAATCCATATATGGATTTTTCGGGGCATGCCTTTTATGCACAGATGATATTATATTTTTCTGTCATATTATTGGGATTTATAAGGAAAATTGAATGAAAATCTATCTTTATCAGAGGATTTATTTTGACTGTTGTTATCATGGCAGATCAGGAGTATACTAATGGCAAAAGATGAAAGGAGGAATTTTGGATGAAGAACATTCTCGTAATACAAGGCGGCGGAAGGGCGAAAGGGAATACGGCCCAGCTTATTGAGAGCTTTAAGACGGGGGCGGAGGAAAGCGGCCATTCTGTGGAGGTTGTTTCGCTTTTAAGGAATGAAGTAAAGGGCTGTCTCGGCTGTAATGCCTGCCGGTATGGAAAGCCATGTGTCCAAAAAGACGCCTTTCATGATCTTGTACCGAAGATAAAGGCTGCAGACTGCATTGTGTTTGCATCCCCGCTTTATTTCTGGACGGTATCTTCCCGGATTAAGGCTTTTATCGAACGGTTTTACTGCATTGCGGAGGAAGATGCGAACCCGCCGTTAGGCAGATATGAAAAGTATCCGGTAAAGGACTGCGCGTTGCTTATGACTGCGGCAGATAACTTTTTCTGGACATTTGAGCAGGCGGTTTCTTATTATCAGTTTGCGCTGGTAAATTATATCGGTTTTCGGGATCGGGGAATGGTGCTTGCGGGCGGCTGCGGAGATACCAATGGCCGGCCGCAGATTGATAAGACGGAGCATCTCCAGAAAGCATATAAATTTGGAAAATGTATCTATGGGGAGTGATGGATGTCAGTTCAAAACGAACACTTGCCAGAATCCGGGATAAATGATAAAATGACAAAAGGCAAAGACCGGGCAGAGGAGGTGCCAGGAGGTGTATCGTTTAGAGGAAAAAGAGATCGACCTCCCAGAAAAGATTCTTGCCGGGCTGCAGGCGATGGGGAAAAAGCTTGACCTCAGCCAGATCATATTATTTGGCTCACGCGCGAGATGTACAAACGGGGAACGGAGCGATATTGATCTGGCGCTGTATGCCGGGGATACGAAGGAGTATTATCATATTTTAGATTTTGTGGAGGAGATCGAAACACTGCTGATGTTTGATATCGTGGATCTGAACGGCGGCGCGGTTTCACGCGATCTTCTCGATGAGATCCAGAGGGATGGGGTGATCCTGTATGAAAAAGTTTGAGCAGTTAAAACGCTTATATAAAACCATTACCGGATATATGGATCCATATGATTTTTCCGATGCAATGATTTCGGGGCTGACAGCAGACTTTGACCGTTTGTTTGAATTGTCATGGAAAAGCTTAAAAGAATATATGCAGAATGACCTGATGATGCTGGATGCCAAAACCGGTTCGCCGAGGGAAATCATTAAACTGGCGTATCGGGAAAAATTGATTGACGATGAAGAACTCTGGCTTGGCATTTTGAAAGATCGAAATGATGATAGTCACCACTATAAAAATTCAGCAGCTATTTTATATATGGGCCGAATTATGGATCTGTATATGGACGTGATCAAAAAACTGATCGAACGTCTGGCGGAATTGATCCCGGCTGAGATTCTGCCGGATCCCAGGATTCCCGGATCATTTGCCAAAGCGGTTCAAAACAGCGGCCTGTCCCTGTATTCGTTTGTGCAGAAGGTGAAAGCAGAAAATAGTCTCGTACGGGATGAAGATATTTTTCTGTATTGGGATGCGATAAAGGAGAAGTATACAGGGGCGGATGCTGTCAGGGAGCGGGAAAAAACAGAATAAAAAGAACGGCAGAAAAACAACGCAGTCAAAATTACCGGCTGCGTTATTTTTGAATTTTCCGGAAAGGATCAACTCATACTTCATAGACCCAAGTCCTCTAATGCTTTTGAAAAGCTGGTCAAGCAGTTCCTGCGTTTTATCGGAAATACTGCCGCAGGCGTATTCCTGTCCCGCTAACTTCACATATGAAAGGTACTCATTCGTGCGTGTGGACTGCTCCGGCACACGAAACAGTTCGCCCTGACCGCAAAAAATGGTCGTATCATTTCCCCGCCCTGTATATCATCCTGTATGCAGCATTGTCCGGGAGTGCGATTCCAGCACGAAAAGCAGCCAAGGCAGGGTTTAATATTCATACGACTGATGGAAAGCTCTTTTGTCTGAATGTCCTGAATCCCTTGCTTCATACCATCCAGAAACGCGGACGTAAGTCGGTAGGTATTGCTGCCAGTCCCTTTCTTTCGGACTTCCATTTATTTGTTCCCCTGATAAAGATTTCAATTCTTTTGAAAAAATAATCTTGACAGTTATAATGTAAAATGTATAATAATATTAACAGAACCCACCACGCCTCTGGTTATCATGCGCAACCCGGTGGGACTTTTTTACTTATGGGGTGTTTTATGTATCAGTATCCAAAGCAAATATTAACAATAACACAGCAAGTGCAATCTTATATTGACGCAGGAATGACAATTACGTCTCGTAGTGATGTTGAAAGAGCATTAAAATCTATTGGATTTTATCGATTAAGAGGGTATTCGTTTCACTTGTATGATAATTCAACAAAAAAGTATATTCCAGGAACCAAATTTGAAGATATTTTAAAATTATATCGGTTTGATCAAAAATTATCTGTTCTGATTTTTTCAATGATTTCTAAGATTGAGGTGGCTTTAAGAGCACGATTGGTGGAATCATTGCTTGTACATGGAGATGCACTGATTTTACAGGATTCATCAATCTTTAAAGAGAAAAAGATGTACTGGCAGAATATGTCTGCAATAGCATCAGAAGTTGCCCGTTCCAATGATGTGTTTATAAAACATAATTTTGATAATCACGAAGGTGAAGTGCCTGTATGGGCAGTGGTGGAGGTCCTTTCCTTTGGAACTTTATCAAAGATCATTAAAAATCTGAAAACAGGTACAGGCAGTGCATATTCGATTTTAGCTGCCAATTACCAGTATATTTCTAAAAAAGGAAATTTAGTAAATCCATCTCAGAAAATGTTTGCCTCATGGGTGCAGAGCGTTTCAGTGTTAAGAAACATGTGCGCTCATAATTCCAGAATATATAACCGGACAATACATACTACGCCGGAGATTCTGGATGCTGATAAAGTAACACCTTTGCCGGCGCATAATGGCTTATATCAGATTTTACTGGCGATGAAATATCTGAGATCATCAAAAGGGGAGTGGACATTGTTTGTAGATGGGTTAGATAAGCTGATTCAAGATAACAGCAGTGTAATCAGCCTTGGGTCAATGAATCTTCCAACAGATTGGAAAGCGCATTTGGGTGTTTAAAAATAATTTTACCGCATAAAATATTAAAGCAGACCTAATCAAGCATATTATGCTCAAACCGATTAGGCTTTCGGCGAAGTGTTACGATAAGCACTTCGCCAAAAGTAGAATAGACAAAAAGCGAATGCCCCTGGACGGCTGCGGCCTGCCCCTACTCCTTCCTCTTATACCCATCCGGCGAGATCCCCTCGTATTTCTTAAACACCTTGGAAAAATACGTACAATTCTCAAACCCCAGCACATCGGACACTTCATACACCAGCTTCCCCTCCTCCAGCATCTGCTTCGCCAGCTCCACCTTCCTCTGATTCACATATTCTATAAAATTAACCCCCATCTCCTTCTTAAAGACCGTGCTCAAATACGCATTGGACACCCCGGTCTCCTTTGCGGCCTCGGACAGATGGACCTGGGTTGTCAAATGGCTGTCGATATAGGAGAAGATACTTTTTAACAGATCCGACCTGCTGCATTTGTACGCTACAAAAAACTGTCTGTAAAAAATATCCTGAAATTCCAGGAACCAGCCTTCGATCAGATCCAGGCTGCCCATCATCATCAGCTTCTGATAGTGGCAGTTATCACCCTGGATCCGGATCTCTTCGATCGTCCCGTTTAACTTCTGCGCGGTCATGGAGTAGATTCCCAGCATATCCATGAAGATCCGCCTCAGCACATTGATATGGATATAAGGCTCTGTCCGGATCGTGGACAGGATCCGGCGGATGACAGCTTCAGATTCCTTCCCGGAAAATGTCTCCACAGCTTCCTTGAGGCTGTCAAGCAGCTGCCGGGTTCCTTTTGGGCTGTGCTCTTTGAGCACGATTTTTTCCGGAAAATAATAAAGTGCTTGTTCTTCATCATAATACCGGATGACCGAGATCTGCTCCGCCAGTACGATCGCGCGGTTTACGGCCTCCGCATTTCCCATGACCGATTCATGGATGCCCAGATAAACCTTCCCGGGGAGACAGTCTGTCAATTCCTGATGAAGCTGCAAAAAGAACTCCCTGGAAAAATGACGCTCAAAAAGGAAGCAGCAGAGCCGGGGGCCTTTGATGACCTGCATATATTCCGCGGAATGCTCCGCAAACCATTTTTTTGAAGCGTTTGCTGCAGCGTAAAAGGAATGCTCCGCAGACCATTTTTCCCCGGCTTCCGGGGGCAGGATGCACAGGGTCGTCCGGTAAGTTCCTACGTTCAGAAAAAGATCCTTCCCATTCGGATTCAGGATTTCATCATAGCGGATCTCATGGAATGTAAAGGAGGACAGGTTCTCATCCCGGTCATTGCCTGCACGGAGCTCCTGCCGGCATTTTTTCAGGATCCCCAGCAGCTCTTCGGAGGAAAGGTTCAGCTTTCGCAGGTAATCATAGGCGCCCAGCTTCATGGCCTCTTTTACCATATCAAATTCCTCGTTGCAGCTGATCACGATGACCCTGCAGTCCATTTTCTCTTCCTTCAGATGACGCAGGATCCGGAGTCCGTCGATCTTCGGAATGTTCAGGTCCAGGAGGATGATATCCGGACGGTGCTCCCGGATCCTGCTCAGCGCTTCTTCCCCATCCGCCGCGTCAGGCAGAAGGGCGAAGCCATATTTTTCCCATTTGATAAGCTGATGAAGGCCGATCCGGGCCAATATTTCATCTTCAATGATCAATACACTATACATTTGCGTTTCCTTTCGGTATGCGGATCCAGAT
>CAYQBE010000083.1:0-21286 GCA_964415625.1 uncultured Clostridium sp.
AGCTTTATGTAGAGGATATGCCGCTGGTTGTCATCATCGACAGCGAGGGAAATAACCTGTATGAGAGCGGACGGGCGGCTTATCTGGAAGAGCATAAATAATCATTGTAGAGTTTCGTGCAGACAGCGGGCCGCTGGAGGCTCGCTGTTTTTTACTATAGTATACAGAAGGGAGTCATAAGACATGGAGTTATTTGGAGGAATATTGGCAGTAAAGGCTGTAGTATTTCTTACATTTTCGGTCTTTGCGATCGCGGCCATCGGGTATGCGGTCGGTAAGATCACCGTAAAAGGGATCAACCTGGGAACGGCCGGGGTATTTATCATCGCTCTGGTTTACGGATGCCTGCTGTACACAAAACTGTCGGACAACCTGATGGCGGGTGAGACGACCTTTGCTACGGACGCACTGAAAATCGTGGAAAATATGGGACTGATCTTCTTCGTGACCTCTGTCGGTTTTATAGCGGGGCCGAACTTTTTCGGAAACCTGAAACGGAATTTCAAATCCTATGTTCTGCTGGGGGCTGTGATCATTCTTGCGGCGGCGGTTACCTGCATCGCATGCATTCTGATCGGCTCCAACTTTACGGACCTGGATCACGAGCAGTTCCGTGCGATCATGGTAGGCCTGCTTTCCGGAGCACTGACCAGTACGCCTGCATTTTCCGCATCCAAAGCGGCTGTCGGCCTGGATTTGGAAGCGCTGGTATCCGTAGGGTATGGGATTTCCTATCTGTTTGGTGTGGTCGGTGTGGTCCTGTTTGTGCAGATCGTTCCGAAGATCATGAAAGCAAACATGAATGAAGAAGTGGCCAAGATTGCGGCAAAGGAAGGCGAAGGCAGAAAAAAGAGCAGCCTGATCCTGACAGAAGTAGATGAATTTGGATTTTTCGCTTTTTCGCTGGCGGCAATTGTGGGAATCCTGGTGGGAAGCCTCAGCTACAGGAACTTTTCGCTGACAACCACAGGCGGCTGCCTTCTGACGGCTCTTGTGTTCGGACACTACGGACACGCCGGAAAGATATCCATCGTTCCGAAAAATTCTACCTTGAAGATGCTCCGGGAACTGGGACTGATGCTGTTCCTGATCGGGGCGGGAGTATCCGGAGGTGCGAAGTTTGTACAGTACTTTGAACCGGTGTATTTCCTCTATGGAGCGATCATGACGATCCTTCCGATGATCATTGGATTTATCGTGGCGAAGAACATCTTAAAGCTGCCCCTGCTCAACAACCTGGGCTCACTGACCGGAGGTATGACGAGCACGCCGGCTCTTGGTACGCTGATCAACATGGCCGGTACGGAGGATATCGCAGCTGCCTATGCGGCGACCTATCCGATCGCGCTGATCGCGGTGGTGCTGGCATCACAGCTGATCATATTATTCTGTTAGTTTTTACCATTGAATATAGGGCCGTTCCCGTGGGGGCGGCCCTTTTTGAAAATCTGGTAATTTATGCTCTGCCGCCTAGACCATTTTAAGCTGGTGCCTGAACACAAACTGGCGGATGTCTTTTTCGGCACTGTTCGTTAGATGTATAAACCGGCATCCATAGACATGATACGTATCCTCCATCGGCTGTTCTCTTAGAATGGCGGCTGTCATCTTCTGTTCCTTTTTGAGAAAACAATAATGGAAGGAGATTTCTTCATGGATATTTAAGGTCGCCTCAGTAAAAAGCAGGATGCCTCCAACGCTGATATTATGTATACTCCCTGTGAACTGTCCATGCATAACAGATGAAAATTCTACATTCTTTTCCAGTTTCACGCGCAGATCCTTCTGCCGCTGTATGGTTTCGAGAACCTTGACAACCTCACAGTCCGCCGCCCACTGCTCTGTGATCTTCGGATCCGTATTTTTGCGCAGAATAATTTTGCTCAAGGTTTTGATATAGCCCAGCTGGCTGTCAAAAAAATCGATCCATAGCATTCTTTCTGCCCCAGGTTCAAGATGCATGTTATCATCAAAATATAATGTGATATTTGCTTTTACGCTTTTTACCCTGGCTTTCATAAGAAATCTGGCGTCTTCATCAAAAATCTTGCATATGCCGCAATCCTTTAAAATCATGGCCTGAAAATCTCCCTTCCTAAATTAAAAATATCTTATCATAGAAAAAGAGGGTTGTAAACGAATTGAGCCATATTTCCCGGCCGTGGGCAGTAAGAGAATAGAAGCTTTCTGATTATCGATTATGGCTTATAAAAATAAAATTGTTAGTGCTGGGGAAATAAGCATTGTATTTTATATGCGATTTTGATATAATCTACAAGGGATTATGCGGCTTGCACGATACTCCCGGCAGATTTCATCGGCCATGAGTATATAAAAAATAACTGGCATACCCGTATATCTGTTTCGGATAAAAAGATGCTTCTGTCGGCTTCACAGATCGGCTGTAAAGCATCGGAAGGGAGGAAGCATGGTTGACATACACTGCCACGCGCTTTACGGCGTAGATGACGGAGCCGGCAGCATCGAAGAATCTATCGCCATGCTGCAGGAGGCAAAGTCACAGGGTATTGAGACGATCGTCCTCACTCCCCATTACCGCCATGGGATGTTCGGCTATCCGGCGGAAGGGATCCGCACGAATTTTGCACGTTTAAAGCAGGAGGCGGAACAGGCCGGCATAGCGCTGTATCTGGGCTGTGAATACCATGTTGACAGCAGGATACTCAAGGCCCTGCAGGAAAATCCATGCCTTTCCCTCGCGGGCGGGGATTTTGTGCTGACCGAGTATTCCTTTGACACGGATTTTTCCTACATATATATGCAGACGCAAAAGCTGATTTCCTGCGGATACATTCCCGTTATAGCACATGTGGAGCGCTATGGATGCTTCCTGAAGGATCCGAACCTCTGCCTGGAACTTTCCAACACAGGCGCCTATATCCAGATCAATGCGGACAGTGTCCTGGGGCTGGAGGGCAGGGCCGGCGAGAGGTTCTGCCGGAAAGTCCTGAAAAAAGGCTGGGCGGATATTGTGGCGAGCGATGCCCATGGTATAGATACGAGGGCGTGCCATCTGAAAAAGTGCATGGAATACATTTCCAGAAAATACGGGGAAGACTACGCGGAACTGCTGTTTGAGGAAAATCCCCAAAAAGTAGTTAAAAATAAAGCATGAAATAAAGCTGCCGCAGGCGGCACGTATTCGTGATGATATATTTGAAAGGACAGGGACATGCAGCTTGAACAAGAAGAGTTAGAAATTGATTTAAAAGAACTTTTTTTCGAACTGCTGAGCCATTGGAAAATATTGGCGGTATCTACCATTATGGCAGCAGCAATCGCACTGACGGCGAGCAAATTCATCCTGGTGCCTCAGTATGAGTCAACATCGGCATTGTATGTATTGAGCAATTCGATCACCAGCCTGGCGGATATCCAAATCGGAAGCAGCCTGACAAATGACTACATCGTAGTAGTCAAGGGACGGCCGATATTGGACCAGGTCATTGAAAATCTAAATCTGGATGAGACATATGATTCACTGGAGGATAAGATTACCCTGGAAAATCCGGCCGACTCCCGTATTTTAGAGATCACAGTCAGGGATACCGATCCCAACCGCGCAAAAGTAATCGCGGATGAGATGGCCAGTGTAGCCTCAGATTACATTTCGATCAAGATGGATCAGTCTGCGCCGACCACTATTCAGAATGGTTACGCGGACGGCGAGCCTGTCAGCCCTCATGTCGGAATGAATACATTGATCGGCGCAATCGTCGGTTTTCTCCTTGCGGCGGCGATCATTACGATATCCTACCTGCTGGATGACACGATCATGACAGATGAGGATGTGGAACAGAAGCTGGGAATGAACCTTCTCGGAAGCCTGCCTGAGGTCGCTTCTGGCGATAACAGGAAAGATTCCCGAAGAAAAAAGAAGAAAAAGCGAAAACAAAGCGCATAAGGAGGAAAGCAGCCATGCAATTTGTATTGCTTGAAAATATAAGTGAGTTAGAGTATGCCATGAAGGAATCTCTCCGTGCGCTTAAGACGAATATCCAGTTCTGCGGTGATGACATTCAGACGATCCTCATCACCAGCACGATCCCGAACGAAGGCAAAACCACGGTGTCCATCAATCTGGCCCGTTCCATGACGGAGTCTGGAAAGCGTGTGCTGCTGGTAGATACGGACATGCGGAAATCTGTCCTGATCGGACGGCTCCGCGCAAAAAACGCGGCAGGTGGAGAGATCTATGGGCTGTCCCATTTCCTGTCGGGGCAGAGAAAGCTGGACGAGGTACTGTACTCTACAGATATCCAGAAGCTGTCCATTATCTTTGCAGGACCTTCCGTCCCAAATCCGACGGAGATCCTGGACAAAAAATATTTCGCGGAGCTGATTAATTTCGGCAAAGAGCATTTTGATTATGTCCTGTTGGACTGCGCGCCGCTGGGTGCGGCAATTGATGCTGCGGTAGCCGCAAAATACTGCGACGGGGCGATCATGGTGATCGCCCAGGGAATCGCAAGCGGACGCATGATCAGCGGAGCGAAGAAGCAGCTGGAAGCGTCAGGCGTACGTATCCTTGGAGCGGTGCTGAATAAGGTGAAGATAAAGAAAAGTGAATATGGCCATTATTATGGAAGCTATTACGGGAGCTATTACGGCAGTAAGGAACAATCATGAGCAACATGAAAAAGAAACCTGCCGCAAGACGCAATAAGCGAATACCCTTTATTCTGCTTTTTACCGGGCTGTCTATCGCGCTTGCAGGAACAGCTGCAGTGGGGTTCCATTTGCGAAGGGATCAGGCATCAGGTGTCAGCGATACAACACGTTCCGCCGAAAGCACAGCCGGGGAACCAGTACGGGAAAAGTGGCAGGAAGGCGTGATCAGCTATCAAGGCAGGCATTACAAGTACAACAACCGTCTCCGAACTTATCTTTTGATGGGAATCGATAAAGACGGACCGGCCCTGGCAGCAGAGGACGGCATCAGCGGCGGACAATCAGATGCACTGTTCCTTATCGTGGCCGATTCAGAAAATAAAACGATTTCCCTGGTCTCCATCCACCGCAATACAATTACTAAGATTCAGACACAGGATAAGGATGGGGCAGACACCGGCGAGATTGATGCGCAGCTCTGTGTACAGCACGGCTTCGGAGATGGAAGGCACCAGAGCTGCTCCAGAACGGCAGATGCGGTTTCCTACCTCTTCTATAACCTTCCGATCAGCGGCTACCTTTCCATCAATATGGGGGCAATTCCGGCATTGAATGATTCGGTAGGCGGTGTGGAGGTTTCAGTCCTGCAGAATCTCAGCTATCCGGAAAAAGGCGTAGAACTACGTGCCGGGGAGAAACGTACCCTGAGCGGGACGGAGGCCTACTATTATTTGCGCGGCAGAGATATCAATGAATTTGACAGTGCGACCCACCGCCTGCGCAGGCAGGAACAATATATCACTGCCTATATGGGAAGGCTGAAAACAGCCATGGCAGGCAATCCTGACAAAGCGGCTGAGCTATATGATTCGGTCTCGGAATATCTGGTGACCGATGTGGACTTTGTAAACCTGGTCTCGGAACTGCTCACCTACGAGTATGACGGAAGCCGGATGTATACGGTTCCGGGGGAGACACGTATGGGGGAAGAATTCGAGGAATTTCATGCAGATGATGCGGCTCTATATGATCTGGTCCTGCAGGTTTTTTATGAAGAGACCGGATCTTAAGACGGTATTAGGTGAGGCATTGCTTGCAATGCCGCGCTTGATATAAAAACCACATGGAAAAAGAAAGGAGTGATGCGGACATGAAAAAGAAACTTGCAGGATTGCTTACGGCGTTTCTGGTACTGGCGATGGGGACGACTGCATTTGCGGCCGGTTCTTCCAATACGTCAAATGTAACGGATACAAACACGCCCTCCTCACAGCAGCAGGCCGTGCTCTCTTCCAACGCTGAGACGGCAGGCCAGGTTGCTTCACCGACTGCCGGTATCGCGGTAGCGGTGCCGGAAGGCGTTTACGGCGCCCAGGTGATCGTTGCGGCTCAGGTTGTTGCGGCTCAGGTAAATGCGGATGCGCAGGTCATGACTGTAGTTGAGGTCAGCGGAGCAATACCGGTGGATGGTCTGGTTACGTTTACCGTTCCCGGCGTACAGGCGGGCGACAATATGGCCATTCTCCACCTGACTGGCAGCGGCTGGGAGCTGATCCCGGTAGAAGCTGTTGGAAACGGCACGATCACAGGAAGGTTTACATCTTTCTCGCCGGTCGCGTTTGTCAAGCTTCCTAAACCGCTTGCAGGCCCGGTACAGGGTACGACCCCCGGCGCTTTCCAGGCAGGACAGCAGTCGGGAACCAGCACCACAAGTGCTGTGGGTTCCCCGAAAACCGGTTCCGCGTGTTCCGTGCTGCCGATTCTGGCAATGCTCTGCGCGGCAGGGATCATTGTCTGCGGTAAAAAAGCAATCTACAACGCATAACTCAGGATAGCTCGTATGTGGCAGAAGAACCAGGGGGGCTTTAGCCGACCCCTGGTTTCAAAATAGTACAGGGAAAATATGGATTTAAAAGACAGAATAAAAACTGAAATACCAAATCATCCGAAAAATAAGCAGAAAAAGCGATTCTATATCATTTTACTTGTATTTTTTGTGATCGCCCTGGCGGTGATCCTCGGGCTGATGCTCCGGACCCGGCAGACACAGAAAAACGCGCAGGAACACTTCGATGATCTTGCGGCACGATCCGGCAGCACGGACAGTCAGCCTGCAAAAAATCCAGGCGATGACGGTGAAGCATCCGGGACAGGGACAGAAGCATCCGAAGCAGAAGCGGAAGCATCCGGGACAGGGGTGGAAGCACCGGAAAAGGATCTGGACTGGGAAGCGCTCTATGCGGAAAATGGGGACATCTATGCATGGCTCTATATCCCCGGAACCGGCGTGGACTACCCGATCCTCCAGCATCCGGAGGATGACACCTATTATCTGGAACACAATCTGGACGGCAGCCAGGGATATCCGGGCTGCGTCTACACAGAAAGACTGAACAGCAAGGATTTTATGGATCAGAATACCGTCATTTACGGCCATAACATGGATGACGGCACGATGTTCCATACGCTGCTCGGATATAGAGATAAAAATTTTTTTGAGGACAATCGATATGCGTTCATCTATACTCCGGAGAGGATATTTGCATATGACATTTTTGCGGCATATGAATCAGGAGACGAACACATCCTCTATACCTATGGTTTTGCCGGGGATTCCGGATTCCAGGAGTATCTGGACATGATATTTCGGAGCCGCGACGCGGGGGCGCATTTCAGGGACGGCGCGGAGATAGATGCCGACAGCCGCATCATTACCCTGAGCACTTGTCTGGATACGAGGCCGGATGGACGCTATCTGGTGCAGGGGGTTCTGGTAAACGAAAAAATACTTTGAAATAATGACGGAAACGGGGAAAGCGGGGGAAAGCGGACATGTACAGGCAGGAAAAAAGCAGTTGGCTGAAGCATTTTGATTTTATGATACTTGATATGCTTTGCCTTGAATTTGCTTTCCTGTTGGCATGCATGATCCGGAATGGACTTGGATGGCCGTTTCATAATGATGATTACGCAAAATTCGGAATCGTGATCCTGCTGCTGCATGTGTGTGTTGTTTTTTTTCTGGACAGCTATAAAGACATCGTAAAACGCGGCTATCTCATAGAGATCAAGTCTGTAGTAAAACACAATACTGCCGTACTGCTTTCTTCTTTTGTGTATCTGTTTGCGACAAAGCAGACGGCTATCTATTCGCGAATCATTATATCCCTGATGTGGGGAATGAGCTGCTGCGTTATGACTGTGGCAAGACTTGCGTGGAAACGTGTGGTACGGACACGGATCCGAAGGCGAAAAGAGGAAAGAACTGTACTGGTGATATCTGACTCACATAATATTGAACATGTCATTGAGACTTTCCAAATGCAGCGTTTTGAGAATTTCATCATCTCAGGGATCATGATTTATGATCAGGATCTGATCGGTAAAGATATAAAATCTGTGCCGGTCGTTGCATCAAAGGATACGATACTAAAATATATAAAGCATAATGTAATTGATGAAGTGTTCCTGTCGCTGCAGGGGGGGGATTCTTATATAGAGCTGATGATCAACCACTTTATCAATATGGGGGTGACTGTACATATCGAATTATCTCCATTAGGAACGAATATAGGCAATCGGGTGATTGAATGTTTTGGAAGCTTTACGGTACTTTCTATAGGTACAACATTTGTCAGTGACTGGCAGCTGATGGTCAAAAGGATCATGGATATCGCAGGAGCATTGGTGGGGCTTGTACTTACCGGGATCCTGTTTATCATATTCTCTCCTGTCATCTATCTGCAGTCTCCGGGTCCAATCTTTTTTTCACAGAAACGTGTAGGAAGAAACGGACGGGTATTCAAACTGCACAAATTCCGCTCCATGTGTCTTGACGCGGAGGAAAGAAAACAGGAACTGATGGCACAGAATAAAATGAACGGCCAGATGTTCAAGGTGGATGATGATCCGCGTATTATCCCGATCGGAAGATTTATGAGACGCACAAGCCTGGATGAATTTCCGCAATTCTGGAATGTCCTGAAGGGGGATATGAGCCTGGTGGGGACAAGGCCACCCACCGTAGATGAATACGAACAGTATGAACTCCACCATAAAATGCGGCTTGCGGCCAAACCGGGGATCACCGGTATGTGGCAGGTGAGCGGGCGGAGTGATATCGTGGATTTTGAGGAGGTCCTGGCGTTGGATACAAAGTATATCAGCGAGTGGAATCTGGGGCTGGATATAAAAATTTTGTGGAAGACATTCAGGGTACTGGCGAAACGGAACGGGGCTGTGTAGGAAGATGGATTTTGAATAAAAAGAGAGAGTTAAAAAATAGAAAGTCAAAAAAGAGCGGAAAAGATAAAAGTTTGAATATAGCTGTGCTTGGCCATAAAAGAATTCCATCAAGAGAAGGCGGGATTGAAGTTGTTGTTGAAGAATTGAGTACACGGATGGTCAGGGAAGGAAATCAGGTAACCTGCTATAACCGTTTGGGACATCACACCGCGGGAGCGGAATTTGATCCTGTAAAAAGAGATACCTATCATGGGATCATGCTGAAAAATATTTTTACCATAGACTATCTTGGACTGGCTGCTGTGACTTCCTCAATCTGTGCTTCTTTTGCGGCAGCTTTCGGAAATTATGATATCGTCCATATCCATGCCGAAGGTCCCGCATTCATGTGCTGGCTGCCGAAGCTCATGGGAAAGAAGGTAGTCGTGACGGTTCATGGTCTTGATCATCAGAGGGCGAAATGGGGAAGGTTTGCTTCCGCGTATATCATGATGGGAGAAAAAAGTGCCGTTCGTTTTGCAGACGAGATTATTGTTCTCAGCAAAGGGATACAGCAATATTTCAAGGATACATATGGAAGGGAAACGAGATACATTCCAAACGGTGTGGAAAGGCCGCAGGTCAGAATAGCTGATGTGATAAGAAAGAAATATGATCTCGTGAAAGACAGCTATATTCTGTACTTAGGGCGGCTTGTTCCGGAAAAAGGTGTGCATTATCTGATAGAAGCGTTCAAGAAGATAAAAACAGACAAACGGTTGGTAATAGCCGGAGGTACATCTGATACGGATAAATATTCGGGGCAGATAAAAGAACTGGCTATGGATGACGAGAGAATTTTATTCACGGGATTTGTCCAGGGACAGATGTTGGAAGAATTATATAGCAACGCATATCTCTACTGTCTGCCAAGTGATTTAGAGGGAATGCCTCTCAGCCTTTTGGAGGCGATGAGCTACGGCAATTGTTGTCTCACAAGCGATATACCTGAGTGCGCAGAAGTTGTTGAGGACAAAGCGGTATTATTCAAGAAAGGCAATGTAGCGGATCTTCAAAAAATGCTGCAGATGCTGGTGGACGACAGCGCAACGGTTAAAAAATACAGAGAATCTGCGGCGGATTATATTGTATCAAAGCTTGATTGGGATGAGGTTGTGGAAAGGACGCTGGATATCTATGGAAGCAGGAAAAGGACGTGAAGTCTGGATTGACTACATATAAGACTGGTGAGGAGAACGTTGAGGCGATACCTGGGGACAAATCGAAAAGGAACAAGTGTGACGCGATGCGCATTCTAATGATTAATAAGTTTTTGTACCCAAATGGCGGCTCGGAAACATATATGTTTAAGTTAGGGGATTATCTCCAAAGCCAGGGTCATGAAGTTCAGTACTTCGGTATGGAGCATGAGGGACGTTGTGTTGGAAATGCTGTCAATGCCTATACAACTGATATGGATTTTCATGGTGGCATTAAATTGTGCAAACTTGCATATCCAATCAAAACGATTTACAGCAGGGAGGCAAGAAAGCAGATCCGAAAAGTACTTGATGACTTCCAGCCGAATGTATGTCATATTAACAACTTCAATTACCAACTGACACCCAGCATCATTCTGGAAATCCAGAAATGGCGGAAAGAGGGGAGTCAGTGCCGGATTATTTACACTGCTCATGATTACCAATTGATATGTCCGAACCATCAGCTTAAGAATCCAATTTCAGGTGAGAACTGCGAGAAATGTCTCGGCGGACATTTCCTGAATTGTTCCAAAGGAAAATGCATTCACGGCAGCACAGCAAAGTCAGTAATTGGGACAATGGAGGCTTTTTACTGGAAGTGGCGTGGTACATATCAATATATTGATACAATTATCTGTTGCTCTGAGTTTTTGAAGAAGAAGATGGACTCTAATCCGCTCTTTGCAGGGAAAACAGTGACAATGCATAACTTTGTGGATCATGTGAAGCGGAAGGATACGGCGAAAAAGGACTATGTTCTTTACTTTGGCAGATTCTCTGAGGAAAAAGGCATCAGCACGCTTCTCAATGTCTGCAAGATACTTTCAGATATTCCATTTATCTTTGCCGGTACTGGTTTATTGGAGGATAAAGTGAATGCCCTTCCCAACGTAAAAAATGTCGGATTCCAAACGGGGGAGGTGTTGGAAGAACTCATCCGGGAGGCTCGGTTTTCTATCTGCCCATCTGAGTGTTACGAAAATTGTCCGTTTGCCGTGATGGAATCACAGATGTACGGGACTCCAGTGCTGGGAGCGAATATCGGAGGCATCCCAGAGTTGATAGATGCAGGTAAAACCGGCGAGTTGTTTGAAAGTGGGAATGCGGTAGACTTGAAGGCGAAAATTTGGAAGTTATGGGGGAATGAGAGGTTGGTAAAGCAGTACAGTAAGAACTGTAGGGACAATAAATTTAATGATATAGAAGCGTATTCACAAGAATTGCTTCATATTTATGCGGGATTTGGACAGGTTTCTGAGTATTTATTGTAATACATAAAAAAATGTCAGGAGTAACAATGAAGAAAGTTGGTATTTTAACCTTTCATGGGGCAGATAATGCGGGAGCCGTATTACAGGCATATGCCCTAAGCAGATTTATTAAGGATGAATTGAAAACGGATTCTGAAATTATTGATTACAAATGTGCGGAGGTAGAAAAGACAAGATTTGCAAAAAATGGAAATATGGTAAAGAAAATCTTAATGAAGGTGTATTATGCTATAAAACGCAAGGGATTTGACTCCTTTAGAAATGAACACTTTTCATTATCGGGTTCCCAATATACAAGGGACAATATTGAGGAAAGCAACAATGTGTATAACACCTTTATAACAGGGAGTGACCAGGTTTGGAATACTGGTTGTTCCGGGAATGATTATACATATTTTCTGGATTTTGTCAACGGTGATCATAGAAAAATTTCATATGCGGCAAGTGTCGGCAACATGGAGTATAATGAAGAAGAACAAAATCAAATCTATGAATTACTGAGAGGATTTGACGCATTGTCTGTCAGGGAGAATTCAGCTATTGTAAAAATAGGATTGGGAGATGATATTCCTGTTCTTCCTGATCCCGTTTTTCTTTTAGGGAAAAAGAAATGGGTGGAAATTGCAGCGCAAATACATAAAAAGAAATATGTATTAGTGTATTTAATTCCGGAAGATGTTCATGTGATGAAAGCGGCTGAAAAATATGCTCGAGAGCATAATTTTGATATCGTAATAAATAAGAGAAATATACATTTTATCCTGAAGAATTCTCCGGACTGCTTTTTGGGGTGGATTGCGAATGCAGAAGCGGTTTTTACGAACTCCTTTCATGGGACTGCTTTCTCAATCATATTCGGTAAAATATTGGGTGCAGACATTGAGTTAAAAAACGGGCAGGTAAACAAGCGGATTAAAGAGCTCCTTTCAGATGCAGGATTAGAAAAGTGTGTTATTTCAGATGATTCACTGGAGCCGGAACGTGCCGATTCAGAAGAATGGCTTGTGAAAATGTGTATGAAAGCGAAGGCGTATTTGGCTAGTAATATATAGTTTCGCAATTTGACAATGGAATGAACGATTTTTACAAAAAAAGAATATACAACGCATCGTAGATATTGTTGCAGAAGAAGGAGAGAATATCATGCCAAAGAAGCAGGGTGGAGAGAAATTGAATGGAACAGTGATTGTGACCTACCGTTGCAATGCCCGGTGTTCTATGTGCAATAGATATAAGGCACCTTCCAAGCCGGAGGAAGAAATCGGTATAGAGACGATCAAGAAGTTGTCGAAGATGTACTTTACAAACATTACTGGCGGCGAACCTTTCATTCGGACGGATCTAAAAGATATTGTGCGGGAGTTGTACAAACTCTCTGACCGTATTGTTATTTCTACCAATGGCTTCTTTACTGACCGTATTGTGGATCTCTGTAAGGAATTTCCACAGGTTGGCATACGCATCAGCATAGAGGGACTTGAGAAAACGAACAACGAGATTCGTGGCTTGCAGGATGGCTACCAGCGTGGTTATAAGACACTGAAAACGCTCCGGAAGATGGGCATGAAGGACGTCGGTTTCGGTATGACCGTCCAAGATAAGAATGCTCCTGATCTGGTACCGCTCTATAAGATTTCCGATGAGATGGGCATGGAGTTTGCCACAGCCAGTTTACATAACAGTTTCTATTTCGTGGAGGCAAAGAACATCATTCATGACCGATCGATGGTGGCGAAGAATTTTGAAGATTTGGTGAATGAACTGTTGCAGAGCTGGTCTCCAAAAAAGTGGTTTCGTGCGTATTTCAATCATGGTCTGATCAATTACATCTACGGTCAGAAGCGACTGCTCCCCTGTAACATGAGCTTTGACACATTTTTCATCGATCCATATGGCGATGTGATGCCTTGTAATGGTACGAAGGATAAAGAGGTTATGGGCAATCTGAATACCCAAACCTGGGACGAGCTCTGGAACAGCCCGGAGGCGGAGAAGGTAAGGAAGAAAGTTCGTTGCTGTGACCGCAACTGCTGGATGATTGGTTCTGTGAGTCCGGCGATGCATAAATACATCTGGAAACCAGCATGGTGGGTGGTGAAGCATAAGGTTAAAGCGCTGTTTAACAAGCATCCGTATTCTATGTATGAGAACGAGATTTGCCGGTACTATCGAGATGGAAAGGTCACCAAAGGAGAACTGGACAAATGCAGTACCTGCGACTTAAAAGCTGTAATCAATGACGGATTGAGCGAGAGCAGCAGAGAACAGCTGAAGGGTAGAACTGGCGAAGAGATAGTTGATACGGATATTGCGGAACAGATGAAAAGGTAAACACCATATCCTTAGAGGAGAGAAAGTGGCAGAGATGAAGAAGCATCTTGAAACGACACCTGGGGGTATGATATGTAGTAGACAGAACGAAAGAGTGCCCAACAGCACGAATGGTGAAGTAAAATGCGGGAATTGACAATTTTGACCCCTACCTATAACAGAGGAAAATTATTGAAGAAACTTTACGAATCCTTGTGTGAGCAGGACTGTAAGAACTTTGAATGGCTGATCATAGATGATGGCAGCGAGGATGATACAAAAAAATTCGTAGAACAAATGAAAGTGGAAGCGAATTTTCTTGTTGTTTATTACAAAAAGGAGAACGGCGGCAAGCATACGACTTTGAATTTTGCTTATCAGTTCATTCGTACGCCGTTGACTTTTATTGTTGACAGCGATGACACATTAACTGCCGATGCAGTATCCACAATCGAAAAAACTTATATCAAATATAAAGATGAAACTGACCTCTGCGGTTTCAGTTTCTTGAAAGGCAAGCCAAATGGTGGGTATTTGAGTTCGTCAGGAGTTCCGAAGGATGGCATGAAGGCTTCTTTTGTGGAATGCCGGATTAATGAGGATATCGGTGGCGATATGGCGGAAGTCTGGTATACCCATTGTCTGAGAGAGTATCCATTCCCTGAATTTCCAGGGGAAAGATTTCTTGGGGAAGATATTGTCTGGGTTCGGATGGCGAAGAAATATAAAATGAGGTTTTTCAATAAGGTCATTTATATAGCGGATTATCTTGAAGACGGATTAACGAACAACAGAAGGAAACATAATATAAAATCCCCAAATGGGTGTGTAGAAAGGGCAACAGCTTTTTTGGACTCCGATGCCAGTTTGAAAGCAAAAATGAAAGCAGCGTTACAGTACCAGATTTATGGGAGATTCGCCGGAAAATCAGCGGAGTATCTATATCACCACACAAGACATAAGATGTTATATATAGCAGGCTTTCTCCCATCGCAGTTCTTGTTCTGTAAGTGGAGAAAGGGAAACACGTGATTTATACGAAAAAGGCTTTTCAATGTAAAATCCTGTCCCACGATTTTGCCTGGTTTGTCTCCATACGGGGGCAGGTATTTGGGGCATCACAGGGAAGGTCATAATTGGAAATAATGTATTCATTGGAATGACTAGAATTATCTGCCAGAATATGACGATAGGCAACAATGTTGCCGCCGTTGAACTTTTTGATATGTGAGGTTTTAAGGTGAAAAGAAACGATAAAAACAAAAGGCAGAAGCCGGATACAGTGCTGTGCTTAGAAGATTCGAATTTTTGGAAGGTCGTATTTTCTGACATTACACAATTGGATAACATTGTAATGACCAGCCCACAAATGCGTTGGAAAGGAATAAACCCTCTGGCAAAAAAAATATGCAGGATGCATCATAGTTTCCGGTTAAACTCAATCGTAGAAATTCCGTTCAAAAAAATTTGGAATCGTTATGACTTTGTTTACAACTTGGAGGACAGCATAAAGAGATGGATCTTTACAGACACATCAGTAAGACAATATGATAGAGCGGCCATCGAACGTCTGAAAGAAAAAGGAATCCGCATGCATATGTTATTCCTAAACCCGACAATGTCTTCCTATGAAACTGAGTATGCGATGAGACTTGTCAGGGAGGGATATTTTGAGCTTGTCTATACAGTGGATAGGGGAGATGCCCAGAAATATGGTTTCCTCTATACAAATTCTGTCTATTCTAAAAAAGAAATTAAATCTGATGACAGCAGATGGAAGATATCCTATATTGGCACAGCAAAAAACAGACTTTCTGAACTTCATCGGATAGCGGATATCCTTCAAGAGACGAAGAGCATATTCTATATAACCAGGGTCGATAAAAATGAAAGAAAGGTTTTGAACAATATTGTATATAATCATCCCATGAATTATGAGGATATTCTGAAAGTAGTAGTGAAGTCAGACTGCATACTGGAAGTTCTCCAGCCGGGGCAAAAGGGGTTTACATATAGAACGTATGAAGCATTGTGTTACAATAAAAAACTTCTGACAAACAATCAGGATATCAGGAATCAATCATTTTATGATTCAAGATTTATTAGGGTATTTACGGACTTCGACAGTTCTCTTTTGGAATTCATTAACGATGGGGTAATGCCAAATTACAATTATAACGATGAGTATAGTCCTATAAAGCTTTATAGGGATATTTTATCGAGGGAGAAAAATGGTACAGACAGACAGATTAACTACAAAATCAATTTTTCATAAAAACTATACGCTGCTGTGTTTCTTTGTGGTATTCTTTCAGCCCTTAACACTTTGGGATCGTGTTCCCTTTAATTACTTTTTTGATATCCTGCAGTTTCTGGCATGGGCAGTCATCGCTCTCACAGCTTTGATAAGAATTCGAAAATGGGATACGTATCTGTGGGTATGGACAGCATTCTGTATTGTCCAGATAGTTGTAATCTTAAATAATGTCGGGAGGGATGGGGCAGAACCGGTTGTTGCGGTGGAAAAGATAGTATCTTATCTTTTCCTTGTGCATTTTCTGGATATTTTCTTTTCTGGATGCGGGAAAAAGGAGATGCTTTTCTTTTGGAAGTATCTTTTTATGATGTTGGTACTGGAAGTCATTACTATTCCTCTATACCAAGTGGGGATAATCGGTATCTATTGGCTGGGAATTAAGACACGTGTTACTGAGCCTATCATTGCTTTCCTTTTGGTGAACTTAATCCTTAAAGATAAGATAAGGAAAAAAATGTTCTATGCGGGGATTGCGCTTTCTGTGCTTGTTGTCTTTGGGCTAAGGATCTCTACCGGAATTATCGGGCTTGTGCTGATCGGGATATGTTGGTGGCTGCTGAAAAAGCCGCACTTGAAATGGTTTCTGAAGCTGCTTCAACCGACTGCCATTATTGTCGGAACACTGGCTCTTACTATTGGGGTTTTGTTTTTTGACATCCAGACACATTTTTCTACGCTATTTGGTGTTTTCTTCTCAAAAGATGCAACCTTTAGCGGGCGGGCGGAACTCTGGGAATATGGCATAACGATGCTGACAAAATATGACTTGAGCAATAAGTTATGGGGATTCGGGTTTTATAATATCCCTCTGTGGTGCAGATGGCAGTATTATACAATTATTACAGAGGGGCATAACCAACTGCTTCAGATGCTTCATGATACCGGTATCATTGGTGCTGTCATGCTTTATGGCGTATGGTTCCTGCAGCTTCGTGGCTTTAATAGATGTAAGAATATTGATATCAAAAATATCATTGCAAGTGTTTGCTTTGTGATGCTAATTATGTGCATCACAGAAATATATTGCTACCATTCCTACTACTTTATCATTTTCTCGATTGCGGCAAGGAGCAAAGAATTGGTAGAAAATTTAGATTTACATCAGTTTAGATGGAGGAAAGAAACATGATTCCCAAAATCATCCATTATTGCTGGTTTGGCGGGGCGGAGATTCCAGAACATGATAAGAAATGCATTGAGAGCTGGAAGAAATATTGCCCCGATTACCAGATTATCCGATGGGATGAATCAAATTATGATTATGAGAAGAATACGTATATGAAAGAGGCTTATGAGGCGAAAAAGTGGGGGTTTGTGCCTGACTTTGCAAGGCTGGATATTGTATATGAGCATGGAGGCATATACCTGGATACTGATGTGGAAATCATCCGGAATATTGATGATCTGTTGGAAAATTGGGCTTATATGGGCTTCGAGGTCGGTGGGGAACTGGTGAGCCCAGGTTTGGGATTTGGTGCGGAGAAGCATTTCCCTCTGTTCAAGAAGATGATGGATGACATTTATGGGAACCGAAGGTTTAAACTTGGGGAAGGGGATTATGATACAACGCCGAGCCCTATGCTAAATGTGGAGTTTTTGATGCAATATGGTTTAAAAAAGAACAACCTTCTCCAGACGATTGAGGGTATGACAGTTTACCCTTCCGATTGGCTTTGTCCGATTGATACAAAAACCGCCATATTTACCTCAACTGATAATACCCATACAATCCATCATTTCCATGCTTCCTGGCTGACCCCGGAAGAGAAGAAAGCAAGATTGTGGGCACAGAAGCTCTTGAGAAAATATGGCAATAAAAAGGGCAGGAGAATAGCCAGGATCATTAATAAGCCATACCGCATAAAAATGCATCTGAGAACAAAAGGGGTAAAGGGAACAATTCTTTTTGCCATACAGAAAATTACAGGAAAACGGAAATGCTTTGTTGCACAATCAGTTACGCCGGACGGAAAAAAATGAAAAATCAATCACTAACAAAAAACGCTGGATTAAACATGTTCAGGATATTCATGAACATGTCGTTCCCATTAATTACATACCCATATGTAACACGGGTGCTCGGCGTTGATAATATCGGAAAATACAATTTTGCGTCATCCATTATCGGATACTTAGCGATGATCTCGGGATTTGGAATTAGTTCCTATGCAGTGCGCGAAGGAGCTAGATTACGGGAATCGAAAGAAAAGGAAACCGTGTTTGTAAACCAAATGTTTATGATTGGCTTACTGACTACATTCTGTGCCTATCTGATCATGATTGTTTTATGTGGGCTTGATAAAATTGAACCATACACTAAATTGATAGTGATACATTCCGTAACGCTGATTGGGAATGCAATTGGTGTAGAGTGGCTGAATTCTGTAAATGAGGACTTTGCCTATATTACTGCTAGGACATTATTCGTTCAAATCCTCTCAATTCTTTTCATTTTCCTGCTTGTGAAGTCGGAGGATGATTTATATGTTTATGCAATGATCAGCGCATTGTCCGGCGTTGGAGGGTATATCTGCAATTACTTCCACAGCAGGAAGTTTGTCAGAATCAGTCTGACCCGCGACATAAATCTGAAAAAGCACTTTAAGCCCCTTTTGACATTTTTTAGTTCAAACCTGACCACAACGATTTTTGTCAATTCGGATCAGACGATGCTAGGATTGATGTGCGGAGATTATTATGTCGGGTTATATGCAATGGCGGTAAAAGTGTATAATGTTTTGAAAAACATTTTTACTTCCATTTTGTTCGTAGTCATTCCTAGGATTTGTATCTTGGACGGTCAGGGAAAGGAAGAAGACAGAAACCAGCTTTCGGAGATGACGTTAAAATCGATATTGGTTCTCGTCATTCCGATGTCAGTTGGAATTTTTGCCATCGCCGACAAGGCTGTGTTCATTGTGGCAGGGGCTGAATACTTTGATGGAACATCTGCGCTTCGAATCCTGGCAGTCTCTGTTTTTGCTTCTTCGCTTGCATCCTATATGACCTATATCCATATCGTTCCGGGCGGATATGACAAAATCCTTCTGCTTGGCAGTAGCATTTCTGCCGGGGTCAACATCGTGTTGAATATATTCATGATACCATTATGGAAACATAATGGGGCGGCCTTTACGACTTTTGTCTCTGAATTTACCGTATTCATTATAGAATGGTTGTATGTTAAGCCACAAATCAACTATCGGGAAATATTGAAAACCATAGCCCAGACATCAGTGGCGTGCCTGTCGATGGTTTCTGTTCTCTATTTTGTGGATAAACTTATGTGGAATGCGATTGTGCTTGCAACAATTGAAGTGATGGCGGGGGCATTGGCTTACTATGCCGCTATGCTGCTGATGAGAAACGATATGATACTGTTTGCTACTCAGAAAATAATCGGGAAGGTGAAGAAATGAGTGTGAAATATAGCTTCATTGTACCTGCATATAATATAGCTCCATTTTTGCCCTTGTGTATTGATTCACTGTTGGATCAAACTTACAAATCGTTCGAGATGATTATAGTGGATGATGGTTCAACCGACACAAGCGGACAGATTGCCGACAGGTATCAGGAAAAATATCCTCAACTCATTCAGGCAGTGCATCAGGCCAACACAGGGCAAGGGGGCGCAAGAAACCATGGCGTTGAACTGGCGCAGGGTGAATTTATACTTTTTGTGGATGGGGATGATTATGTATCACCCAGTATGCTGGAAATTATTGATAAATACCAGCGGGAATATGACGATGATATCCTCATTTTTGAATGGGAGACTGTCAAAGAGCGTGAATGTGGTATTCCTGAAAAAATAGAATATATAGGTTCCTATAAAAAGATGGTGATGTCGGAATATGTATTTCAACAGCCATCTCCCTGGCGGAAAGTTTATAAGGCTTCCTTGTTTCGGGATAAACAGCTGAAATTCCCGGAAAAAATCTATTATGAAGATTTGGCGCTTGCCCCTTGCTTTGTGCTTGCCGCAGGCAGTATTGGTGTTATTGATGAAAAATTATATTATTATGTTAAGCATCAAGGCAGCACAATGCACAGCAGGGATGTAAATCGGATATTGGATGTTATCCCGGCATTTGACTATATCATTTGTTTTTTTAAGAGAAATCAGATATTTGATTTATATCACGCTGAGCTGGAATGGCTAGCGATACAGCATGTGTTATATTCTTCGATTGTCCGTATTTCTTATATCGAATATAACAGAATCGCTGCATGCAGGCTTTTTGATTATATGAAAGAAAAATTCCCGGAATATAAAAAGAACCCATATATACGAACATCAAATAAATTTGTTAATTATGAAGGGCTTAAGGTTTTACTGGATGGTGACTATGCCACATTTGATTCCCAATTCTATAGGAAACGCCGGAGGCAAAAGAAAATTAAGGATTTCCTGAAAAGTAAACTCAGTCAGTTTGGCGTTTTCAAAAAAAAGTGATGTGACAGAAAATGGACACTGTTTATGTAGCGTATCATAAAAATCCTAACGAAGTAGAAAATGCTCGTCAGGAGCGATATTTACAGCTTTATCTGACGTGGTTCTGCAACAAGGCGGTAAAACTTCAGGAGGAACAATTTATGTAGATTTGACACAATAGTATATGTAGGGAGGATAGTAGCAAAATGAATTGGAAGCAGCCTAACGTATATGCGGTAAAACATAAAAATGAAGTTGTGAGAGCAGCTTCCAGATCCGGTGGTATCTTTACAGCACTGTCTGATGCAGTATTATTAGAGAACGGCGTGGTATATGGATGTATCTTAACAGAAAGCTTCACCGCTGCACATGTTCGGGCAGAAAATTCAGAAGAACGAAATAGAATGCGTGGCTCCAAATATATTCAGAGTAAGTTAGGGGATACATTCAAAAATGTGAAGGAAGACCTTGATGTTGGAAAAAAAGTGTTGTTTTCTGGAACATCCTGTCAAGTTGCAGGACTAAAACAGTTTCTAGGCAAAGAGTTTGTAAAGCTGTTGTGCGTGGATATTGTTTGCCATGGTGTACCGAGTAGAAAAGTATGGGACAATTATCTGCAATGGCAGGAGCAGAAAAATCATTCAAAGATTACGGGTGTTGATTTCCGAAACAAGAAAGATTTTGGATGGTGGGATCATGTAGAAACAATCTGTTTTGAAAATAGAAAAATAGTAAATAGTAAGATTTTTACAAATTTGTTTTATGGACACTACATATTAACCCTAAAGTAGGATAATACGTACTAAAAACCTTTTTCAATTGGTCGCAACAA
>CAYQBE010000084.1:0-20523 GCA_964415625.1 uncultured Clostridium sp.
CCTCCTCCTCGCCGCGCATCCACAAAAACGGTAAAATATAATTGTTTTCCATGTCTTTTTCTTCTCCTTTTTCTGCAGCTACTTGGAAACTGTAAAGATTCCTTCTTTGTCAGTTCCTTACTTCTGATCATAAGAATATACCTTTTCCACACTGTTGTAATGTAGATTCCTTACTTTCTGATTGTATATTTTTGACATTCTTTCTGACTGGATGCCGTGCAGCAAGTGCACGACACCGTGTGAACAATAACTCGCAACACATCAAAGCTTCACCGCAATAAAAATGACCATAGTATCCCGCAGAAAATTGTGCTATGATATACCTGTGTTTCCGAACATATTCCAACACAAGAGAGGACACAGATTATGATAAACTATAGAGAAGAAACCGACCTCCGGGGCACTCCCCGGGCCGTCATTTCCCAGGTCCAGAAGGCGGTGGTCGGAAAATTTGATATCATTGAACAAATCATGATGGCATTTCTCGCCAAAGGACATATCCTTGTAGAAGACATCCCCGGCACCGGAAAGACCACCATGGCACTGGCATTTTCCCACGCCATGGGCTTAAAGGCCAACCGGGTGCAGTTCACCCCGGATGTACTCCCGGCAGACCTGACCGGATTTACCATTTACCAGAAAGAGACCGGACAATTTGTCTACCAGCCCGGCGCGGTCATGTGCAATCTCCTGCTGGCGGACGAGATCAACCGAACCTCCCCGAAGACCCAGTCCGCGCTCCTGGAGGTGATGGAGGAACGCCATGTCACCGTGGACGGCACCACCCGCAGCGTAGGGAACCCGTTCATCGTCATTGCCACGGAGAACCCCACCGGATCTGCCGGAACCCAGCTTCTTCCCGAATCCCAGCTGGATCGTTTTATGATCTGTGTGAAAATGGGCTATCCCACGGTCACGGAGGAAGTGGACATCTTAAAGCGGAACCAGTTCGGCCGGGCAGATTCCCGGGCGGAGCGGGTGTTTTCCGCCGACGGCCTGTTAGAAGCCCAGGAACGGGTAAGCGAGATCTTTGTCCATGATGTGATCTATACCTACATTGCGCGCCTGTCCAAAGCCACCCGGGAGCAGGAAATGATCGCTCTGGGCTTAAGCCCCCGTGGAACCATCGCGCTGACCTCCATGGCGAAGGCCTGTGCTTATCTGAACGGCAGGGAATATGTGATCCCGGATGATGTAAAGGCCGTATTTCCCGCCGTTGCAGCCCACCGCATCCAGCTCAGCACCAAGGCCCGAGTGGGGCACATCCTGGCGGACGACCTGATCCAGCAGATCCTGGACCACACGGCGGCGCCGGCACTTTCCAAGAAGTAAGGAACCGCACAAAAATAACTTGCCTTTTTGTGCAGTTCCTAAATCATATCCCCAAAAGGAAAGGAGCACTCATGATCGCACGCAGCATCGGATATCTGCTGGTCGTTCTGGTCAGCGCTTATCTGTTTTTTATGTATGACGGAACTATCTGGACCGGCCTTCTCATCCTGGAGCTCCTCTACCCGGTCTGCTCCGGCCTCTTCCTCTGGTACATGGGCAGGCATGTCACGGTCCGGTTCGGCAGGTTTCCGGCCATGGCCGAACGGGAAAAACGCTTTTCCGGCAACCTGGTCCTGAAAAACCATTCCCGAATCTGGAGCGTCAAATACAGGGTCCGGGCACAGGTAAAAAATCATTTTTCCGGACAGGCCTCCCACCGGATCAGATATGCCCCTTCCGAGCTCTCCCCGAATGAGGAGCAGCGTCTGGAGGCCGAACTGGATTCCCGGTACGCAGGGATCGTCGAATATCAGCTGGAAGCCCTGATCCTCTATGATCTGCCGGGTATCTTCTGCCGGAGGGTTTCGCTGGGGGAGCGGCGGACCATCCGGATCATGCCGCCCTTTGAGCTGATGCCTCTGGAGATCACCCGGCGGACACGGGAATTTCTTGCGGACGCGGACGAATTTTCCACGGAAAAAAAGGGCGATGACCCCAGCGAGATCTACCAGATCCGGGAATACCGCCCGCCGGATTCCATCCATTCCATCCACTGGAAGCTGAGCGCCAAGGAGGATCACCTGATGGTCAAGGAGCACGGATTTCCCATGGGCTGCGTAGTGCTGCTCTGGATCCGCCTGCCCCTCAAGGACACGGACAGCGCCGGATTCAGCCGCCTGCTGGAGAAGGCTGCTTCCCTGTCGATCACGCTTCTGGAAGAAAAATGCATCCACATGGCCGCATGGTTCGAGGAAAAGAGCGGCCAGGTCATCAAATGGAGGGTCAGCACGGCAGAGTCGGTCTATGAATGGATCTGGCGGCTTTTGTCCACCGAGCCGTTCCGGGATGAAGAACTGGAGGACACCTGCCGGGAAGAGGCATTCCGTGGCGTTAATTTCAGCAGTATCGTGGTCCTCAATGCAGACGGTACACTGACTGTAAACGGAGAGACCCAGGAATTGCTGCAGCTGTGAAATGACGGTATGGAACCGCCGCAATATGAGTGAACACCATGCAGATTTCGGATACGATCCATATGGAATATAGGAGGATTACCCTACTATGAAGGAACGGAAAAAGATACGGGACGGAATCGCATTCTATTCCCCGAAAGAACCGAAATTATATACCGCAAATAGAACACCCCATCCTTTCCTGCTGGCCGCGGTACAATTGCTGGCGGTCTGGTTTCTTGCGTTCTCCTGGTGGCAGAGCCTGACCAGTGCATTTCCCATTGATGCGGATGCCCCCAGGCTGTATCTCTTCTGCTTCCTTTTTACCGCAGTCCTGACTGCCCTCTGGAACAGCCCCATGCGCAGACTTTGGAAAGGCAGTATCCTGATTCTGCTTTTCTGCCTTGCCGGCACCTGGATCTGGCGGCATCTGGAAGCGGCAGTGAATGTGATCAACCTTACAGCCAACGCCTACCTGGCTGTCCGCAGACCAAACGCTGATCCTTACCCCATCCAGCCGATTCCCGATCCGGAAATGGCATTTATGTTCACCCTTTTCCTGCTGCCCCTGCTACTGATCTGGAGCTTGATCCTGCATCTCCGGAAGGGGAAGCTTTTCGCATACCTCCTGCTCCTGGCTCCTGCAGCATGGATCCTGGCGGAAACTCTGGTTCCTTCCGAGCTCTCCTGCTGGCTTGTGCTCCTCTCCGGCGGGATCTACGGCTCGGTCTGCGGCTGCCGGGAAGGGCGGGGCGCGCTGTTCAAAGGGCTTTCTTCCGCATGCATCCTGGCTCTGCTCATCCTTCTTTCTTCCTTCACGAGCCGCCCCCTGGAAGACTATAAGGAGCCATCCGACGGCCTCTATGCCCGTACCCGGGAGACTATCGAAACCGAATGGATCAAGCCCCTGCAGGATTCCTACAGCCAGGCCAAGACAGAGCGCGAAGAAAAGAAACAGCTTGCCCGGGAAACCTCCCCAAAGCAGGAGCAAAACCAGGAACAAAATCCAGGGCAGAATCCAGAACAGGAACCGGAGCAACCGGACGCAGTCGAAACACAGCCAGATTCAGGTGAAGCACAACCGGATCCTGCTTTTCCCCAGCCGGAACCGGAACCTGCCGCCCCGGATCTCACTCCGGAAACAGACATCCAGCCGGATTTTGCCGTCGGGCCTACCGCAGATTCCGCCAGCGGGGACGGTTCACAGTCCAGCGCTGAAAACGATGCGGGAAATCTCCCAGATCTGATTTTCAGTAACAAAAACGGGAGCTATCCTGCCAGTGCGGACAGATTTCCGAATCTGAATCATCTGTCCCATTTTCAGCCGGACACCGGTGCCCGGTTCACCCTGACCCTGGATTACCGGCCGGAAGAAACCGTGTACCACCCTTCTGCATACGGCGTATTCTATATGTTCAGCCATTGGTATGACCTGCCTTCCGGCTACGAGCTCTCACCGGAGGACTATCTGTCTTATCCAGACGAGCTGAAGCGCCTGAAAAAGCTCTGCCAGCAGCATGCTCCCACAACACTTGAAAAAACATCCGATTTTATCCAAAGGGAATTTGAGGAATACACCGTTTACGATTTTGAGCCGGGGCCTACCCCTTCCGGAAAAGATTTTGCAGAATACTTCCTTTTTGACAATCAAAAGGGCTTCTGTGTCCATTTTGCCACAGCGGCGGTCCTGATGTACCGCATCTGCGGATACCCGGCCAGATATGTCCAGGGCTATGCTGTCCCTGCCTCCGCCTTCCACCGGCAGGAGGACGGCAGCTACGCCGCCGAGGTCACAGGGGAAATGGGCCATGCCTGGTGCCAGGTTCTGGAAAATGGGGAATGGATCACAAAGGAACATACCCTGCCCTATCACGGCGTCCGCCCGGAACCCGGCATTCCCGCCGTATCCAGCGGCAGGCATTCCTGGGTGCGTAATGCCGCAGGCTGGCAGCTTTTGTTCCTGAAATCGTGTGCCATCGGCATCCTCTGCCTGGCGGCTGCCGCCCTGCTCCTGTTTACCCAGGCAGCCTTCCGAAGACAGCGCAGATACCAGAAGTTCCGCAGCATCCGCCGGGGCGCCGGAATCCGACGGATCTACCGGGCGCTCTACGATACGGCACTATTTCAGGGAATGGAAAAAATCGATATCCTAAGCTCCCAGGGCTCCCAGAGGCTGCAGGATTTCCTTCCGCTGATCGCTGCGGAAGACATGGAATGGCTATATCAGGCTGTCCTGGAAACCATGTTTTATCAAAGAACTGTCACAAAAGAAGAGACCAGGCATGCCTGGAAAATCTATCAGCGGTTCTCACATGCATTTAAAAAGGAACTGACCATCTCCAAAAAATTCATTTACAGTTACATAAAAGCAATGTGAGCGGGCCGAAAAGCCCGCTCCTTTTCATACCAACGTATGCAAATTTATCCTGCGCAATCTATACATGTTATTTCGAGGCAGTTCCTTAATTCCCGATTGCAGCAAAATCCCGGTCAAGACTCTCCGCAAGTCCATCAATATCCAGTGTATCCTCCATAGAATAATCCAGGATCGTCTCATAAAAGATCTGATAATATTCATCCGAAAAGATCGTCATCCCGGAGCTGTTCCAGATCTGTTCCTCCGGGTAGGACTGAATATCTGTAAGGCCATCCGAAAAGCTTAAGTCCACTCCATCCACCGTAGATATCTTAAATCCATTCTTTGCATAGCTTTCTCCCGATTCTTTACTTAACAGCCAGCCATAAAATTTCTTTCCCGCTTCCATTTTCTCTTCATCCTGGCTGTTGTAGAGACAGATTCCATTACCCGGACGCAAGATCATCACTGCACCCTCCGGCTCCTCCGAAGTAGGCATCGCAAAGACGCGCACCTCACAGTCCGGATTTTTTGCGTTGATCCCGTCGATTGCCCAGGAACCATTTGCAACCATTGCCGCCTCCCCGTTTGCAACCATATTCTGCGCGGTATCCCAATTGGTTCCAAACGGATCGTCCCCCCAATATGGTTTAAAGCTAAAATAATCCTGCATCGCCTGCTTAAACTTCTCATCATCTGAAAAATGCGTATCCAGATTCATTTTATCCATAAACCAGTCCTCTGTTCCAAAAACCGGGAAGCCCGATACATCCACATATTCCTGCAGTCCCCATAATTCCTGCATGGATGCTGCAAATGGCGTGATCCCATTGGCCTGCAGCGTCTCGCACACCTGCCTCATCTCCATAAGCGTCTCCGGCACTTCCAGATCATATTCGTCAAAAATCCCTTTATTATAGAAGATTGCATATCCGTTTACATCCAGGGGCACCGCATATTGCTTCCCGTCCACCTGTCCATCCGGCAGATAGCTTTCGTCTATATTTTCAATCCCTTCCATTCCCGTCACATCATATAAATGTCCCGCATTTGCATATTCCGCATAATACGCCTGCCCGGCAAGGTCAAAAATCATGGGCGCGTCATCTGAAGCGATCTTCGTCTTTAGTGTCTGGTCATAAGAATCAAATGTAACGGATTCTACATTGATCTTAATATCTGGATTCTCCTCTTCAAAGGATGTGATCATCTCCTCCATCCAGGCCTTGATCCCATCTTCCTGAAAATGATGCAGCCATGTGATCTCCACCTTCTTATTCTCTGCTCCCGAAGCATCTGCCGAAATTTCCGAACCCTCTGATTCTGCCGCCGGCTTCGAGCATCCTGCCAGTGCCGCGGTCAGCATCACGATCCCCATACCTATTCCAATCCATCTTCTTTTCATAATTACGATCCTCCTAAATCACCATATTTTTATAAAATTTTCTGCGCTCCTCCAGATATTTTGCATCCGGTATGCATCCATGATCCATAAAACCAATCGCTTCTTCCCATTCCAAAATCCCACTCCGACCTCCGATATAAGCGCATTTCACAGCCGAAACCGCACTTGCGAACCGCATACAGCGAACCGGATCCATGCCTTTGCGCCAGGCGCTTAAAAACGCACCGTGAAACACATCTCCCGCTCCGGTCGTATCGACCACTTCTATCCCCTGATATGCGGGAATTTCTATATATTTACCATGGATCACTGCGGCAGAACCTTTTTCTCCAAGCGTCACCGCCGATACAGCACAGCCCTTTTCTGCTATCTCATATAATACATCTTTTATACATCGATTTCCCGCACGTTTTCGGAAATATGCCTCAGAGCCGATAAAAATATCTGTCATTTCCTCCATTTCTTTCAAATCCTCATATTCGTCTTCATACGGATCTCCATCCATGGATACCAGGATCCCTTGCTTCCTGGCAAATGCCGCCGCTGCCTTAGACACCGCATCCGGCGTTTCCAGATGAAGGATTCTTCCTTTCTTCAAAAATTCATGATCCAGCTCCGTCTCCTTTAGCTGCGCGGCTCCCGGTCGGATTCCGAAAAATCTGCGGTTCTGCGTACTTCGTTCCGCAAGACAGACACAATATCCTGTTTCCCCCTCCCTTCTCTCGATCAGATGGCTTGTATCGATCCCATGTCTGGCAAAATCATCCCTGACAAATCTGCCCTTCTGATCCTGCCCTACCGTCCCCATCACCGCACATTTCATCCCCAGTCTTGCCGCGGCCACCAGTGCAGTGCTCACCTTACCTCCACCCTGGCTGCTGTAATCCTCCAATGCGGTAAAGCTGTTTTCTGCCGGCATCTTATCCACTACCATCAAAAAATCTTTAATCGGCTGCCCGATTCCTATAATATCCATTTTCGCCTCCTTCTAAGGAACTATACGAGTCTAACTAACTTTTCACCGCCCCGGATGCGATCCCCTCTACCAGATAACGCTGGCTGAATATGAAAAACAGCAGTACGGGAAGCATACAGATGATGGATGCGGAAAATGCGATCCCGTAATCTGCAGTATGCTCACCGAAGAAATAATACTGTTTTACCGTCAGAGTCCTCACTTCTTCTTTCTGCAGAACGATCAGCGCGATATTAAAATCATTCCACAGCCACATCACATGAAGAGCCGCCACCGTTGCCGTCACCGGCTTCATAAGCGGAAATACGATCTTGAAAAAGGTGCGGTACGGCCCGCAGCCGTCGATCATAGCCGCATCCTCCAATTCCCTCGGTATGGACTTTACGAATCCGACGTATAAGAATGTCGCATATGCAATGCTCGTCCCTGTCAGAAGCAAGATCATTCCCAACAGAGAATTTTGCAGGCGCAGCTCTTTAAAGATCTTATAGATCGGGATCATAAGAATCTGAAAAGGGATCATAAGGGATGCCAGGTATATCTTGTCTAATATTTGAAACCCCTTATTTCTTCCGCCGTATCTGGCAATTGCATATCCTCCCATAGACGCGCACAGTACGATCAGGATCACTGAAGGAAATGTCACGATACAGCTGTTGATCAACGATCTTGCAAAGTCGCTTTTTTCCATTGCCGCCCTGTAATTCTCAAGCCGCAGCCCGGAAGGAATGCTTAAGATCGACCGCGAGATCTCACTCTGGCTTTTAAAGGAAGTTAAAAGCGCCATATACACAGGAAAGCAAAAAATGAAGATCAATACAAGTAATGCCAGGATCTGAATCCCTTTTTTCATCTTTTTTTGTCTGCTATAGCTTTTATGTTTCATCAGACCTCCACCTCCCGTCTTCGGAAGAAGGATGAAACCGTACTCCCAAGCACGATCAGAAAGACCACAAACACCAGAGAGACCGCCTGTCCATATCCGGCCTTATTATATTTATACAGGTTTTCAAAAATATAGATGGAAATGGTCCTGGAAGACCCTGCCGGACCTCCTCCGGTACTGGATAAAGTCATCGCAAATTCCCTGAGCCAGCTTGTCAGTGTCAGCGTCACGCAGACCGTAAAGGACGGCGTCAGCAAAGGCAGCGTAATGTTCCTGAATTTCTGTCCTGCGCCTGCCCCATCCATTGTCGCTGCTTCATACAGATCCAGTGGAATATTTTTCAAACCTGCCAGATAGATCAGCATATTGATTCCGCAGGTGTTCCAAAGCCCCATTACCGTGATCCCCAATATGACCAGATCCTTATTTCCAAGAATATTTTTAATGTCGAAAATCTGTGTAAATACTTCCCGATAGATAAATCCCCACAGAAACGCTGTCAATATCGCGCTGAAACAGACCGGTATGAAAAAGATTGTTTTCGCGATGTCTCCAAGCCTGCCCGTCTTCTGATTCACCAGCATCGCCAGGCCCAGCGATATCACATTATTTCCGATCGTTCCAAGCAGTGCAAACACAAGCGTGTTCCTGACAGGCTGAAGGATCCTCTGATCCCGGAGCATCGTGATAAAATTCTCCATCCCCACAAAGTGATAGTCCTTTGTGATACCGTTCCAATCCGTAAATGCAATATGGATCCCCATAGCCAGAGGGATCAAAACGGCAAATGCGAAGAAACAGATCCCCGGAAGAACAAATATATATTTTGCAGCCCCCCTGGACTGTAGCTTTTTCATGTATGCACCCACCTTCCTTTCCGGATATCCTCACGGTCACTGCATATCCAGAACCGCATGGACCACTCCCACGTCCGAATGCACCCAGATCCCATGATCGCATTCGTCCCCTGTCCGTATTTTATCCACCACATAGTTCCCATTTTCAAAATGGCCTTCTTCCAGCCGCAGATATTCCTGATGCCGCAGATTCTGAAAATTGGAGATCCTTACTCCTGTAGTTCTCTCCTCAATGCTTCCCTTCCGCAGCAGATTGAGCCGGAATCCTTCTCCTGCCAGGTAAAAGCAACCGTTCCCCTCATAGACGATCAGTCCCTTTCCCCGTACCTGATAATGCTCGTCTGCTCCGTGCGCCGCGTCCATATACGGCCTGCTGCCATCCGCATATTCATCTCCCAGAGGATTGGTACAGACGATCCTGCCCGTAAAGTCCCCGAAATCGATATAGTCAAATGCGCTTCCCTCATACTGCGCTACCGCATAGAGCTTTTCTGTTCCATGATATTTTTCCAGCAGCGGGCGGACGGAAGAGAGGATCTTTACCACACTGACATATTCTCTGACAGACTCTCTCAGCTCCCCGGACTCGTCCAGCAGGTCTTCCACTCCGAAGGAATGGATTCCGCACAGCCCTTTGTGTACAACTGCGTAAAATGTATTCACCGCATGCAATGCCGTTTTTCCCGATTCCGGAATATAGAGCGGATTATCCTGCCTGGAATAGTTCCCGCACACCTCCATATACATTTTATGATCATTAAAGTATATATCCGGGCAGATCGCGTCAATATCCGGAGTCAGATACTTCCAAAAATCCAGCAATTTACTTACGGCGCCTCCTGACGGATAATCAATCCCCGGAACCCGGTTGTACATCTCCCCCAGCCAGACATTGACATAGACCGGGATTCTGTATTCTTCCTTTCCCTGCCTTGCCACTTCATTGATATAAGACGCAAAAGCATATGCCGTACACAGCTCTGCCCCTTCCTCTCCAAACACCGCTCCCCAATCGCCCCGATCCTGTCTGCCGCAGTCCTTCCAGGTGTTTATCACAAAGGATTCCTCCGCGCTCCCCAGCCATTTCATTATATTTTCCGGAACCTGCTGATGGTACGCGGCTTCGCCGCATTCTGAGTAATCGCGCGGCGCGCCAAGCTGTCCCGGTTCATTTTCCACCTGCACGCCAAGCACGCGCCCGGATGTATCATGCGCTGCCAGATATGCCATCATTCTGCGGAAGGCACGGCAGTCTGCCCTTTCATTTTCCCTGCAGTGCGGAGACAGTACGCTGGTTGAAAAATGCTGTACGGTCTGCACACGGCAGAACCTTTCTCTGTTTTTCTTCACCCATACCGGAACATACTGCGACGTTCCGTTTTTCCAGCTTCCAAACCACAATACGATCAAATGGATCTCATGCTCCTGTGCCCCTTGAAGCAGCATCTCGATCTGCCGATAGTCATACTTCCCCTCTTCCGGTTCCAGCAGACTCCAGTAAACCGGAGCCGCTATCGTATTCAAGCCTGCCTTTTTTGCCGCGTCCCAGGCTTTTTTCATCGATTCCGGCGTGCAGGAGCTGGAATTGTGTACCTGTCCCCCAATGGTAAAAAAGTCGGTCCCATTTTTCTGAAATAGTCCTTTCATCACGATACGTCCTTTCCTGATCCGCTCCGGAACGCCGTCAGTTTACATTTTTCCCTCACATATTCTGCCAGACATTCCTTTGCATAGTCCAGATGCCCGCAGCCCCCAGGCAGATGCTCTTCCCGGATCAAAAATTCTTTTAGATATCTCTGGCTGCCGCAAAAAAGTTCTGTTCCGATATTCATTTTATTGATTCCGTTTTGGAAGGCTTCTATGATCTGTCCATCCGGAATCCCGCTTCCGCCGTGGAGCACAAGCGGCGTATCTACCGCTTCGTTGATCTCGGTCAGCCTCCGGATATCAAGCCTGGGTTCCTTTCGGTATACACCATGCGCGCTTCCAAACGCCACCGCCAGCGAAGCGATTCCCGCAGCTTCTGCAAAAATTTTTGCTTCCTCCGGGGAGGTATAGGTCTCTTCTGCGTAGTCCTCGACACAGGAACCTTTTCCTACATGCCCCAGCTCTCCTTCCACATCCGCACCAAAGACCTTTGCCACATGGACCACTTCAGAAGTAAAACGGATATTTTCCTCCAACGGGAGCATGGAACCGTCTGCCATTACAGATGTAAACCCCTTTCGCATCGCATGCACGATATATTCAAAATCGCTGCAGTGATCCAAATGCAGACCGACCGGGATGCGTACCTTTGAAGCAGTTTCCTTTACCAGCGCTGTAAAGCCTTCCAACGTGCAATAATGTGCCATCTGAGGATAGAGCATTACGATCACCGGACAGCCTGCCCGCTGTGCGCCTTCGATCACAGCCGTAACCGTAACATAGTCCATTGCGTCAAATGCCAGAACTGCCGTCTGGTGTCTGTCTGCCTCCAGGAGCAGATCCTTTACTTTTTCTAAGCTCATCTCTTCACCTCTTTTTCTCGCTTCTATGGCAGCTCCGGTGCATCATATGTGATTCCCAGATATCTGCAGGCTTCTTTTATTTCTTCCCTGTAGTCTCCGAATACTCCCGACACATGATGGATATACGGGCCATAAATAAATTTCTTCTCCCATGCCGGCCAGTCCTCTGTCTCCAGCCACACATAATTTCCGTTCGTAACAGGACCCTCTACAGATTTCCCATATCCTGCAAAGCATTGGTATTTTCCGCTGCATCCATCAAATCTTACGATCGTAAGCCCTCCTTTTTTCAAAGGATAGTATCCCTGGCCTGTCTCTGCCACATGTCCTTCCTGTTTTGGATCCTTTAATGATTTTGCAAAAGGCCCGCAGTGCCACAGCAATTCAACATTATCCTGATCCGGATGCCGGATCGTGAGATCTGCCAGAAATGACGGCTCGCGGTATCGATTTGCGGCTGCCGCGATCACAGACGAAACCGCGCCGTGTATATCCATCTCACAGGCACAGGGAAGTCCCCTTTCATTCAATTCTCCCAGAGCAAAGCAGGGCGAAATATCATATCTGCATACGATCTCATGCCAGCACTCACAGGCTGCTGCGGTACATCGGTATTTTTTCGCCAGCCGCATGATCCCGGCCGTGACCGCCCCCAATACCTCCAGATGCTTTCCTGTTTCAGATGATTTTAATATTTCCTTTGTCTCTCTGCAGAATGACCCGATCTCCTCCCGGTCCTCTTCCTCCGCCCTCGCAATCTCCGCAAACAGTTCCGATGTGGTAACCGGAACCACTTCAATGCCAAAGCGTTCCAGCAATTCCCCTTCATTGACCATAACCCCCAGGAACTGCTGAGGCCGTACACTCAGCTGCAGGATCCGAAGCGAACGAAATGCCGAGACGATATCCGCGCACCGTATAAACTTTAAAAATTCCTTTTCAAATATAGGATCCTCCAGCCTGCAGTTTTCTATATATGTAAATTGGATCCCATAACGCTGCAGGACCTTCGAAGTGGCAAAGAGACCGCATTGCGTATCTGTCGGCCTCCATTCCATTCCCACCGGCATCTCATCCCGCGGTCCCCAGATCAATACCGGAACCCGGACCTCCTTTGCCAGTTTCGCCACTGCCTCCTCCTGTCCGAAATCACAAAATGGGAAAAATAACGCATCCACTTTCTTTCTTTTGAAATGCTCTGCTGCGGTCACTGCGTCCTCATAGTCGGTCAAAAGCACATCTGCTTTCATTTTCCGGATCTCTTTTCCGAAGACGACCTCTTTGTCTTCAAATTTCAGCTCCGACATATCGATCAATTCTATATCATATTGATCTGCCTTGCCCGAAAGCCATGCCATAACAGCCCGATAGTTTTCAAATGCCTTCGGAGCTGCCCAGGAATCTCTCCTGGTCGCCGCTACCCCCAGCCGAAGCTTTTTTCTTTCCAAACGCATCATCTCTCCTCCACTCCTTTTTCTCGTTCTTTTATAGCAATCTTAACTAATATTTCCCCTTTTCACCATAGTTTTTGTCTAACTTGCATAATTTCCAGTCTATCTTACATGAAATACCGGATGAAACCGCACTGCATGTCATGGTATAATAGGAATTGCAATGAATAAGGAGGGAAAATCCATGACAAAAAAAATACTGCCGCATCTCTTTACATTTGCCATTGCTTTCTGGGCAATCCTGTTGCTGGTCGTCATCACCAGATACCAGCTGGAGCTGTTTCATCATGCCCTATATGTCCGCCAAAACCGGCTCAATGTAGACTGGGTCATTACAGACAATCTGATCACAAAGCTCACTGCCTCCGTCATTCTCTGTGTATTGGGACTTGGATGCTATCTCATCCATCTTCTCGCGGTGGAGCAAAACCAGTTTTTATCCCTGTCCAGGCTTTGCTTTCTTTCCTCTGGCCTCATCAGCTGCACCTGGGAAGTCAATACGATGTTTGTAATTTCCAGAAATGACCGGCTTTTCTGGATAAAAAACGAAGATTTATTTTTGATCTTATTTTTTACACAGGCATTGATCACACTTTTTATCCAGATTCAGGAACGGCCTCCAAAGGTGGTTCCCTATTTCACCCTGTGTTCTCTGCCGTTTATTGCCGGAGCCCTGGCAAGCCAGCCTTTGGATAGTATTTTTTGGCTTCGCAGCTTCCTTTATGTGCTTTTTTCCTCTTGCCTGCTTATTTTTATTCTCAAACTTTTAAAAAAGGGTACACGGCCAGTTCTTTCCCTTTATACATGCAGTATTTTTATTTTACTGGTCTATCTTGCTTACCGTTTCTTTCAGATCCGCTTGGAGCCGACCCTGATCCAGACAGAAAAAAGCTTACCAAAAATTCTTTTTTTGATGTTTGCCTATATTATATTTTCCTTTTTCTTTGGATTCAGACAATACCGAAGCCGGATTTTCTATGATCGTACGTTTAATCTGAGAATGCAGGAAGTAGACCGCTTTAAAAACGAAACCGTAGACCGTATCCAGCAATTTACGCAGCCATCTTTAAATAAGATCAATGGGTTCTGTGAAATCCTAATGGAAGAAAACTGTACTGTCCCGGATAAACGTCAGAAAGAAATTCTGCAGGACATACAGACTGCTGTCAGACATCTAAGTACCCTGATGGAAAATATGCGTACCTATAATCTGTTGCATGGAAATGCCGTTTCCTTAGATATGATGAAGGTCAGTTTTGATGTGATTTTTGAATCTGCTCTGGATATGCTAAGTGAGAATGGACTTCAGGCTCAGAAATATATAGACGGGCATTTCACTTCAAACGCCGAATATATCTACGGGGATCCCTATTATCTAATGCAGGTCAATTACCATTTTCTCCTCATTGCTCTGGGACTTCGAAAGCAGGGTGCGATTCGGGTCACGACCTGCCGGGAACAAAATCGGCTGTGCATCAATCTGGAATTTTCAACGGACAGCAAGGATTCCAAAAAAATACATCGGGTACAGCGTATTTTAAATCAAAAGCAGCCACACTACGGTGAATACCTGATGCAGGAAGATGAGCTTTCCACAATTGTAGCCCGAAACCTACTGCTGCGCCAGGGCGGAGTATTGCATGCCACTTCCCTGTCAGACAAGGCCTTTAAAATATCTTATTCCATTCCTATATGGAATGAGTCGTCCCATCCGGAACCATCTGCTGTTTCAGATGACCGGATCTCTGCGTCAGGGCATAAAGTGATCTTGATCAGCACCCTTCCCGAACAGATCGATCTGATCCGGACCTACCTGGAATTCACGCCTTACTGCCTGTTTATCTTCAACACGGCAGAGGACGCGCTCCGGCATATTGAAGGGACTCGCAACATAGGGATCCTGCTCATCGGGACTACATTTTTGAGAATGAGCAGTCAGCAGATCTGCACCCAGATACGAAAAAATCATTCCATGGGACAGGTGCCTGTGATCTTAATACGGCGCGGTGAACTGGGTCCTCCGTCCGACCCGCTTTTATCGCAGATCAATGATATGATTCTGGAACCCTTTTCCAGAAAAGAATTCCTCTGGAAGCTGGACTGCGCCAGCTATTTAAAAAGCTCCGTGTCCATGGCGCTGAAGTCCAGGATTAATTTTCTGCAGTCACAGATGGATCCTCATTTTTTATTTAACGCCCTGAATACGATCATGCCGCTCTGCCTGGAGGATCCAGAAAAAGCATATGACCTGCTGGAGAGCTTTGGAGAATATTTACGGGGGAGTCTTTTCGCCGGAGAGCTTCAGAAAAGTGTCTCCATTTCCAGGGAGTTAGAACTTGTGCAGGCCTATCTCAAAATACAGACCGCACGCTTCCACAACATGATCTCCTATGATCTGAATATCCGCTGCAACACAGAAACCCTGATCCTGCCGCTGATCATAGAACCGATCGTGGAAAACTGCATCAAGCATGGGAGAAAAGGCACCTCGCTGCTGACAATACAGATCGATGTCATACAGGATGAAAGCTGGATCTATATCCAGATCAAGGATGACGGCATCGGAATGACCCCTGAAAAGATTGCTCAGATCAAGGAAATGAACACCGATACCTCTATTGGTCTTGCCAATCTGATAAAACGGCTCAAGCTCTATTATCATGAAAGCCTGAATATCAGCAGCCAGCCCAATATCGGGACATTGATCTCCTACAAGATCCCTTCTGCTCCTATTGATTTTGATTAAGCAATTACTGAAAAGATTTCTGAAACGGAGGTATATTATGATACAGGTCATTACTTTAGATGATGAACAGCTGGCATTAGATAATCTAAACTATATTTTAAAAAAATTCGAGGAAATCGAGGTGGTTTTGTCTACCACCTCTCCTGCAGAGGTCCTCGATTCATTGGAGCGCTTAAAACCAGATCTGATCTTTGCGGATATTTCTATGCCGGAGATCAACGGTATGGAAATTGCTGAAAGGATCATGGAACAGCAGCTTTCAGCCAAGATCATTTTTATCACTGCATATGAGCAGTACGCCCTGGATGCCTTCCGTGTAAATGCCATAGACTATATACTGAAGCCTGTTACTACTTCAAAGATCCAGCATGCATTGAACCGCCTTCATCTTCTGGATCCCGGAACCGTCCCCGAAAAAAACACGTCCGCCGGAGAATTCCGCATTATTGCAAATCAAAACGGGCAATTCTATATCATCCGTCCGGAGGAAGGACAGTATATTAAAATGGTACTTCGGGAATTGATCCTTGTCACACAATCCGGAGAGTATCTCCTTCGGCACAGTATTGCCTACTGGGAATCGAATCTGTCCCCTTATGGTTGGTTCCGCTGTCATAAAGGATATCTCATCAACCTGAATCAGATTGACGCGATCTATCCCATGTTCAATTCCACTTATAACATCCGGGTTAAAGGGCAAAAAGAAGAGATTCCTGTCAGCAGAACGTATTTAAAGGCCTTCCGGAATCTGCTGAATATCTGATATCCTTTGTATGGGAATCGCGCAGCGACTTTCCCCGCACGGACTAAAACGGCCGGCATCCTCCTTCGAAGATACCGGCCGTTTTCTCATCCGTTCAGCCCTCTTCCTCCCTCCCGGCAATCTTCCGGTAGGTTCTTGGGCTCATACCATAGCTCTGTTTAAATATTTTTGAAAAGGCAAGCGGATCCGTATATCCTACTGCAGCAGCCACCACGCTGATCTGCATGTCTGTCCCCGCCAGCATTTCCCGCGCCTTCTCCATCCTGACCCTGATCAGGTAGGCGCGCGGGGAGCAGCCCAGCGCTTTCTGAAAGCTGCTCGTGAGGTAACTCCTGTTCACCCCCACATAGTCCGCCAATTCCCGGATCTGCACCTTCTGATTATAGTGCAGATCGATATAACGCACCGCTTCCTTCACATACACAGCTCCTGGATTCCTCCAGGCCGATCCCTGCCTGGAGGAATGCTCTTCATAGTCCCGGATCAATTCTGAAAAGATCAGCAGCAGCATGCCGTTTCGTTTCAGTCTGTCCTGATCCGAAGGCTGGTAGGCTTCCAGGATTCTTTCAATATAAATGCCGATCTGAGGGGCACACCGTACCTTACGCACAGGCTTCGCTCCCGAAAATCCCGCACTGGCCAGGATCGCCTCCGCACAGATTCCGGAAAACCCGATCCACATATAGGTCCAGGGCTTCCATTTCTCCGTCTCATACCAGATCTCTCTGCCCGGCAGCGCCAGGATCACATCCTCCGGCTCCAGATGGTACACTTCTCCGTCCATCCCCAGGGAACCGATGCCATTTCTCACAAATCCAAGAACATAGCTGTCTTTCAGATCCTGACTGCGCCGGTTTGCGCGCACACAGCTTTCCCATCCGCAGTGCATCAGGGACAGCTCTGCCCTTTCCTCCGGCACATCCTCCAGACATTTATAACGCCCGGTTCCGTTATATCCGGATATCAGTTTCATATCATCGCCCTCGTCCGCCCCGCAGCCGCTCCTACAGCTTTCCGCCGGAGGTCGCGATCCCTTCGATAAACTGCTTCTGGAAGATCACATAGATCACGATCATCGGCAGACACGCGATCAGTGACGCCGCCATCAGCTGCGGAAAGTTCGTCGCGTACTGTCCCTGCATCTTTGCCAGTGCGGAGGACAGCGTCAGCATATCCTTCTCCGTATTTACGATCATGGGCCACATCAGATCCTTAAACGCGAACACTGCGGTAAAGATCCCCAGCGCCACCATGCTGGAACGTGCCAGCGGCGCCATGATGAACAGAAACGTCTGGGGGATATTACATCCGTCCAGCCTTGCCGCTTCTTCCAAGTCCTTCGGCAGCGTCATATACGCCTGCTTCAGAAGAAAGGTTCCAAATGCCGTAACGATTCCCGGAAATACCAGTCCGAAAATCGAGTTCAGCGCCCCGATCTTGCTGACCATGATGTACTGCGGGATGATGAAGATCTGGGAAGGGATCATCATCTGGAACAGCACCAGGGAAAACATAAAGTTCTTCCCCTTAAAGTTCAGCCGCGCGAACGCATAGCCCGCCAGAGTCGCGGTCAGCACCGCGCACAGCACGCGGAAAAAGATCAGCAGCAACGTATTTTTATACAGCAGCAGGAAATTCATATTTTCCATGACCGCGATAAACGCATCCTTCCTCCATACCGTCGGAAAGAAGATGAACGGATCCACCTGGGTAGATTCCGGTACGGATTTGAATGCGGTCAGCACCATCCACAAAAACGGGATCAGCATGGTGACAGACACCAGGACGCAGACTGCATGTATGACAACGGTTGATATTTTTTTCTTTGCTTCCATAACCGCTCCTCCTCTAATTGTAGTGAACCCATTTCTTCTGGCCGACCATCTGGAACACGGTCACGATCATGATGACCGTCAAAAGGAGCACGACGATCGCGGAGCCGTAGCCCTGATCCTTCTGCCGGAAGGAATATTCATAGAACAGATATACCAGTGACTGTGTCTTCGTAAGCGCCGGGCTGGATCTGTCCATTACCATGAAGATCAGGTCAAATACCTGCAGCGCCCCGATGATCCTGGTGATCAGCACGAAAAAGATCGTTGGGGAAAGCAGCGGGCAGGTAATATGCCAGAACTGTTTGATCCCGGTCGCCCCGTCGATGCTTGCCGCCTCATAATAATCCCCCGGAATTTCCTGCAGTCCGGAAAGGAACAGCACCATGTTGTAACCGATGATGGACCAGATCCCGATCACCGCGATGGAATAAATGGAAATGTCCGGGCTGGAGATCCAGTTGATCTTTGTCCCCAGCACATGGTTGAGCAGTCCGAAATCCGAGTTGAACAACCATCTCCATACCATGGCGACTGCAGCCGGAGCCGCAACCATCGGCAGGAACATGATCGTGCGGTATACGCTTCTCCCCTTCATTTTCCGGTTCAGCAGCACCGCCAGCACCAGCGAAATGATAATGGAAAACGGAACCTCCATCAGCGCGTATTTGATCGTATTGAGCAGCGCCTGCCATACCTGGGTATCGCTGAACAGCTTCTGGTAATTTTCCATCCCTACGAAGATATTTCCCCGTCCGAAATCTCCTGTTTTAAAGAAGCTTTTATAGATTGTCTGAAAGATCGGAATGATATTCAGGATGATCAGTCCCAGCATGGTGGGGATGATAAAGATCCATCCCCAGATAAATTCATTCCGCTCCTGGCTGGTGACTTTCTTTTTTGGTTTCGCCATTTCCTCTCATCTCCTTTTCCCTTATTCTTCGGAAAGTGTCTCGTTCATTTCCTCTGCGGCCTGCTTGCATGCATCCTCCATGCTCATATTGCCGCTGTATACTTCCTTGAAGATCTCGCTCGCCCTGTTCTCCCAGGTCACTGTGTTTCTGGAATACGGCCTTACCACCATGTCGTCCCGCATATCCAGATATGCCTGCAGATTGAATTCCGGCGCGCAGCCCGCCCAGGTATCAGAGGTGCCGTCCCATGCGGACATGGTGACTCCCAGCTCTGCCTGCTTCTGCTGTGCCTTTTCGGAACCCAGATATTCGATCAGCTTCCATGCATTTTCCGTATTTTCCCCATTGGCAGCTGCTGCCCAGCCGAGGCCGTTGTAGATGGAAACCCGCCTGCCGCTGTCCGCATCCATCGGCAGCACCGCACAGTCACAGTTTTCCTTGATATAGTCCTCCTGCTTAAAGGTCGATATCATCCAGGAACCGTGGAAGGACATCGCAGATTTTCCAGATTTCAGAAGGATGTCCGGGTTGTTCTCCGACATGGTCTCCATACTCGGCATGGAACCATCCTGGATCAGCTTCTCAATATACTGCATCGCTTTGATCGTGTTGGGATCATCATAACCGGAGGCCTTCTTATCCTCGGAAATGATCTCGCCGCCCATATCATACACGATATTGTAATATGCTTCCTGGTTGTTGTCATTTCGGATGGCGATCCCGTACTGGCTGCCGTCCTCCTTCGTCAGCTTCTTTGCGTTTTCCACCACGGTATCCCAGGTCCACGTCTCGTCCGGATAATCCACCCCTGCCTCGTCGAACATGGTCTTGTTGTACCACAGCGCGACAGTGTCGATGTCCTTCGGGATGCCGTAAACCTTTCCGTCATAAGTATACAGTTCCTTGATCTCCTCCGGATATTTTGACATATCTACCAGCTCGCTCCCTGACGCTTTCTCTGTCAGATCCAGCAGGATCTCATTGGACATATACCTCTGGGACTCATTCGAATGCATCCAGAATACGTCCGGCATCTCACCGCCCTGTGCGCCTGCCTCGAGCAGTGTCCAGTATTCATTCCACTGTACCACCTGAAGCTCCGCCTCGATCCCGGTCTCCTCTGTAAAATCGGCAATGATCTCCTTCAGGCCCGGCTCCTGATAGTTGTCCCAGATCATGACAGAGAGCTTTCCGCCCTGATCCTTACCGCCCTCTGACGACCCGCTGTCTCCCGATCCTCCGCATGCCGCAAGGGATGCAGTCATTGCCGCGCACATACAAAGTGCTGCCATTCTTTTGATTTTCATGTTTTTTCCTCCTCGACAATATGTAACCAATTTGCGTAGCAAATTGATTGCCTACTTGCCCGCCATCTGCGAAGCA
>CAYQBE010000085.1:0-20454 GCA_964415625.1 uncultured Clostridium sp.
TTCATTGCAATAAATTGCATGAAAATGACCTGTCGAATCGCAACCGCACAGCTGGCAAAATTTTCACTTGTGTTCTCTCGGGCCAGTATGCTAGAATAAATCAAAGCATATTTTCTTAAAGTTCATTTATATCGGAACAACAGTTTCCGTTATATCTATGACAGATCAACACAAGGGGTTCCAACCCCTGCCCTTTCAGAAAATTCGTGCTTTTATCCAGATAAGCAGGAGATTTTCTGAACAGGGACAGGAAAATCTCCTGAAAAAACAGAATAAGGAGGTTTTCTATGGAGCAGACAAACAAAGAAACCGGCACAATCTACTGGCATCCCGCATTTTTCGCGGGTATTCAGATCGAACTGCTGGACGACGCGGATAACCTGGAGTTTGAAAGTGAGCATCTGCTGAGCAAAAAGCCCATGCAGATTGACATCCTGATCATCAAAAAAGAAAATGACCGTCCCGTAAAAAAGAACATTGGGAGATTTTTCAAAAAAAGGAATATTATCGAGTACAAATCGCCTGACGATTCCCTCTCCGTTGACGATTTTTATAAGGTATACGGATATACCTGTTTTTACAAATCGGACACGGCCGCTGTAAATGAAATCCATTTGGAGGAGCTTACGATCACCCTCGTATCGGAAAGCTATCCCCGGGAGCTGATCCGGCATCTGCGGGAAGTGAGGAAATATACGGTAGAAGCGGTGGAGGATGGAATATACTCCGTCACAGGCGACAAGATCCCAATCCAGATCCTTGTCACCAGACAGTTATCCAGGAAAGAGAATCTATGGCTGAGAAGCCTTACCAATAAGCTTGACACGCGGGAAAATGCGAAGCTTCTGGTTGAAGATTATGTAGAGCATAAAAAAAATAATCTTCACAAGGCAGTCATAGAGACGATCATGCGCGCAAATCAAAAATTGTTTGAGGAGGTAAATGGTATGAGTGATATATTTATGGAAATCGTACAGGAGAAATTTGACAAGAAGCTGAAAGAAGAATTAAATAAGGAAACCAAAGCAATAAAAAAAGTAATAAAAGAAGAAATGAAGGAAGAAATACAAAAGGAAAGACTGACCGACCGCATCACCATGGTCTGGAAAAAATGTGCCAGAAATAAATCTCTTACAGTGATTGCCAATGAGATGGAGACCGAACCCGAGGAGATTCTTCCGATTTACAATCTCATTATAGAAAATCCCGAAAAAACAGTGGATGAGATTTATACTTTATTTGTTGGAACATGATGATCAGAAAGCAACGGCAGATGATACGGTACTATAGAAAAATAACTGACATATCTGAGCGGCAGAGTTACTAGTACAGCGTTTCGTAAATGCTCGTATACTAAGTGCTTGATATTTGTGTCAGTGCAAGGCGGAGGAAGGAGGCGATGCGGTGGCATCGTTGACTGACGACAACGCAGCAATGGCACAAATAACGAGTGCTTAGTATATGAGTATTTGCGAACCGCTGTACTAGTATAATCCAATATAATTAACCTTATGTTTCGATTGGCTAAATTTCCCTCTGCTGCGTTGTCGTCAATCGACGTAGCCACCGCTACGCCTCATTCCTCCGCCTTGCATATGAAAATTTATCCTGCACGAAACATAGAGGTAATTATACTCATTAACGAAATGAATTGCCAAATTTATGCAGCCTGCTTTATTTCTTGATTTTTGGCAGAGAATGTGTTCTCGCATACCGGAACCAGGTTGTCGTATAGCTGAATCTTCTCCCCAATCAATTTTGCGACCTGAACCTTGAAAATATTGTCTGTACCATCAATGATTGAATCTATGGCATCCTTAAACGAATTGAAGTCGTTGTAATATTTTACGCGGAGTTTACCTTTGGTAAATTTCCAAAGCCGCTCTATGAGATTAAGGTTCGGACTATACGGAGGAAGATATACCAGGTCGATCCCAAGCTCTTTGGCGAGCGAGGTGACCCAATGTCATTAACTTAAGGTGCCAAAACAAATTTTGCATAGTCAGAATATGTACAAATATGCACTATATCAATATGGCGGAGTCTTAAGTTAATGACATTGGAGGTGACCAGCTCGCATTTCTGGTACCGGGCATTGTCTAACACGATATGTATTTTCTTGCCGGGATATTCTGTAGCAACTGTCTTCAGAATTTGACATATTTCTGTCGCAGTTATATATGTGGCGTTCGTTACAGTATGGACTTTCCCGGTCACAAAATTGATCGCACCAAGAACATTGTACCGCTGCCTGCCTGAAAACGTTCTGACAAACCTACGGGCTTTTGAATAGACACCGCCAAGGAAGTCGCATCCAAGAACAAAGTGAGAAGCATCCATAAAGAGCAGAACATGGGCACTATTCTTTCTTTTAGCCTTCTTCATAAGGGGATGCAGCACACCATCATAAAAGCTGCGCTGTTTCGCGGCATCGGCTTTGGCAGGTATTGAGCCAACCTTCAGCTTGCGGATTTCGTTTTTTTTAGAAATCTGCTGACAGCCATAATGGATGCATGGATGCCAAATTTCTCCTGAACCATGTCGGCGATTTGTTGTAGGGTCTGGTAGTTCCCTCTTTCAATCTCTTCAACTATCTGGGGCTCAACATCCTTGAATTTGGATTTGCGTCCCCTGCCGCTCCTGATTTCAAAAAGGCCGTCAGTATCGCCAACGGCAATCTGGTTCTTGAGGTCGCGGATGCTGCGCTCACATAGGCCAGTAAGTTGGGTGATGTCGGTACTGTGGACATCAGCGATTATCAGTATCGCACTGATGATGCGTCTTGCGATAATCGGAGAAAGAAATAGCTGCAGGTACTCATAGATTGCCTTGACAACCTTTAACGCAATAAGTTGCCGTTCTTCTTTTGGGAGCCTATCGAAATGTTTTTTTGCTTTCATAGCATATGTCCTCCAATAAATGCACTATACCACATCGCTTGATTTATGACAATATAAAACGGCAATTAATTTCGTTTATGAGTATATATTGGATTATACTAGCGCTCAGTATCATTTTCAGCTCGCTCTGCCGCTTTTTATTCCAATATTCCTATCGGCCCCCCTGCTTTTCGATCACGCAGGAATGTACCTTCGTTTTTTCATGATAATTCACGCCCACCAGGATCAGCTCGCCGCCGAACCCTTCCAGCACGGCTGGATAGTTCCGATCCCTGATCTGCGCGATGGCGCCTGACGCGGTTTTATTCCATTTCAGCTCAATGAGAAGTGCGGGCAGGGCGGAACGCCATTTCGGAAGGTATACGATATCTGCACATCCATGCCCGGACGGCAGCTCTTCGATCTTCGCGTACTGATCGATACATGTAATATAGGCATATCTTACCACAGCCCGCAATGCCTGTTCATTGTTATAAAACTGGGGCGCGTAATTCGAATCGTGGATCCTTGCGATCGCCTCTGCCACCCCGTCCGCATCCCCCTGTATGGTTTTTTCGAGAAGGAGGTCAGATTCACGGATCAGGCGGTGCAGCTCCCGGTGCTTCCCTTTTCGGAGAATCTGATGAAATTCAAGCCGTACCTCTTTATTGGGAATCCGGACCATTCCGGTTCCCTGCTCTTCCTCGCGGTATGCCAGGTATCCAAGATGGATCAAAAGCGTCAATACATCATCTTTCCCCTTAAACGTCTGGAAATCATTTTCAAAGCCGTCTATGTCAACCTCGATCTCTTCTCCGCTGACCAGCCTCGCAATCTCTCCCTGAAGCCCTTCCTCATCCATATCAATATAGGTCAGAAGCGCTTCCGCCGCAGAAGTTTTTTTCCAATAGGATTTGAATTTTCCGCTCTGCAGGGCGCTCATAATGGAATAGGGATTGTATATGGAATGAACCTCGTCGAAGCAGTATCCGTCGTACCAGCTTTTTGCCTCGTCAAAGCTCATATGATAAATGCCGCACAATGTCTCCACCTCGTTCTCCGTAAAACCGGTAAATGCGGCGTATTTGCCCGGATCAAGAACGGAAAATTCCTGGAAGTCGGAGATTGCGGACTGGGAGCCGTCTTTTTTGATCGGCAGGATCCCTGTCATGTAAGCGGCGGCAATGATCTGCGAAGTCGCCCCGCTGTTCTTAAATAAAGTCCGCAGAAATTCCAGATAGTCCCGCTGCGCCTGCGAACCGCATCCGGCTTCCCGGATCGGCGCGTCCCATTCATCAATGATCACAATGAACCTGCGCCCCGCCAGAGCCACGGCATTGACCAGGGTTGAAACAAAGCCCTCCTCCTCTTTCAGATTGGGATATGCCTCCGAGAGCTCGCGGATGATATTTCGCTTCACAAATGGCACGATGTCCCCGGCGGATGTCTCCCCGATCACACCGGTCATATCCAGGTAAATGACATCGAATCGGTTGAGATGTTCCTTGTACTGCGGATCCCGGGCGATGGAAAGGTCGTCAAACAGTGCGGCTGAATCGCAGGTTTTGTCATAATACGCGCAGAGCATCTGGGCGGCAAAGGATTTCCCGAACCGCCGGGGCCTGCTGACGCAGGTCAGTTTATGGGTGGTTCCGATGGTCTGGTTGATCAGGCTGATCATTCCGGATTTATCTACATATGAAGTTTTTCGGATCGCTTCAAATCCGCTGTTGCCCGGATTCAGGTAAGTTCCCATTGCATATACCTCCTTCTATGTAACCAATTTGCGCAGCAAATTGATTGCCTGCTGTACGGCCGGATGCTCCTACATCCCCATATTCCTGCCCCGAAATTCGCTGGGCTGCATCCCCGTATAGCTTTTGAAGACCCTGCTGAAATAAAATCCATCCTTATATCCCACCAGCTCCCCGATCTTCTGGATCTCCATACCCGGCTCGTGGATCAGGAGCCGTTTGGCCTCGTTCATGCGGAGCTTTGTCAGGTATTTTGAGGGGGTCTCGCCTGCATATTTCTTAAATATTTTCCCCAGATATTCCGGAGTAAAACCAAACTTTTCCCCAAGCTCCTGAAAGGAAATCTCCTGCTGATAATTTTCCAGAAGGTACTGCTGGATCAGCTGGCTGAGCGCCTCCGGGCTCAGGGAAGTATGCTTCGTGTTGTAAATGTTCAGCCTGTCGGATTCGTTTTCCAGCTTGATCAGGAGCTTCCGGATGGATTTTGACAGCGTGTCCCGGGACACGGGTTTGAGCAGATAATCCTCCACGGAATACCGGATCGCTTTCTGGGCATAGCTGAAATCATCGTAACCGCTCAGGATAATGACCTTGGTGCCGGGATGATTTTCATATAAATATTTTACCACTTCCAGTCCGTCGCGCAAGGGCATGCGGATATCCGTAATGACCAGCTGGGGGCAGTATTTTTCGATCAGCTGTATGGCTTCCTCCCCGTTTGCAGCCTCGCCCGCTTTCTGTAAGGGCAGATCCAGAGCTTCCAGCTTCTTGACCAGATTTCTCCGGATCAGGCTTTCGTCCTCCGCGATCACATAATTGTATTTTACGTTTGACATGATTTCCTCCCATTTGTATAGCCGATTCATTCGCTGATATCCGTTGTTGCCGCCGATTCAGGGAGTACGATCCCTTTCTTCGGATGGATATTGCCGCCCAGAATGAAGCGGGTGTATTCTCCTTCCAGATTTTCGATGCGGAAAACTGCGTCCTCCCCGTACAGCAGGCGGAGCCGCAGATATACATTTTTCAGTCCCATTCCGCCGATCTTCATGGACTTTAATTCTTCATTCAGATCCAGATTTTCATAGAGCCGCAGAAGCTCCTGCTTCTTTTCATCGGTCATGGTCCCCACGTTATCCTCGATCAGAAGCTGCCAGTGCTCCCCGGCCAGCCGGGCCGCGATGGACAATTTCCAGGGCGGGCGGCACACAAACGCGTACTTGAACGCATTTTCCAGGACGGGCTGGGCGATCAGTTTGGGAACAGGAACCTCCCGGACCTCCTCCGGCACGTCGAAGGTGTATTCCAGTTCTTCCGTGAAACGAAGCTGCATGCATTCCAGATAGGATCTGGATTTTTCCAGCTCCTTCCCCAGGGGGACGATCATCTCGCCGGAGGCGGAGATGTACCGGAAGTGGATGCACAGCGCTTCACAGATCTTTACGATATCTTCATTCATGTCCTCTTCCGCCATGGCGCTGATGTTGGTCAGGCTGTTATACAGAAAATGCGGATTGATCAGGGACTGGGTCGCCTGCAGCTTGGCTCGCGTCTCCTCATTGCGCAGAAGCAGGACTTCCCGGGATGTGGAGCGCAGCTTATCGTACATGCCGCGAACCGAATTGCACAGGATGGAAAGCTCCCGGATGCTGCTGTCGGCGGAGGTCAGGTTGACCTTCTTTTCATCCAGCACACGGTCGATGGTAATCTTCTTCGTGGCAGCCGTCAGCTTCTGCAGAGGAACCGTGAACCTCCTGGAAATGTAAAAGCAGATCAACAGCGTGAGCAGGATGGACAGCGCTCCGATCCGCAGAAACATTTTCTGAAAAGCCTCTAGAGACCGGTAAATGGACGACTCCGACTGCAGGAGAACCACGTTCCAGCCATATTTCACCATGGTCTCACAGGTCGCCAGCATATTTTGGCCGCTGCTGTTTTTTATGATCTTGCTGCTTCCGTCCGTGATCCCGTTTTTTTCGATCAGATCATGATAGGACTCGGAATCGTACATGTCAAAGACCGTGTAGGGGTAGACCAGTTCCTTTCGGGAATTGTAGATCTGTACCCGGATGTCCGGGTTGCTGTCCTCTAACTGGGAGGCCAAGACAAAGATCTTCCCGCAGTCCTGGGCCACCTCCGCGATTCCTTCCGGAGCGCCGTCCCGGTTCAGAAAAAGCCGGATCAGGGAAATGAATTTCTGAGAATTACGGTTCTTTCCGGTGGCAGGCAGATCCTTCCGGGTTTTGGGCTCGCTGATGTATTTAAAGCCGTTCAGTTCCATGACTTCCTCATACCAGGCCATGGATTCCAGATCTGCTCTGGAGGTAGACAGCCAGTACCCGGATTCCACGCAGGAGCCGTCCATGTCATAGAGCCGGATATACGAGGCCGACTGGTACGCGCCGATCATGGCGGTCACGATATCGTGAATGACCTCCGCGCTCTGGCGGGAGGAAACGATCTCGGCCTGGTCTTCACCGGTCCTCTGGAATGCGTTGGAAAATTCCCGGAAATTTGTCTTGACCATGTTGGAATATACGATATTCATGGAAATGGTAGATAGGCTGTCCAACTGCACTTCCACGGAATTTGTGATGGAGGCGCACATATTTTCCAGGCTGCGCTTCGACTCTTCCAGTGTATTTTCCCGGTAATGGGAATAGGTATATGTAAAAAAAATCCCCAGCAGCACCAGGATAAAAAAGCCATATATAACAAAAAGATAAAGTGTCTGTGAATAATGTCTGGTGATTTTTTTCATAACCAAACCCTCCCTGCGAAACACTGTACCACTGTACGGTTGGATGCTCTAAAGAGCCTCCAACCTACTCATAAATGAGCAAAAACCGTTCAACTAGAAAAAATTATACAAGATAGTTCAAAATAATGCAACCATCTGTTTGGTTTTGTCCATTGTGCCAAACCTATGCTTGTGTTAGCATAAAAATATACAAAAAACCTTGTTTTATCGATAAAATACCAGGCAAATGTTATAAAAACAGACCAAAAGAATTGTGAGCAGGCATTCCACCTGCCGCACAAATTGGTTACATATTAAGAGAGGAAAAGAATATGAAAAATAATGTGATGAGAAAATTGTTTGGGTTTTCTATGGCTGCGGTTCTGACAGCCGGTTTGCTGGCGGGCTGCGGCTCCGACGGCGGTGACGGAGATGGAGGCGGAGGGGAAGCCTCTGGGGGAAAGGGCATCACTTTGACCTTCGGCAGCCACCAGAGCGGACTGCCCACATCGGGGATCGTGCAGGACCTGGCAAAGGAATTTGAGGAGGAGACAGGGATCAAGGTTGATTTTCAGATTTCTCCGGACGCGCAGTGGAGAGACCTGATCAAGGTGAAGCTGGATTCCGGCGAAGCGCCTGACATCATCTGTGTGGATACGCCCATTGGCCTGGCATCCAGTATCCATATGGATCAGTACTGCGTCGAGCTGACAGACCAGGACTGGACCAGCCGGATGGAGGACAGCGCGCGCTCCGCGGTTTCCGCCAATGACAAGGTATACGGGATCACATTTCCCGGCGCGAAGATGTATTTCTATCTGTATAACAAGCAGATCTTTGACGAACTGAAGCTGGATATCCCGACCACCTATGATGAGCTGAAGGATATCTGCCAGAAGATGCTGGACGCGGGCTACACGCCGATTTATGAAGCGACCACCAACGGATGGCATCAGGTGCTCCCGCTGTTTGAGACGGGCGGGCTCTGGCTGGCAGACGACCCGGAGATCTATGACAAGCTGAATGCCAATGAGGTTGAGCTGGAATCCATTCCTCATCTGCTGAACATCATCGAGGAGTTGGACGAATGCGCGAAGGCAGGCTACTTCGGGACGGACTATCTGAGCAATACGATGGAGAACGCGAAGGGCGCGATGGCTTCCGGAGAATATGGCATGATCATCAATGAAATGGGCTTCCGCGGGGAAGTGGAAGCGGATTATCCGGATTTCAAGGCAACCGAGGAAATGGGTGCCTTCGTAATGCCCTGGGGAGACAACCAGGTGATCGGCGTGAATCCGGCAAGCAACGCTTACTTTATCAATAAGGAAAGCAAGTACACGGAAGAGGCAAAGCAGTTCTTTGAATTTCTGGCAAGGCCGGAAAATCTGGAGAAGCGCCTGGCCGGACAGCCAGAGCTGAACGCACTCTGCTGGCCGGAGGTAGAAACGAAATATACGGAGGAAGATCAGGCATTTATTGATTCCCTGGAAAAGGCAAATGTTGTGCAGACCTCTGTAAACTATATCGACAGCCAGTGGATGGATGTAGGAAAGGATCTGGAGGCGATGTACACGGGCGCTATGACTCCCAAGGATGTGGTGGACACGATCGCCAAGAGACGGAATGAGCAGGCCAAGCTGCAGAGGGATCCGGGCTGGGAATAAAGAAAGCGTAGGAAAACGGATATCTGAATAGAAAGGCCCGTACACGAACAAAGATCGTCCGGCTGCCGTGCGGGCTGGCCGGTGGCCAGGCATGTACGGGCCGAAACTCTGGAAGGAGAGTAACATATGAACAGAAAAAAATTATACCCCTGGTATTTTGCCAGCGGGGCGGCGCTCCTGTTTTTCCTGCTGTGTTTTCTGCCGGGCATCATAGGAATTGCCTATTCATTTACGGATTGGAATAATTTTACCAATGAGATCCGCTTTGTAGGGCTGGATAACTATAAACGGATCTTCGAGGGGAACTCGGAATATCTGCTGTATATCAAAAATACACTGGTATTCACGGTCTTTACCACCATCGCGAAAACCGTTGTGGGCCTGGCTCTTGCGTTATTGCTGACAAGGCCGTTTATCAAAATGAAAAATTTCCAGCGTATGATCATCTTTTCGCCCCAGGTCATGTCCTACCTTGTAGTCGGCCTGGTGTTTAAGAGCATGCTGCATCCAACCACCGGTTTTCTGAATAATTTCCTGGAGGATATCGGGTTGGGCTTTCTGGCGAAAAACTGGCTGACCGACTTAAACATCGTATTCCCCACGGTCATGACCGTAGATACCTGGAAGGGTATGGGGTATATCATGGTGGTTGTGATCGCCGGGATCATGTCGATCTCCCCGGAATATTATGAGGCGGCGAGCATCGACGGCGCGAACTTTTTCCAGCAGCTCAAAAGCATTACGATCCCGCTGCTCAAGCCGGTCCTGGTCAACGCGACCGTGCTGAACGTGACCTACGGCCTGCGGGTATTTGATATGGTTTACTCGCTGACCAACGGCGGCCCGGGAAATGCGACGGGCGTGATCAACACGGCGGTTTATAAAGAATTTTCCAAGGGTGACCTGGCCATGGGCACGACGCTGTCCAGTGTATTATTCTTTGTTGTACTGGCGCTGCTGTATTTTATTATCAAGTCCATGGAAGATAAGGAGGTGTAGGGCGAATGGGTAAAATAGGTAAGACGGCAGGACATATTATAGGAAATATTGTTGCGATCTTTATCAGCCTTGTCGTCCTGATCCCTCTGGTCGTACTGTTTTTAAATTCCTTTAAGACCTCTGCGGAGGCAGATAAGATGACGCTCTCCCTTCCGACGGAATGGGTGTTTGAAAATTATTCTACCGTCGTGGAACAGGGGAAACTGATTTCTTCGTTCTTTAACGGACTTTTGTATGCGGCGGGCAGCGTGGTGATCATCGTGGCTGTCGTGTCCCTGGCGGCGTTTGTAATCTCAAGGAATATGAAGGGCATCAACCGGTTTTTGTATTATTTCATCATATCCGGAATTGCCATGCCGATCAATAACGTTTCTCTGATGAAGGTCATGCAGGCGTTTCATCTGATCAATACAAGGGGCGGAATTATTTTGCTGTACGCGGCGATCAATATCCCGCTGAGCCTGTTCCTTGCGTATGGGTTTATCGAGACCATCCCGAGGGAAATCGATGAGGCGGCTGTCATTGACGGCTGTACCCCGTGGCAATTGTTTACGCAGGTCATCGCGCCGCTGCTCAAGCCAATCGTTTCCACGCTGTTTGTACTGGATTTTATGGCGATCTGGAATGATTTTACCATGCCGCTGTACTATCTGAACAATTCGCAGAAGTGGCCCATGACGCTGGCAGTGTATAATTTCTTCGGCGCGTTCCAAAATTCCTGGAACCTGGTGGCGGCGGATATCATGCTGACGCTGCTCCCGGTGCTGATCGTGTTCGTGCTGGGACAGAAGTATATCGTCGGCGGGGTGTCGGCGGGAGCCGTGAAAGGTTAAGCGGATCGGATCATCCGGCCGCACAGATGGATATGATTTGAAATCGCCGGCTGCGGCGGGCGGATGTTTTGAGAGAGCTGTTGGGGAATGGATCAAGGGCCGGATGCGTTACTATTTGCGGACGGTCAGGCCGTAGCTACGATTCACAGTCATTTCCCGGCAGCTCCTTCTTGACATTTGGAATGAATGCTGTAATGTAGTATTTATGAGGAACGGCCGTTGGCAGCTTTTTAAGAGATTTTTGAAAAATGGGAATAAGGAGGATTTTGTAAATGAAATTTACATCAGGCTATTGGATGACACGAAAGGAGATCACCCCGCTCTATGCCGTGGAATATGCGGACCACCGTGTGTTCGGCAGGGAGCTTGCGGTCTATGTGCCGTCCAAGCACATCGGGAACCGGGGCGATGCCCTGAACTTAGGGATGCTGACCGTTTACATCAGCAGTCCCATGGAAAATGTGATCAAGGTCTCCATCCGGCATTTTGAAGGCGCTGCTTATCACGGCCCCTTTGCGGAGGTGCGGCAGACAGACCCCGGAGTTCAGATCGAGGAAACGGATACGGAACTCATTTACCGGAGCGGGCGTACCAGTGCGGTCATTGACAAGCGGCCCGCGTCCTGGGGAATCCGTTTTCTGGACGGGGACCGGGAGCTGACGGAGACAAGCTACCGCAATATGGCGTATATGCAGAACCGCGACACGGGCAAAAATTATATGGCGGAGCAGCTTGCCCTGGATGTGGACGAGTCCGTCTACGGCTTCGGGGAGCGGTTCACGCCCTTTGTGAAAAACGGGCAGGTGGTGGATATGTGGAACGAGGACGGCGGGACGGCCAGTGAGATCGCCTACAAAAATATCCCTTTCTACATTTCCAATAAAGGGTACGGCGTGCTGGTGGACAATGAGGGGGATGTTTCCTTCGAGGTCGCCAGCGAGAAGGTGGAGCGGCTGCAGTTTTCCGCGGAAGGGGAGCGGCTGGATTATTATCTGATCAACGGCTCCGATCCGAAGCACACCGTGAGCCTGTACACGGAGCTGACCGGGAAGCCTGCGCTGCCCCCGGCCTGGTCCTTCGGGCTCTGGCTGACCACCTCATTTACCACCAATTATGATGAGGAGACCACCTCCGGCTTCATCCAGGGCATGGCGGACCGGGACATCCCATTGCATGTGTTCCATTTTGACTGCTACTGGATGGAAGCCTACGAGTGGTGTAACTTTACCTGGGACGCGAAGACATTTCCGGAGCCGAAGGAAATGCTGAAGCGGTATCATGACAGGGGCCTGAAGATCTGTGTCTGGATCAACCCCTACATCGGCCAGAAATCCCCGCTGTTCCGGGAAGGCATGGAGCATGGATATCTTTTGAAAAAATCAAACGGCGATGTGTGGCAGACGGATCTGTGGCAGGCGGGCATGGGGATCGTAGATTTTACCAACCCGGCGGCTGTCACCTGGTATCAGGAAAAGCTGAAAACCCTGCTGGATATGGGCGTGGACTGCTTCAAAACGGACTTCGGCGAGCGGATCCCGGTCAGGGATATTGTATATTTTGATGGCTCGGATCCGGTGAAAATGCATAATTATTATCCCTTCCTGTATAATCAAGCGGTATTTGAACTGCTGGAGCGGGAACGGGGCGCCGGGGAAGCCGTGCTGTTTGCCCGCTCTGCAACGGTGGGCGGCCAGCAGTTCCCGGCGCACTGGGGCGGCGACTGCTCCGCGTCCTACCCGTCCATGGCGGAAACGCTGCGGGCAGGCTTATCCCTGGCCTGCGCGGGCTTCGGATTCTGGAGCCATGACATGGGCGGCTTTGAAAATACGGCCTCCGCGGATGTGTATAAGCGCTGGTGCCAGTTCGGGATGCTCAGCTCCCACAGCCGCCTCCACGGCTCCGGCTCCTACCGCGTGCCGTGGATGTTTGACGAGGAAGCCTGCGACGTGCTCCGAAAATTTGTCAAGGCAAAATGCGCCCTCATGCCGTATCTGTACCGGCAGGCCGTGAAAGCACACGAGGAGGGCATCCCCATGATGCGGCCCATGTTCCTGGAATTTCCGGAGGACCGCACCTGCGAGACCCTGGACCGGCAGTACATGCTGGGGGATTCCCTGCTGGTAGCGCCGGTGTTCAAGGAATCTGGCGAGGTGGAATATTATCTGCCGGAGGGAACCTGGTACAACCTGCTGACCGAAGCCCGGGCGGAAGGCGGCAGATGGCATAAGGAGCGGTTCGATTATTTTTCCCTTCCGCTGATGCTGCGGCCGGGGTCGGTCCTTGCGGTGGGAGCCCATACGGAACGCCCGGATTACGCGTTTTATGAAGGGGTGAAGCTGCTGGTGTACCTGCCAGAGGAACAGGAAAAGGCGGAGACGGAGGTCACGGATCTGGACGGACATGTGGTGATGCGCGTGTATGCAGAACGGAACGGCAGTCAGGTGAAGGTCCGGGTGGACAGCGAGTACCGGGATTATCAGATTCGGGTGATCGGCGGGGAAGCGCTGGAGGTTGTGGAAGGCTGAGAAGGGGTCTTTGGAGAAAAGCGGCGGATCTGACAGTAAGGAACTGCGCAAAAAGGCAAGTTATTTTTGCACAATTCCTAAATTGTGAGGTTCGTATACTCCTATGAAACGGCCGAATGGACATGATAGGATTGGGCTGTCGGGAAATGCAGGTTTCCTGCAGGATATTGTTATACAATGTTATAAATCACAGCAATATCTTGCGGTCATACCGCTATTTCCCGACAGTCCCATTGCATTATAACCATGATGGCATATCCTTGGGTATACGAAATCCCTATCTGCGCTTCAGCAACCGCTTCTTAAATGCCTGAAACTTCGAGATATACCTGCTCGTATAGATAACGGCGATCAGCAGGACTCCAAAAGCCAGCCCCCCGCAAAACGAAGCGACTGCTTCCGTATACCCGCTGTCGGCCAGCCCCATGGCCCCCAATACTAAGAAAATTACAAACGACACCACGCCCACCCAGGAAAACAGGTGCAGCCTTTTGATCAGCCGCATTTTTTCTTCATTGCTGTAATCCGCTACCTTTAATACGGTTTCTTCTAATTCCTTATTCATTTTCTCACTTTTCCTTTCTCCGTCAAGGATTTCCCTGATCTCTACATCATAATAGTCTGCGATCCGGATCAGCAGATCCAGGTCCGGCATATTGGAGCCGGTCTCCCAGCGTGAAACGGTCCTGCCCGTGACTCCGAGGGTCTCGGCAAGATTTTCCTGCGTGATCCCCTTTTCCCGGCGCAGTTCTTTCATAAAAGCTCCGATTTTTTTCTGATCCATAGCCGGCGGCTTCCTCCTTTCGCATACAGCGTATATTACAGTTTACAACTTGACCTGGATAAACCAGAAAAGCACGATACGAGAATTTTGCCATTTTGCGCAAGAAATTGTTCGTAAGTGCCTGACTGAATGCCCCGCAGCAAAATGCAAGGCGCCGTGAACTGTAAGAAACTGTGCAGCGTATCGCTGTTCAGAACCTTCGCATAGATTCGGCCGCAATCCGATGGAAAAGGTTCTGAACTGTCATGATCATACCACTCTATCAGAGAAAAAAAACACGACACAAAATGAGAAATGACGTTTTTTCCGAATTAGACATGATTTGTCTAAAGCAATCTCAGCAGTTCCTCATGAATCCTCCCGTTTGTAGAGACGATGCTTCCGCCCTTCCGAGCGCTCGGAGGATTCCCCTCAAAATCGCTGACCCTTCCGCCTGCCTCCCGGACGAGGAGAACCCCTGCCGCGTAATCCCACGGATTCAGATAGGGCTCGAAGAAACCGCCCTGCCGCCCGCAGGCAGTGTATGCCAGCTCCAGCGCGGCGGAGCCGATCCTGCGGATGTCCTGGCATTGGTCATATACACGTCGGAACCGGGCAAAATTGGCATCGGCCAGCTCCCGCCGGTAAGCATAAGTCCCCAGCGCGATGATCGTCTCGGAAAGTGTCTCCGACTCCGATACGTGGATGGGCCGGCCGTTGAGAAAGCTGCCCTTCCCTTTTTCCGTGGAAAACAGCTCGTTGTGATAAGGATTATAGATGATGCCCATCACAATCTCGTCCTGTCTGCAGAGCCCCAGGGAAACGGCGCTGTGCTGATAGTCATGGATCAGATTGGTAGTCCCGTCCACCGGATCCAGGATCCAGAAACTGTCCCCGGTCATTTCCTGCAGCCCGGTCTCCTCCCCGAGAAACTGGATCTCCGGGTCAAGGGCATACAGCTTCTCTTTCAGATAATCCTGTACCGCAAGGTCCACCTGGGTCACATAATCCGCCCGGCCCTTTTCTTTTATGTGCCCGGCCATCTCCCGGTTTTCGATCAGATCCTTTGTGGATTTTACCAGGTCGATAACTTGCTGGATGTTTGGGGTTTGATTCGTTGAATGACTCATTTTTTATCTCCTTTAAAATTCAATACAGTCTGTAGTAAACCCTGTTATTGTAGAGTCTGATTTCGTAGATTCCTTTCATAGACATTCTGCCTCCAACAGGTTTTGCGTAATGATCTCGCGGACAAATTCAGATTGGTTTCTGACGATTTTTCCGGTATTTATAATCTCAATCTCAAAAGGTTCCTCCCCAAAATGCATCAGGTATCCGAGACGCACGGAAACATCCATCATAGCCCCAAGCTTTAAGAGCCAGGCGGCACAATTTTCACCGCAGGCAGATGCGTTAAAGACATGCATCGGGTCATGGCTGATCAAAATCAGTGTTTTTACGCCGCCGGACAGCCTGCCTGGAGGAATCGCTCCGAGCACAGGACTTTGCACCAGATTCGGCCCAATCAATTCCGAACGGTCGATATCCCGGACCATTTCTTTGCTGAGAGGATCTGTCAGCCATTCGTCTTCATACGCATTATCAAAATAGGTGTCCGGATCAAAAATATAGTCTTTTCCTTTGTAATCACCAAAATGTATATGCAGCATTTTCATACCCTCCGGTAGTTTTTTCATAATGCACGGTGAATATGTAACCTGCAACAACTATAGCAGATTAGACAGTGGATTTCAAGTATACCGGAACCTGCCAGTACATTAAAAATGGATGCATATAGATATACAAAAGAAATGCCTGTGCCGCAGCACAAGCATTCCCTCCAAGTTCATTTTATCTATTATGTTTCTTCCGGATCCTGCGGACTATCGGCCGATTATTTTGTTCCGATTCCTAACCGTTATTGCCATTCCGGCAGTTCCGATCACAAGCAGCCACAGAACACTCAGCTCGTTTCCTTCATGTTCTGATCCAGTAGAATTGGATCCGCCGACTACAATATTGAATTCACCGGTCATGGGAGAGCGCTTTTCTGTTCCCTGTGTGCCGGTGCCGTCAGCAGATGGGGATCCGCTGTTGTTTCCGGAAGAAGCTCCACCGGAATTGCTGTCGCCGGAAGCACCCCCGCCGGAGCTGGAATCGCCGGAATCAGAACCGTTGCTGCCGCCAGACCCCCCGCCGGAACTGGAGCCGCCGCTGCCGCCAGATCCACTGCCGGATCCGGAGCCGCCGTTGCCACCGGATCCACCGCCAGAGCCAGATCCGCCGTTGCTTCCGCCGGAGCCGCCGGAACCGTCATCCATGCTGGCACGATCAATGACAATGACATAATCCGAAGCATGTGTAAATGTCAGTTCTGCAGTACCATTCCCGTCTATCTGGTCATCGGTGACAAATTCAAGCCTGCGGGCTCCTTCATTATAATAGAAGAGATTTGCATACAATCCTGCGTTGGCCGAATCCACATTGATCTGAAGCACCGCACTGTAGCCGAACTCACCGCTGTGAGCAAGACGGATCTGCTTTGTCTGACGGTTTCCTGCCGTATTATTTACAATATTCTGCGGGATATTTGATGTTTCAACCTGTACAACCTCTACGGACAGATTCACATCGTTTACATGGTCTGCGGTAACATCCCTGCCGTTTACCAGCCAGATAATCCCGTTTCCCATATCAAAAGAGATCGTAACATTCTGACCTTTTATGCTGTCAAGCACATCTCCGGGAACAGTGGACCCGCCGTTCATATTTACTGGAATCTGCGCTTCGTCAGAAGCAGCTTCGGCCTTTTCCTTAATAGCGTCCCAGCCCTTCGTGCCGGATTCGTTCTCGATAAATGGAATATCCGTATCCGGTGCGGGCTGATCGGGCGGTGTCGGCTGTTCAGGGACGTAATTATAATGTATCGTTGCTTTTGACACTGCGGTTGCTGTGTCACCGATTTTACTGATGCTGTTCCACTGCGCTTCGGTACCGGTAAAGTAGATATCGGTCAGGGGACAACTTGCGAATGCGGCTATCCCTATTGATGTTACACTGTCCGGAATTATAACTGTGGTCAGTCCGGAAGATGCAAACGCTGACCCTCCGATACTTTGTGCGCCCTGCGGAATTTCTACTCCTGCAAGCCAATGGCAATTCTGAAACATTCCCTCACCAATTCTGTCTATACTTCGAGGGAGCGTTACATTCATCAGCTTATAGCATTGTGTAAACAGATTATCACCCAGCTTCACCTGTTTGCTGCCGGCTGCAAACGTTGCACTTGTCATTTCCGTGCATCCAGAAAATGCAGCGGCACCCACCTCCCCAATACTGGCAGGAAGGGCGATAGAGGTAAGGCTTGTGCAGCCGTAAAAGGCATTTTGGATAATAGTTTCTGCCCCTTCGGAAATAGTCACCGAACTAAGGTTCTTACACATGTAAAATGTGCTGTCACCAATGGTTTTCACGCCGGAAGGAATGGTCACAGAAATAATCGAAGATCCGTTGAAAGCATTGTTGCCGATCGTTGTCACACTGGCGGAAATTTCTGCACTAAGAGCCTTACAGTTCTGAAAGGCACAGGCACCGATACTGGTAACACCATTCCCGATCACGACCTTCCGAATTTTGCTGCTGTTAGAGTTCCAGGGCTGCTCTGCTGCACTGCTGTAGTCCGGCATAGCTCCGTTGCCGGATATAGTCAATGTACCTGCATTTGTCAACAACCAGTTAAGTCCTCCGGCAAGAGTTCCGCCATCAAGTTTTTCGTTAGCAGTGGGATCATCCGGTGGAACATAGCCTTCCGGGTAGCGGGTGATATAATGGCTGGTGCTGTTCATTACCTCTTCCTTAGATATTGCCCGTCCCCAATGGACTGTACCTTTGTGGTCTCCTGTAGAAATGTTTCCTTCAGCAACAACTACACCTACATCACTCACTTCGAGTACGATCACCGTATGGGCATCATTATTTACCCGCAGGATATCCCCCACTTTTATATCGTCATATGTAAATCCGCCCGCTGCGTACATTCTGGCTGGCAGGCTGCCGAATGCCGCATCGCTGAGTATGAATGCAAAGGCTACGCAGCCTACAGCAACGATATTTACTCCGCCAAGAGTTCCACCTTTCCATCTATAATATCCCTTTGAGTCCGAATAAGGCCCATCATTGGTCCAGGGCGTTCCCTCCTTATAAGCATCCTGATCTTTTAATGCAATCATGGCACCATAGACTTCCGTCAGGGTAGGGATCACATTATCTCGGGCGTCCAGCCCATATGTGGATCCTTCCGCATAAGCAGCCTCTTGCTGCAAAGACATGCCCTGCTGCGGAGTGATTTCCTCCTCTGCATATGCCGCTAACGGGGAAGATATGAATAAACACAGCACTAAAGCCGCTGAAAAAATCCGTTGTTTCAAATGTATTGCCTCCTCAATTTTAGTTTTGGGAAAAATCCGATTTGCGATATGCTGCGGTCTGCTCAATAACCGGGGAACCGCAGTAACTATAACATTCCATTTATAAGTTTATCGTCAATGTACTGCCGTGTCAATAGACTTCGGAAGCAAAAAACAGTTTGAATTAGCTAAACAGCCGAAGATCCGAAGCAGGGGTGATTCCAGCGTCAAAGCCTTATACCTTGACATTTGAATCAGGAAAATCTACGCCTAATCTGAGCACACTTTTGAAAATTTTCAAACAGCTTGGACTCGGCTTTCAGATTCAGCCCGTTTCCCGTCCTGACGCCCCGAACCAATCCTAATCCTAATCCGCCCTCCTATGATATTTCCAAAAATCAATCGTCTCCTGCAGATCCGCTTCGTCCTCGAACAGCTCCAGCTCCTTCGCCGTCTCAATCGCAAAGTCCACATAAGCATTTGCCCGCGCGGTGATCACACGCCCGTCCTTGACAAGATCCCGATCGGCGGACTGCGTGGACTCCAAGCCGTCCAATACCCCCGCATGATCCAGCAGATCCACACCTGCGCAGATGCCGCCGATCAGAACCCGGCGGCGTTTCAGCTCCCGCAGATATGCCCGGACTTCTTCCGTATCAATGGCGGAAATATCCCCGCCCGGGACGATGAAGCTTCGGATCTGCTGAGGATCCACATCCTTCAAGGCCATGTCCGCATTGACAGAATACCCCTCCGTCGCTCGGATCGGCTGTCCGTCAAGGGAACAATAGATGATCTCGCATTCAGTCAGGCTCATAAAATAATTCAGGATCACGATTTCAAAAAAACAGCTTGTATCATATAGTAGAAATACATCCTTCATGGGGGACCTCCGTAGTGTTCAGTTTTTGCGAATGGATGTGCAGGTTAGATGATCTTTAGATCATCCAACCGTACAGGTGGAAAAATTTCCAGCCGGCTACAACTTTTCTTTCATAAGATACCCGTACAATGCCTGCAGATATTCCAGCGACAGCGCCTCCATGGACTCCACATTTGCATCGATGAACGAACCGTAATCAGCCGACAGCATTTCACTCACACTGATGAGATACGCAAAAAAATCAAGATTTTTCGTATGATCGACAGTCGGATCGTTTTCCAGCTCCTGGCGGATCACCGGCATGACCAGCTCCGTGGCAATAGAGATCATGGCGTACAGGCGCAGGTCTCGGGGCGCTTTCGGCAATAGCTGCAAAAATTGAACGCCGTCCGCTGTCAGGATCTGCTCCAGCCATTTTTGATTCTCCGAGATTGCCAGCTCCGGACCGATGCCGACGATGCTCCCCAGACCGGACTGCAGCAGCGGCTCATGCTTTTCGGACTTATGCTTCAGAACGATCTCGTAGAGCCGGACGATACAGTAGGAATACAAATCCCCCTTATTATCAAAATACTGATAAAAGCTCCCCTTGGAAATGGAGGCTTCCGCAATGATGCGGTTGATGCTGGATTTTTCATAGGGATGCTCCGCAAATTCTTTCAGCGCGCATTGATAGATCCTGTTTCTCTTTTCTTCGGGCAAATGTAAAAAAGTCTGATGGATCATGCCGGGTCCTTCCTGCTATAAATAACAAAGCATAGATTAATGTACTGTACCAGTTACTGTTCCTGGTGTCTTGCACTTTGCTGCAAGGCATCCGGCCAGTAAAATAGCGGTTGTTGGCATCCGGTCCCTCGCCGATAGGCGACTTTTCAATAGGTTGGATGCGTTACAGTAACAATTACTACATTCATACTACTTGACGCGAAAATAATTGTCAAGTATACTTGTAACAAGAAAGTGCCTACGGCACATCAACTCCCCTAACCCCTCATTCATGAGGGG